>CAYRPQ010000019.1:0-10732 GCA_964426315.1 uncultured Candidatus Saccharibacteria bacterium
AAGTTATCAGGCCCCAGTTCTCCATGGCGCCGCTGGCGAAGTCGGGCAGGGCCACGAAGTCGCACTTCTCCAACGGGTAGGGAATATCGAAGTATTCATTATAGAATTCAAGCGTTTTAACGGCCACGTCCAGTGAAAACTTGGTGTGCTTGACGTTGTCGGGCGTAGCGTAGGTGCGCACCAGCACACCGTGTTTAGTTTTGGCCTCCAGGTACTTCATGTCGCCGAACACGAAGGCCAGCAGATAAGTAGACATCTTGGGCGTCGTTTCAAAGGTCGTCGTTTGCTTTTTGCCGGTCGTTTTCTGTTTCTTAATAGGCGTATTGCCAATAACGGTCTGGCCGCCCGGGCTGGTCAGCGTAAAATCGAATTCGGCCTTGGCTTCGGGCTCGTCGATGCAGGGGAAGGCCTCGCGGGCGTGGTGGCTTTCGAACTGGGTGGCGACCAGCTTCTTCTCTTTGCCGCCGTGCGTAAACAAGCAGGGGTAAATGCCGTTCATGGGCCGGGTGATCGCACCTGCGAACTCCATAACTACGGTGTATTCGCCGGGGTAAACCATGCCCTCGGCGTGTAAGCGTACTTCATCGAGGCTGTTCTGGTTGTTAATACGCTTAATAATCACCGGCACATCGCCGGTTTTATGGTGCTGTGTAACAGTGGCGCTAGTGATCTTCAGGTCTTTCTGGTGGAAAGTCAGCCGCTGGCTCGGCCGGCCGGTCTTTTTGCCGCGAATAGTCACCTTGCCGCTGAATATCATGGCCTCCGGATCAACATCGAGCGCCAAATCGTATTGCTCGGGCTGGAACTGCTCGTACAGCCTTGTGACTTTTTTACCCATATAACTCTATGTTAACACCTCTGGTGGCTCATTGACAAACACAGACAAATGATGTATGATTATTAAGTTATGAAATTTTGGGAATTCGTCGGTGGCACTCAAGAAGAGTACGAAGCTGTCGATACCAAGGCCAAGCTTAAGGCACGCCGCCAAGAGGCGGGTCGTTTGCGACCGCGCGAAGAAAAGCGCCTCCAGGAAGCTAACAAATTAGCCAGACGCCGCACCCTAAGGCAGGGCATAACAGCCTTAGCCGTATCCGCGGCGGCAGTTGCCGGTGCGACCACCCTAGCAGAAAAAGGTGGTCATAAGGTAAGCTCGCCGCAACCAGCAAAATCGGCACCAGCAAATACCCCACAAGTGACCCCACAATTCAGGCTGTCTATGCATATTGAGAATCCGTCTTTCTGGGGCAAGCGAAAAGATGCTGTTATCCGCCAAGCTGCCAAGGACTGGTTCGGTAAATATGGCTGCGGCCGTAGCGTGACAGTCAGTCCATACCGTCACCAGGAGAAACTAACTCACGCTGATGGTAGCGTCGACACTACTCTAGAAGTAACAAGCCCTGGGCATATGGAGCTTAGTAATGCGCCGAACCTCCGCAATACTGTTTTGCATGCCATGACGCACGCTTGCCAACCTAATGCCACAATGCTCAAGCACCCGCTCAGCTTTCACGACGGCAAGATAACTGGCTACGAAGGACTTTCATTGGTTGTTAAGCTTTATGACGGTACCAAAACTCAATTCCAGGCGTTTGAGGAGGCTTTTGCAGAGCGTGAAGCGGCACAATTCCCAGGTTATTACAACACGAACTCTAGCTATTTTGCGGCCGGCCGTCATGCCCTAGAGGCTTTCCCGGTTAGCGAATACCCAGATGCATATAGGTGGGTCGAAACCAATGATGTCCCGGATTTTGTGCGCGGCGAGCTACATATGTCCCCCGCCCAGCCTGTGACCGGCACCGAAATCGGCGATCTCATGCAGGTGTATGACAAGATCTTCTACACACGCTAGATTGACTATCAGCCGTAACTACGCTAAAATTTGAACAAGTCCGGCCGAAGTGGTCGGCTTTTTTCTTATCAGGACACTACAATTTGGAATAAGTTAAAGAAAGGAGTCCAAATGGATTTGGACATGAAACAACTGGCCGTCGCCATTCGCGCGATCGCCGAAGAAAAAAACCTGCCCGAAGAAACCGTGCAGGAAGTAGTCGAGCAGGCCCTGGCCGCCGCCTACCGCCGCGACTACGGCGACCGCGAGCAGGAAATCCGCGTTACCATGAACCTCAACACCGGCGACGTCGATGCTTACGTTACTAAAGAGATAGTCGAAGAAGTCGAGCACCCCACCGAGCAAATCAGCCTTAAGGAAGCCCAGGTGCGGCGCAAAAACGCCAAAATCGGCGAATCCATCGAAATACACGAAAAGGCCGAGACCTTCGGCCGCGTCGCCGCCCAAACCGCCAAGCAGGTGATTCTACAGCGCCTGCGCGAGGCCGAGCGCGAGATCGTTATGGCCGAATACGAAGACAAGATCGGCACCGTCATTAACGCCACCGTGGCCCGCGTCGAAGGCAACATCACCCGCATCGACCTCGGCAAAGCCCAGGGCATCATGCCGCGCAGTGAACAGATCCAGGGCGAGCGTTACTATCCCGGCCAGCGCCTCAAGGTCTTTCTAAAAGACGTCGAGCGCGGCTTCCGCGGCCCCCAGCTGGTGGTTTCCCGTGGCAACAAGGAATTCATCGAATGGCTGTTCCGTGGCGAGGTTCCCGAAATGGAATCGGGCGCCGTCGAAATTAAGGGCATCTCCCGTGAAGCCGGCGTGCGCAGTAAGATCGCCGTAGCCAGCAACGTGCCCGGCGTCGACCCCGTCGGCACCTTCGTAGGCGGCCACGGCACGCGTGTTAACGCCGTTGTCAGCGAAGTCGGCGAGCAAGAGAAGATCGACATCATCGTCTGGGCCGAAGAACCGGCCGAGTACATTACCCAGGCCCTCAGCCCGACCAAGGTCGCCAAAGTGGTGATTGACGAGAAGAATAAGAAAGCTCGCGTCATCGTACCCGAAGACCAGCTGAGCATCGCCATCGGCAAGGCTGGGCAGAACGTCCGCCTGGCCAGCAAGCTAACCGGCTACGAACTCGACATCGAAGGTGAAAAAGCTGGCACCACCGATGAAGCCCCCGAAAAGGAAACCACCGACGCCAAAGTCGAAACCAAAGAGCTACCCAAGCAGCCCAAATTAAAGAAGAAAAGCGAGCTCGAAGGCTCCCTCCTGGAAGCCATTGAAGAACACGGCGAATAAGTGCTAACAGAGTAAATTAGCACTCTTGACCTGCGAGTGCCAAGTGGTATTATGGATGTAGGAGAAAAAAGCCATGATGCCCAACTCACCCGACTTCCAGGAATTTCTAAATCACCTCACCAACAACGCCCTGCAAAGCCTGAAGCATGCCGACGCCATCGCCCGCAGCTTCGGCAGTGCCTATGTGGGCACCGAGCACTTATTACTAGGCCTGCTGGCCCAAGAGGGCAGTATGGGCGCCAAAATTTTAGAAGAGACTGGCATTACTTTGGACCGGGCCCGCCTGGCGCTTAACATGACGCCTAAAACCCTGGTCGTTAACGTCGGCGCCAAGGGCTTATCTGAGACTGCTAAACTTACATTAAAAATGGCCTACGACGTGGCCCAGGATTACAGCCAGGAATACTGTGGCACCGAGCACATCCTGTACAGCATTTTGTCGCAGAAGAACGCCCGCGCCACCATTTTACTGCGTGACATGAACGTCAACGTCGACGCCCTAACCGGCGAGCTGGAGCAGTTCTTAAACCGCCAGCAGTACGAAGAGCACGAGGCCGGCGCCACCGGCCAGCGGCGTGGCAAAAAGGGCAAGAAGACGGCTCTGGACTTCTTTGGTAGTGACATGACGGCGCTGGCCCGCCAGGGCAAGCTCGACCCGGTGGTCGGCCGCGAAAACCAGATCCGCCGCGTTATCACCATTCTGAACCGCCGCACCAAGAATAACCCGGTGCTGATCGGCGAGCCCGGCGTTGGCAAGACGGCCATCGTCGAAGGCCTGGCACAACGCATTATCGCCGAGGACGTGCCCGACAGCCTGCTCGATAAGCGCATAGTCACCCTAGACTTGGCCGGCATGATCGCCGGCACCAAGTACCGTGGCGAGTTCGAAGAGCGCCTCAAAAAGGTCATGGCCGAGCTAGAAAAAGACCGCCGGGCCATCGTTTTTATAGACGAACTGCACCTGATCGTCGGCGCCGGCGCCGCCGAAGGCGCCATGGACGCCGGCAACATTCTAAAGCCGGCCTTGGCCCGCGGCAAAATCCAGTTGATCGGCGCTACCACCACCGACGAATACACCAAGCACATCGAGAAGGATGCCGCCTTAGAGCGCCGCTTCCAGCCGATCCAGGTGCCCGAAACCACCCCCGGCGAGACACTGGCCATTCTAAAGGGCCTGCGCAAGCACTACGAGAACTTCCACGGCGTTGTTTTGAGCGACGAGGTGCTGGAAGACGCCGTCAACCTGGCCAAGCGCTACATTAACGACCGTTTCATGCCTGACAAGGCCATCGACCTGATCGACGAAACCGCCGCCCACCTGCGCATCGACAAGGGCATCACCAGCCCCGAAGCCCGGGCCCTCCAGAAAGAGCTCAAACTGGTCAGTACCCAGATCGAGGAAGCCGTTGACGCCGAAGATTACGAACGCGCCGCCCGCAGTAAAACCCGCGCCTCGCAGATTCACAACGAACTGACCAAATTGCATGCCGACACCAAGCGCACCAAGCGCCTGAATGTTAGCAGTGAAGACCTGGCCGACGTGGTAGCCCGCATGACCGGCGTTCCGGTTAAAAAGGTCATCCGTTCTGAGGCCAAATACCTGCTAACGCTCGAAAAGAGCTTAAGTAAGTACATCGTCGGCCAACACGAGGCCGTCGAGGCCGTAGCCAAGGCCGTGCGCCGTAACCGTAGCGGCATTAGTAGCCATAAGCGGCCCATCGGCTCGTTTATCTTCTTGGGCCCGACCGGCGTTGGTAAAACCGAGCTGGCCCGGGTGCTGGCCCGCGAGTTCTTCGGCAGTGAAGAAGCGCTGGTTAAGATTGACATGTCCGAGTTCAACGAACACCACAATGTGTCGCGCCTCGTTGGCGCGCCGGCCGGCTACGTCGGCTACGAAGAAGGCGGCCAATTAACAGATAAGATCCGCCGCCAACCCTACTCGCTGGTACTGTTCGACGAGATCGAAAAGGCCCACCCCGACGTCTTCAACATGCTGTTACAGATGCTGGAAGACGGCTATTTAACGGACGCCAAGGGCCGCCGCGTCGACTTCACCAACACCATCGTCATCATGACCAGCAATATTGGCGCCGAAAAGCTACAAAAAGAGGCCAACCTGGGCTTCCATGCCACCAAACCCGGCGACCTGAAAGACCTCGACGCCCTGCACGAACTCAACGAATCCCGCGTTCGCGACGAGCTTAAGAAGATGCTGCGTCCTGAATTGCTCAACCGCATCGATAAGACCATCGTCTTTCGGGCCCTGACCAAGCAGGACATTTACAAGATCATCGACCTGCAAATTGACGAGCTCAAGGCCCGCCTCCAGCGCAAAGGCCTCAGCGTGCAACTGAAGACCGGCGCCAAACAATTCCTGCTGGAAAACGGCTATGACGCCCACAACGGCGTCCGCCCCCTGCGTCGGCTGATCCAGGACACTATCGAGGATCACCTGGCCCACGAACTGCTCGACGACAAGTTCGAAAAAGGTGATATCATTCAGGTAGCTGCCAAAAAAGGCGCGCTTGACTATGCCATCGTCACCGAATAAAGACTACCGCAAACCACGAACTTCCAGCCGGCTTGGCACTCTGCTTTTGCTGGTCGTGTGGCTGGCGGGGCTGGGGCTGGTGGCCGCCAACCGCCAGAACCTCTTTGACTGGTGGCGCTTGCGCAACTACCAGGCGCCAGCCGCTATCGCCCAACTGGCCGATCAGGACACCATGACAAACTATGGCCGCAAAGTTTTTTACGTTAACGAACCTGTCGTTAGCAGTAAGGGCGATTTTGGCGACTCCTGTCCCAATAACGGCGGCGAGCAGACCATCGTGCTGGGTTGTTACCACGGCGGCCAGTCGGGTATCTTCCTGCTGGGGGTCAGCGACAGCCGCTTGGACGGCGTCGAACAGGTCACGGCGGGCCACGAAATGTTGCACGCCGCCTACGATCGCCTGAGTACTAGCGAACGTAACAGGGTCGACGCCATGCTGGAGGATTACTACAAACACCAATTGCACGATGACCGTATCCTGAAAACCATCGACGCCTACAAAAAAAGCGAACCCAACGACGTGGTCAACGAGATGCACTCGGTGTTCGGCACCGAAATCGCCAACCTGCCGGCGCCCTTGGAGCAATATTATAAGAAGTATTTCGGCAACCGGGCTCAGGTAGCGGCCTACGCCGCCCAATACCAGGCCGAGTTCACATCGCGCAAGGCCATTATCGCCCAGGATGACAGCCAGCTGGCCGACCTGAAAACTCGAATCGACTCCGGGCAGGCCGATTTGAAAGATAAGCAGGCCCAGATTACAACCCAGCAGAGGAACCTGAATAGCCTGCGGAACAGTGACGTGCCGGCCTACAACGCCGGCGTGCCGGCTTACAACGCCCTGGTTGACTCGTATAACGCCGAAGTACAGCGCGTACAGCGGCTCATTGACCAGTACAACCAGCTGGTGACCAGCCGTAACGCCGTGGCCCTAGAAGAAGATCAGCTGGTTAAAGAATTAACTCCCACTGCCTCGACAATTAATAGATAGTTAATTATTGGGTGGTAAACTGGTGGTAATGAGGAGTGTTGATGGCCAAAAAGCCGGTTAAGCGTTATGTTTGTGCCAATTGTGGCGCCGTCCAGAGCACCTGGAGCGGCCGTTGCCCGCAGTGCGGCGAGTGGAATACCATCGAGGAACAGCTAACATCGGCCGGCATCGCCGGCAGTGTGGCCGGGGGGAGTGTACTAAAGCCGCAATCGGTGGCGGCTTCGCTCAAGGCCGATAACCGGCGGCTATCTACCGGCATCGGTGAGGTGGATGAGGTATTGGGTGGGGGCATCGTGGCCGGTAGCGTCAACCTGCTGGCCGGCCAGCCGGGCATAGGTAAAAGTACCCTGCTTTTGCAGTTGGCTTACGCCGTGGCCGCCAAATCACCGGTTTTATATGTCAGCGGCGAGGAATCGGCCCACCAGATCGGCATGCGCGCCCAACGCCTGGGCACCACGCGCAGTGACCTGCAACTGGCCACCGCCAACTCGGCTGACGACATCGCCGCCACCATCGCGGCCGGGCAGTACAAACTGGTCATTATAGATTCCATACAGGCGGTCAGCGCCGCCGCCATCGCCTCGGCGGCCGGCACGGTGTCGCAGATTACCAATTCCACCCAGCTGTTAACCGCCGCCGCTAAGCAGGCCAATACGGCCCTGATCCTGGTTGGCCACGTTACAAAAGAAGGCAGTATCGCCGGTCCGAAAGTACTCGAACACATGGTAGATGTCGTTATGCAATTAGAGGGCGACCGCTATGGCGGTTTCAAACTGCTGAGAGCCATTAAGAACCGCTTTGGTTCGACGAACGAGGCCGGCATCTTCGAAATGACCGATACCGGCCTGCAAACCGTCGAGAATCCCTCGGCGGCGCTACTGCAGGAACGGCAGGCCAGCGACGGCTCGGTAGTCCTGGCTACGCTGGAGGGGACACGACCGCTGTTAGTCGAGGTCCAGGCCTTGGTCAACCCCACGAGTTACGGCTATCCCAAGCGGGCGGCCAGCGGCTTCGACCTGAATCGTCTTAATCTTTTAGTAGCCATGCTGGAACGCCGCACCAAGCTCAAACTGGCCGACCAGGACATATACATAAACATCGTCGGCGGCATCCAGATCCGCGAACCGGCGGCCGACCTGGCCATCTGCCTGGCCATCGGCTCGGCGGCCAAAGGACTGCAATTAAAGAAGAATGCCGTAGTTTTTGGCGAAGTTGGGCTGAGCGGCGAGGTCCGCCACGTGCCACATGTCGACAAACGCTTGGCCGAGGCCAAAAAACTGGGCTTTGACGGCGTCATCGGCCCGCAATCACGCGGCAAGGGCAGGAAAATCACCGGACTCTACAGCGTCAGCGACGTCCGCAGTGCGCTGAACGACTTTCTCGAAAAAGACTAAAGACTATTGAACGGTAGTCGTGGCGCTGTGGCCGGTAGTGTCGGTTACAGTTACAGAAGAACCTGCTGGCGCCGGATTGGGTGGCCCGCTGGCTGAGCACTGGGTGCTTGTGGTGGTGCAGAGAGGTATGTTGCTACGAGTCACCGTGTAGGTGCCGCTTCCGCCCGACCAGCTGAAGTTAGTGGTGTTTCCGGTCGCCTTTGCTGTGAAGCCCGTTATCCCCGCCGTGGGAGGCGGGGGGTTTGAAAAATTTAGCGTTTGACTCGCGTTGCCGGAGTAAAGGACGCTGTCTGTAACCGTGGCTGTTAAAGTTCCACTGCCCGAGGAAGTCGGCGTGTAGGCGAACGATTTGGAATCGGATGGGTCGCTGACGCCGGCCGAATAAATGCTCTGGCCGTTGAGAGTAACGGTAAGCGTGCCCGGGTATTGGGCGTGCGCCGGATCATTGAATGGGTGCGTGCCCTGCGTGACGGTGGCTGTAATGGTACAGCTGGTATCGCAGGTGTCGGGCGCCGTCAGGGTTACAGTTGGCGGGCTGTCGTTACAGTTATGGACGTCGTCGGTGGGCGCCGAGCCACCGGTGGTGCCACTGGTGCCGTTGCTGATGCTTTGCCGGCCGCCGTTGAAGATGTCTATGTTCCACGAGGCGGCGTTGCCGTTGCTGACGAATTCTTTGGCGGCGGGCGGCGTACAGCTGGTAGCTACCTTACCGGAGACTTTATCGATGGTTTGCGCCGTGGTCTTTACGGTGCCCCCGCCGGCGTACCAGCCCGGGTAAAGGTCGTTGGCCGGACTGGGCTCGATGTCGCCGTAGTGGACGTGGTTGCGCACGATGAAAGCCGGGGCCGATTTGATTGTTTTGGGCTGGACCCAGTTATCGGGCTTGAGTCCGTCGTGGGCGGCTTCCATCATGCCCCGGGTCAACGGCTCGGTCAGGTATTCCATGGCCGTGCCGGTGCGCGAGCTGATGTCGACGTTGCGGGTGTGGTTGCCTACCCAGGAAACCACGGCGTACTTGCTCGACCAGCTGGTCATCAGGCCGTCGAAGCCGTTGTTGGTGGTGCCGGTCTTGATGGCGAAATTCCAGCCGTTGTAGCGATGGAACTTGTAGCCGCCGCCCGAAAGCCGGGTACAATTGGTGGCCGAACAACTGCCTGGCAGGTAGCTGGCGTTGGGGTCGGAGGCCATATTGTCGACAATGAAGGCCGCGTCGGCTTTGACCACTTGCTTGCCGACCGGCTGTTTCCACTGGTAAATTGTTTTTTGCGAAGCGTCTGTAATTTTCATGATGTAGGTGCGGGGAATGGCTTTGCCCAATCGGCCCAGTGTGGCCAGGCCGTTGACGTGGTCGTCTAGGTGCAGGAAGGCGCCGTCGCCGATGGCCGCTGCGCCGTAACATTGCGTAGTATCGGCCGCCGTGGCGTTGTTGATGTCGATGCCGCCCTGGTAACAGTTGTAGGCCTGCTGGTGTTTGCTCTGCAAGTAAGTGTTATCCATCATGGCCGAAGCCGTGCTAATAACCTTGTTAACCGAGTCGGTATGGCTGGGGCTTTTGTCGTTGGGAACGGCCTCGTACATGGCCTTGACGGCCGGAATATTGCGCGAACCGCCCAGGGCATAGCGCAGGGTTAACGGGCCCGGTTGTAGGAAGTCGTAGTCTTTAAGGCAGTCGCCGCCGTTCTTGGGCAAAACGCCTTTCTTGGTGCAAGGATAACCCGGCAGGGGGCCTTCGCTGTCGTAAAGCACAGAGCCGGCACCGACGTTATTATTGTTATCTATCAAAGTAGTGTAGTCGTACGGCTTGAAGCTCGAACCGGGGGCGATCTTGGAGGTCGCGGCGTAGTTAATCTTACCGTGGTCCTCGTTGCTGAAGTCGGTGCCGCCCACCAGGGCCACAATCTGGCCCGTCTGGACGTCTTCGGTAACGCTGGCTTCTTCGTCCGCCAGGCCGGCCGTCCTCCTTTCTACGTTGTTCAAGTTGCTGGCAACCAGGCCCTCGGCCTTATTTTGTAGGTTCAAGTCTAGGGTGGTTATGACCTTCCAGCCGCCGCGGGCTACCAGGTTGGAGCCATAGGTTTGCTCCAGCTCTTGCTTGGCGGCCAGGACAAAGTAAGGCGCCTTAATACCGGCGTATTTGGGCGATTGCTGGTGGACTTGGGCCAGGATATCGACTTGCTTGGCCTCGTCGGCCTGCTGTTTGGTTATGTAGTGCTGTTGGACCATAAGGTCGAGGATGTAGTGCTGTCGGCTGAGCATGGCCGTCGGGTTGAAGCTGTCGGCGCTGACGGCCGGGTTGTAGGCGTGCCCGGCGTAGGGCGAATAGTAGCTGGGCGACTGCGGAATGGCCGCCAGCATGGCCGACTGGGCCAGCGTCAGCTCTTTGGCGTCGACCTGGAAATAGTCACGGGCGGCGGTTTCGATACCGTATTCCTGGCCTCCGTACGGCGCGATGTTAAGATAGCCGGTTAAGATGTCGTCTTTGGAATATTCACGCTCCAGCTCGACGGCCAGAATCAGCTCTTTGACCTTGCGCGTAACAGTGCGGTTGTTGGTCCAGTTCTCGTTCAGCTTGACCAACTGCTGGGTAATCGTCGATCCGCCCTGGACGGCGCCGCTACCGCCGGTGGCGTCGCGAAAAGCGGCGCGCATTA
>CAYRPQ010000020.1:0-10233 GCA_964426315.1 uncultured Candidatus Saccharibacteria bacterium
TGACATGCGTGATGCCCATCAGGTGGTCATCGATTATATGGGCGAAGTTATATGTAGGGTAGCCATCGGCCTTGATTAGAATGAAGTCATCAATGCCTTCAACAGGCGTTCTTAAGTCGCCCATTACCTCGTCGTGCCAGCTATAAACCTTGGGCTCGGATTTGAGGCGCAGGGGTTGGCTACCGTCCCACTCCGGTGGGCTATCGGGGCGCCAGTCGCGCCACAGGAAGGGTTTTTTTGACTGTTTGGCATGGTCCCGCAAGGCCTGCATTTCCGCCTCACTGCGCGGATCGGCGTAGGCTCTCCCTTTGTCAATCAACTTTTGGCCCCATTCCTTATAAGTATCAAGGCGCTGGCTTTGACGGTATATTTCCCCGTCCCATTCCAAGCCCAGCCATTGCAGGGAATCCAAGATGTGTTGTTCGGCGGCCTCGACATGGCGCTGGCGGTCGGTGTCTTCCATGCGTAAGACGAATTCACCCCCCGCTTGCCTGGCTATAAGCCAAGAGAATAAGGCAGTGCGCAGGCCGCCGACGTGCAGGAAGCCGGTCGGACTGGGAGCGAAACGGGTACGGACTTGTGACATGAAGCTATTATACGTTACATCGAGGCGGCCAGGTTGACGAGCTGGCGCTGGTTGAGCGAGTCGTGCGACTGGATAATGTACCAGATGCCGCCGCTGATCCAGGTGGCGTTGCCGTTGCTGTACAGATAGACGGTATGACTACCGGCGATCGCCGTTTGGTAATTGGCGTCGATTGAGGTCACGAAATTGTCGCGCAAGCCTATGCTATCCCACGTGGATTGCCGTTGGGTGATGGTATAAACGCGATTGTCGCTGTTGCTGTGGAAGTTAGTGGCGACGATACCCGGCCCGGCGTTGAGTTTTTGCAAAGAGAAGCCGGCCGGCTGGTAGTCAGGCAGAGTGGCGTTAAAACCGGCTTTGGCCGCGGCCGTGCGCAGGCGCTCTGCCGGCAACTGGCGGCTACCCACAACGCCAACTATTAACAGCAATGCCAGCGCGGCGGCGCCGGCGGCTGTGCGGCGACCACGCTTAGCTTTGCGGCTTTTATGGATGGGCTGGCGGTAGCTGGTGGCGTTTTGCAGAGCCCGGTCAAGCAGGTCGGCGGTGGTCTGGGGCTTGCTCTGCGGTTTGCCGCCGGTTCGGGCGAGTGGCTTTTTAGCTAGCGGTTCTGGCGCTGAAACCGGTGCTGGCGGCACGTAGGCAGGCACCGAGGGTTCCATGACGGTCGGCGAAAAGTGGCTGATCAGCTGACTGCGCCGCACCCGCTGGGCTTTGGTAAGCCGTGTGTTATCTACGCGCGTTACCGACTTGCTGACCACCACGCTGAGCGAAGGCTCTTCGGTGGGCGTTGATCTTTGCAGGGGTTTTTTGACGGCACTGCGCATAAGTGTCCGCGACGCTTTAGGAGCATGGCCGTCGGCCGGCTTGGCGGTATGCCGGGCAGTATGATGTGCGGCCGGCTTGGCTGGTTTAACAGCGGTCGCCACCGGTCGCTCAGCGGCTTTACGCATGACTTTACCGTCCGGCGATAATAGATCACCAGTCGAGGCGTCGTAGCGTTTTCCGTTTATTTCGATTGTGGTGTTTCTTTTACTCACGATAATGCCTACTATGCGGCTTAAGCGGTATGCTTACATCTTAAACCCTCTTGTGATTCCCGGCAAGTCAATCCATACTTAATACAAACCTATGGACTATCTCGACCCTAAAAGAGAACTGCGTGACCGCGTCATAATGACGGTCGGCTACGTGTTGGTGGCGGTGGCTATTTCGATCGCGGCCCTGGTTCTACTCCAGAGCGCCTCGGGATACGGCGTGAAGAAGGGCGTGGTCATCCAGAGCGGCCTGACCTTCTTTTCCAGTCACCCCCACCCTGCCAATATATACGTCGACGGCCAACTTAAGAATGTTAAGACCAACACCAGGCTTGAATTGCCGGAGGGCGTCTACAACCTCAAGCTCACCAGGGACGGCTATTATGACTGGCAGCGCACCATAACCGTACAGGGAGACAGCGTGGAGCACTTCGACTACCCTTTCCTGTTTCCTAAAACCTTGACGACTAAAAAATTACCAGGTCTCGATATAGCCCCGCGCCTGCTGACGCAGAGCCCCGACCAGCGCTGGCTGGTCGTGCAGTCGGCCGCCACGCTGACCGACTTCAACGTTTATGACCTGAAGAATCCCGATAAGGCGCCGGTTAGCCTGGCATTGCCGGCGGGCCTGCTCTCTAAGGCCGCCACCAGCGACGGCTGGCAAATCGGCGAATGGGCCGACGACAACAGCCACTTCCTGCTGGAGCATCTTTTCGACGGTAAAACAGAGTACATCCTGATCGACCGGACGGATGCTGGCAAGTCGCTAAACCTGACTACGACGCTGTCGCTTAAGGCCGTCACGCTGAGTCTCGATAACCGCAAGTACGATCGCTACTACCTCTACGACCCGGCCACAAAAAGCCTGCAAACGGCTAGCTTGGGCGCTCCCGCCCCCAAACCGCGCCTGGAGCGCGTGCTGGCCTTTAAGAATTACGGTGATAATACCTTGCTTTACGTGACCGACGGCGGCGTCCCCGCCGGCAAAGTCGCGGTGCGGCTGAATGACGGCAGTAAAACCTGGAATATACGTACCTTGCCGGCCAGCACCGGCTACTTGGTGGACTTGGCCAAACACAGCGGCACGATGTACGTGGCCGCCGGCGCCGCCAGTGACAACCGGGTCTATATTTACGAGGATCCGGCCGGCCAGATCGACAGCCAGCCCGGCTCGGCGCCGACCCCCTCGCAAGTCCTGCGCGTAGAAGGCGTCAGCTACCTGAGCTTCTCCGATAGCGCCCAGTTTATCATGGCCGAAAACGCCAACCACTTCGGCGTTTACGACGTGCTGAACAAGCTTGGCAATAACTACACCACGACGGCGCCGATCGATCCGCCACAAAGCCACGCCGTCTGGATGGACGGTAACCGGCTAGCCTACGTCAGCCAGGGCAAACTGGAGGTCTTCGACTACGACAACCTGAATCACCGCTCGCTGGTGCCGGCGGTCAGCGGCTACATGCCGGCTTTCGCGCCCAATTATAATTTCGTTTACAACCTGGCCCCGTCCGCCACACCTGGCCAGTACGATTTGGACCAGACTTCCCTGTTGGCGCCGGCCGATCGCTAGTGGAACAGCCGGCTAATACCGAAGTTCAGCGACCGCGTGACTACCAGGAACAGTACGACCAAGACGGTCAGCGTGACCAATTTGCCCGCCCAGGTGTGGATGTAGCGCGCCCACAGCGTCGGACCGTTGCCGACCAGTGTTTTTGGCTTGGCGGGCGTGATGCCCGTTTCGACGGGCTTGGTGTTGCCGCCTGGGTCGGGGCTGATCTGTTGCCCGACCACCACCAGCCGATGTAGGCTGGTGCCTGGCGGATCGCAGGTAATAAGCGTGGCCGTGGCCGTTTGCCCGGCTACCGGGCCCAGCACGCCTACCTGGTCGGGTTCGACTATCTGCCGGCTGATCACCTTGTAAACGTAAACCTTGGTGTTATAGGTCAGGTAAAAGGTGTCGCCCGGCACCAACGTGTGCAGTAGCACGAAAGCGAACTTGTACTTGCCCTTGTTGAAGATGTTATTACTGCTATGGCCGAAAAAGGCGGCGTTGCCCGTCTCGCCCGGTACCACGGTGGTCGGATAGTGCACCACGCCGCTTTCCAGCGAATTTTCGATGGCATTTTCGTCGGTCGTGGTTTGGTCGTAGTTAACGGGAATCTCGACGTTGATTTTGGGAATGATGACCTCCGGCGTGGCCGTCGGCGCCACGCTATCACTGCTGATGATCAACGGCGTGGCGGCCTGGGTGCGGCTAGGCTGGATAAAGGGAGCAATAACGACCTCGTTGAAGAAGCCGAACAGGAAAATAAGTAGCACGATAAAGCCCATGCCCAAGCCGAATAACAGCGATTGTACGTGGTGTTTGGCCTCCAGCTGGCCGCCCGCGGTAAGGCTGTCGCGAATCGCGGCCTGGATCTCATCGGCACTGCGGGCCTCGCGCAATTTCTGGGGCCGTTTGGCGGCCTGGTGCTTGTGCTCGGCAGTGCGTTGGGGGTCGCCGGCCCGAGTCAACAGCGACTGGCTGGCATAAAACTCCTGCCAGACCTGGTGCTTTTCCTCGTCGCGCAGGCCTTGGTAGTAAGCGTGCCACTCGGTCTGGATGGTCGCCAGGTCCTTGCCCGAAGCGCTGAGGTCGTACATGAACTGCTGGTGCTTACTGCGCTTAGGTGCGGCCTCGGATTCGGCCAACTCCTGCCCGGCATCGGGTTCACTGCCGTAGGCCCGCGAAACCTTGGCGCGCACCATCTCGGCCGCCGTGAAAGCGTCCGGAGCCTCCAGCGGCAGTTGCGACGAGTCGTCAAATGGTGAGTTAGTGGTGTTTTCTGCCATAGCAAAACCAAGGGCTAAACTAGCCCTGTGACCTCAAGTATAGTACAATTACCCCTTATAGCCTATGTGCTTAAGGTAATTTCACAAATTGGCGCGGGCGAGTGGCGGAACTGGTATACGCGCACGACTCAAAATCGTGTTCCTCACGGATTGAGGGTTCGATTCCCTCCTCGCCCACCATTTATCATTTGACAACTTAGCCTCTCCGGGCGTATAACATGTTTGTAAGATATTTAACACATATCAAGAGAGGACAAAAATATGAAAGGTTTTCCGGCTGGTCATGACCAAGAGCTTTTCTTCGGCTTGGCCGTAGAAGATCCCAAAGGCCCTGACAAGCACTTTATTAGTAATTTTCAGGGTGCGAATCTAAATGTTATCACTAACGTTTCAGCGTTTCTGGCCGAACACGATGTCGTCGAGGAAGCTGAGGCCGAGCAGGAAGAACCGGTAGCGACTCCCGCCCGATACGGCGCGCTGGCCCTTGGCCCCATGGACGCCTATATACAAGACTGGATTGCCGACGGCGGAAAACCGCTAACCCAAGTCAAAGTAGTGCTGGCCGAACGTGACGAGCCGGTAGAAGTTGTCGACCTTGACGATCAATTCATCCCCGGCAACTATAACGTAGTTCCCATCATGCCTCGCCGCGACCGCGACGCGGAGTCGGACTACGAGGCCGCCAAGTTCCGACGCCCGCGACATCACCGGCGCCAGAAAAACCGTGATAAAACCGGCCATAATGCGTCTTCCCAACCGGCCGAGTTCGTTGAACTCCAGGACGTCGCGGTCGGCTAAAGCAAACTGGTTGTTAGAGCCTCAAAAGTCTTCCCTGGATTCTGTAGCCACCAGACGGCGGCGTGAGCCGCGGTTTTAAGGCGCCAGACCGGCATATCTTCAGACAGCTTGGTGGTACTAACCTGCCTGGCGGCGGCCACGAAGATAGTTTCCAGATGCTTAACTACGATAGAGGCGGCGTGTTTTTCGGTCAGCTCGTGCAATGCTGTCACTAATCGCAGGAAATCCATGTCGAATTTGAAAGCGGTCGTAGAGCCGGCGCTCATGGCCAGCTTCTGTAGCTGGGCAAAACTTATTACCAAGCTGGTGTCCGGCCGGTCGAGCACGGCAGTAGGCATTTTGGCAAAGTAGTCGGCTGCGTCTTTGGTTAGAGTTAACTGGCCCTTATATTCTTTTAGGAATTGTTCGAGTAAGACGGCGGTTTCGGAATTGCGCCCCAGATCGCCCGCCAACAATATTCCGTCCGCCCAGGCAGACAGCTCCATCAGTTCGGCCAGCGCCTGGCGACTAAAACTACCACTCGGCGTGCTGGGCGCGTACTCCCCCGCCGCGAACATTTTGCCGACGGTTTTTTGCAGGCTGTCTGGCAATAAGACCCGGGCCGTGCCGACTCCGGCCTTAACGGCTTCGTTGTAAGCCTCGGCGGCCGCCGCGAAGCCGTGGGCGTTGCCGCCAACGATCAATAGCTTGCCGGCCTGCTTTTTGTTTTCCGGCCGACTCCACAACAGGTCCGGGTACAACGGCTTTTCAGTCGTCTGTTTATGCCAGTAGTCGTGCATGGCGCTCAATTATTTCCACGTAACGGCTAGGATGTTCCCAAATATCGTCGTGCGACCCGGGTAGGCCCAGAAAGACCCAGTCCTTGTTCTGCAGGCAGTTTTGTAATTCGTCGGGATTTTGGGTCCAGGGATCGTTCCGATTAATGATGAATAGAACCGGTATTTCTTCGGGCTTCGTGGCCGTTACCTGCAAGCCCTTGGCGTTACGTATAATTTTCAGGTTGCGGCGCGGTTGGCGCAATCCGTAATAGAGATTAAAACCGGTCATGGAAAGGCCTTGCGGGATGTGCCGATTAGCCAGGTAGGTCGACGTTCGGGCGCGGTTAGCCCGAAACGATGTCGGTAGTCCCGGCTTCGCCATAGGCAGGCCTACCATAACCAATAGCCGGGGCTTTAAGTCTCCCGCCTCCCAACACCCCGCCGAATGGGCGATGACGATGTCGGCGTCGTTAAGATCGGCGCAGTGGTCAAAGCCGCCGGCTTTCATGAGACGCCTGAGGCGCCGACTGACCAGGTGGCCGCCTAGGAAACCGTAGGTGATTCCAAAGCTAAGTTTTGAGCCTGTAGACGCCATCGCCGGGCTCCAGTTCATAGATCATGTTTTTGCGCTCCACGACCACTTTCCAGCCGGCGCTCTTGGCGTGGTTGAAAAGTTCGCGGGTGGGGTTAAAAGCGATCGGCTTTTCGACTGCCGATAACATGGGGATGTCGCCCTCGCTGTCGCCAACGCCGACGCTACCGTCAAAAGTGGCGCCGTGTTTGGCAACCAGCTCTTTCAGGTGGGCCGGCTTGCGTTCGTTTTTGAGGATTCGACCCTTGCCCGTAAAAAAGCCGTTTTTAACTTCGTAAGTCGAGCCGCCGAAATCATCAAAGCCGTAATAATCGGCCAGCATACCGATAATTTCGGAGGGCGAGGCCGAGATGGCGAACAACAGGTAGCCTTTGGCCTGCAGGTCTTTGATAAGATCGCGCGTGTAGGTGTAAACCTGGTCTTTGTACTCGTCCAGGGCACTTTGGCCTGCAGCCTTCAGTTCTTCGGGTTTCAGGCTGGTGATGCTGGCGTCGAACAGTTCGATCATGGCTCGTTCGTAGGTCTTGAACGAGGCGTCGCCGGTGCGTTTTTTCCAGTTCATGCGGGCTTCGCGGACTTTGGCGAAAGCCTTGGCGTCCAGGTGGCCGCGCCGGGCCAGTTCGTCGCTGACGGCATGGTAAATCTGCCAACGCATTAACGTGCCGTCGATATCAAAAACCGCGAACGGGCGCTTAGCCATCAATTTTCTCCGGTCAGCCACTCAAGCAAGAGGCTGAGGATATTCTTGGCCTCGTGTTGTTTGAGGTGGCCGTTAATCGTCCATACCAGTCTGCCTTTGGGCAATGCCTTGTAGAGGGCGTAGGCTGCTGTGGGCGGGCACACCATGTCGTAACGGCCCTGGATTATGCCAACAAGCATATTAAGCTTGGCGGCGTGCTTGGGAATGTAGTCGGGCTCGATAAAGCAGTGGTTGGCCATGTAATGCAGTTCGATCAGGCCGTTGCCGGGATCGAATTTAGCAAACGGGCCGGGATCGTAGCGAACATCGAGCTTTAGTAAAGCCAGCTCCATTCTAACGTAGGCGTAGGCCGATTTTTTGCGCGCCTCGGCGTCGCCTTTGAAGATCTGCTTGAAATGGTAGGCGGTTGGGTCATCACGATGCGCGGTCGGCACACTAGCGGCGTATTCTTCCCAAACCTCAGGGAAGAAGGTCCGCCATTGGCCCTTATCGAGCCAATCGTATTCGGCCCGGGTGGCCGTAAATACTCCGTCGATAACCATGCCGGCGACGCGCCCGGGGTATTTAATGCCGTACAACAGCGCCAAGGTGCTACCCCACGAACTGCCGACCAGCACTAACTTTTTAAGCTTTAGCTCGTCGGCCAGTTTGGTGATGTCTTCGACCAGGTGCTGGGAAGTGTTGTTCTTTAACGAGGCGGCTGGGGTGCTCTGCCCCGCCCCGCGTTGGTCGTGAAAAATAACGCGCTGGGTCTGAGGATTGAATTTATCTTTGTCACGGTCGTCACAGCCGTTGCCGGGGCCGCCGTGCAGGTAAACTATCGGCGTCTTGGCTTTGGGATTGCCCCAGTCGTGCACGTAAAGCCGGTGCCCGTCCCCCACCTCCAGGAATAATTCCCGGTTGGTAAATTCATCGGGTGTCATACGTCTAGTGTAACAGATACGGGGCAATGGTCACTGCCCATGATCTTGGGGTGGATGTCGGCGGCTTTGACCTTGCCCTTGAGGCTGGCCGAAACCAGCACGTAGTCGATGCGCCAGCCGACGTTGCGGGCCCGGGCGTTGGCGAAATGCGACCACCAGCTGTAGTAGCCCTTGCCTTGCTTGAATAGGCGGAAAGTATCGACGAAGCCGGCATCGACGAAAGCTTGGAAGCCGGCGCGCTCTTCGTCGGTAAAGCCCTTTTTGCCGATGTTGGCCTTATCGTTGGCCAGGTCGTCCGGCGTGTGGGCGACGTTAAGGTCACCCATAAAAACGACCGGCTTAGTCTTTTCGAGCTGTTTAACGTAGGCCAGAAAGGCCGGATCCCACTGCTTGTGGCGCAGTGGTATGCGAGTCAGGTCGTCCTTGGCATTGGGCGTGTAGACGCCTACCGTCCAGAATTTTTCGAACTCGGCGGCGATCACCCGCCCCTCTTTGTTCGGGTCACCATAGGTGTCTCCCGTGACTTTGTATTGCTTAATAATGTCTTGCGGAAAGCCGTTCACGACCTGCAAAGGCGGCGTTTTGCTAAGTAGGGCCGTGCCGCTATAGCCGGGCTTGTCGGCCGAGTACCAGAGGGCGTCATAGCCGTCGATCGGGATCTCCTCGACCTGCTCGGGCTTGGCCTTGATTTCCTGCAACAACAGAATATCGGGCCTTTCTTTAGCTAAAAACGGCTCCCAGAGCCCCTTCTTCATCACGGCCCGGATACCGTTAACATTCCACGAATAAATCTTCACCATTGCCCCCAAGTATAGCTTTGTCGGTGACTATTTGCTAGACTGAGTCTTTAGATGGGCACACCACCTTACAAACGAATCTTATTAAAACTATCAGGCGAGCAATTGGCCGGCAAAATGACCGATGGCGGCTTCGACGCCGAACTCGGCGCCTGGCTGGCCCGCGAAGTTAAAAAGGTAACCGATAACGGCACCCAAGTAGTGATCATGGTCGGCGGCGGCAACTTGGCTCGCGGCGCCCAGCTGGCCGGCCACGGCATCAAGCGCGTCACGGCCGACCACATCGGCATGCTGGCCACCATGATGAACGCCCTGGCCCTCACCGACATCTTCGAATCACAAGGCATCAAGACCCGCTGTTTATCAAGTATTTTCGCCGAGCAGGTCGCCGAACCATTCATCCACCGCCTGGCCGACAAACACCTCGAAAAAGGCCGCGTCGTGATCGCCGCCGGCGGCATCGGCCGCCCCTACCTGACCACCGACACTGCCGCCGTTTCGCTGGCCCTTGAAATGAGCTGTGACGCCGTCCTCAAAGCCACCAAGGTCCAGGGTGTTTACGATAAAGACCCCGCCAAGCACCACGACGCCACCAAGCTCGACCACGTCAGTTACCAGCAGGCCGTCGCCGACAACGACATCAAAGTCATGGACAAGGCCGCCATGGGCTTGGCCATGGAGCACGAACTTCCGATCATCGTCTTCGACGCCATGCATGATGGCAACATCGCCCGCGCCGTCAACGGCGAAACCGCCGGCACCACCATCGGTTAATAAAAAAGCAATGGCAAATAGCTTTGGCATACCAGAAATGATAGAAATGAAGATCCGCTCAAGGGATCAAAACTGTGTCTATTGCACCAAAATAATGGTCGATCCCAGCTCCGGGGGCGATAGACGTAAGTGGGCCACTATTGAGCACTTGAATTGGGACGGACCGTTCTATTGGAAAGATGGACTCAAGAAAGAGGATATTGTTATCTGTTGCCAAAGTTGTAATTCCAGCAGAGGAATCAAAAAATTGAACGAATGGTTTGGGTCCAGTTATTGTACAGAGAAGAATATTAATGAAAGAACTGTTGCCGAACCGGTAAAACAATATCTATCAAAATAAATTTGGCGGAGGGAGAGGGATTTGAACCCTCGATACCCTTGCGGGTATACCGCCTTTCCAAGACGGCGCACTAGACCACTATGCGACCCCTCCAGGCCG
>CAYRPQ010000021.1:0-10071 GCA_964426315.1 uncultured Candidatus Saccharibacteria bacterium
TGAGGCACCAGGACATCGCCAGCTCGGTTAACGCCACCCGCGAAACCACCAGCCGTGAACTTTCGGCCCTGGAGCGCAAGGGTTTACTCAGCAACAAGCAGTCGCTGATCATGCTCAAAGACCTGGACGCCCTCGCCAAACACCTGGCCTAGCCTATTGCCAGTTCAGGACGATCTGCTCGATGGTTTTTAGCACCGTCGCGTGATCGGGCACGTCTTTTTTGTCGTAATAGTGGTCGGTGTCGACATAGTCGGTAATAACGTTCAGGCAGTATAGGTCGTCGGCCAGCACATGCATGCGGTCTACCGCCTGGACACTGGCAAAAGGCGTCGCCACCACCAGTTTTTCTATAGCGATAGGCTTTAAAAACTGGGCCACCAGGTCAAGTTCGAAACCTGTTTTGAGGCCATCCGACACCACCACGATGTTCTGGCCTTTCAGCAAGTCACGGTCAATCGTACCGCCACTCCCCACCAGCCGGTTCAGGTCATGCATTTGTGTCAGTTTCTGCTGTTCGATCAGGCCGTGATATTCATTTGATAATTCATCCAGCTGGCCGGCCGAATAGTTGCGGTTAAAGGCTACTTCGCCGCTCGAGGTGATGCCGGCAATGGCTTCGGGTTCCTGCGGCAACATGATTTCACTGCTCATCAACAGCATAAGCACGCAGTGCAGTTGGCTGGCGATCTGCGCGCCGACCATAACGCCGCCGTCGCCTAACGCCACTACGGCGCAGTTTTCGTAGCGATACTTAGGGCCCAGTTTGGTGGCCAGCATACGGCCGGCCTGGACGCGCGAAGCGAAATACATGCCCTGATTGTAGCACTGTCGCTTATGCTTTTCTTAGGAGGTAGAAGCGCTCGCGGTTGCCTTTGGCGCCGGTGACCTGGCTGTCGGCCTTGTCTAGTACCACAAACCGCTGGACCACCCACGCTTCGAAGTCTTTCAGGATATCGCGGCGCATTTTGTCGTTCTTAATAACGCCTTTGTGCTTGAGACTGCTCTGCCCTGCCTCGAACTGCGGTTTGACCATGACTACGATCTGCGTTTTCTGATCGGCCAGGCCGGCCACGGCCGGCAAAATTTCCCTTAAAGATATAAATGACACGTCTGCCACCACCAGATCAATTTGTTGCTCGGTTGTGTAGTCACGGATGTCGGTTTTTTCGTGCAATTCAATCCGTGGGTCGTCCTTCAGGTTCGGGTGTAGCTGGTTGGTACCGACTTCCACGGCAACGACCTTGGTGGCACCGTGCTGTAGGGCGTAATCAGTAAAGCCGCCGGTGCTACTGCCCACATCGAGCACCGTTTTATCTTTAAAATCCAGCTCCAGCGCCTCAGCCACCGATGCTAACTTAAGTGCCGCCCGGCTAACATAGCGCTCAGCGGTTGTCACTTCGATTTTATGGTTTTCACTAACCTGAAAGCCGGGTTTGATAATAATCTTGCCGTCCACTTTGACCTCGCCGAGCTTTATATAGCTCTCGGCTTGGCTACGCGTTGTCACCAAGCCCAATTCTACGAGCTTTTGGTCCAGCCTGGCTTTCATTTTAGTCTTTAACGCGTTCGCGGTAGGCGCCGGTAGTGGTGTCTACCGAAATAACGTCGCCCTGCTTTATAAAGGCCGGCACTTTAATAGTCAGGCCGGTTTCGAGGGTGGCGTCTTTGGTGATAGCCGAACTGGTATCGCCCTTGACCGCGCCTTCGGTGTAAGTGACCAACAGCGGTACGTTTTTAGGTAGTTCAACGCTAATCGGCCGGTCATTAAAAAACTGTAGCTGGACGCGGTCGCCTTCTTTAAGATACCCGGCGTTGTCGCCCACTAAGTCGGCCGCGACTTCGAACTGGTTAAAAGTTTCTTCGTTCATGAAGTAGAAGGTGCCGCCGTCGCTATACAAATACTGAGCGGCCTGGCCGGTAACATCGGCCCTGTCGAGCTGTTCGTTGCCTTTAAAGGTCTTTTCCAGCACCTTGCCGTCGAGCAGGCTTTTGATGCGCACATTAACGATCGAGCCGCCGCGGCCCATGACCTTTTGGTTGTAATCAACCACGCGAAAAGGCTGGCCCTCCCACTGAAAGAGGGTGCCCTTCTTAAGATCGGTGATGCTCAATGCCACGCCGTTGACTCTAGTTACTGGCTACGAAAGGCAGTAAGGCGATGTGACGAGCCCGCTTAATAGCCACGCTCAAACGGCGCTGTTGGCTCTCGGTCAGGCCGGTTTTCTTGCGGCTTTCGATCTGCCCGTACGCGTTAACGTAGCGCTGTAGGGTTTTGAAGTCTTTGTAGTCGAAAAAGGCTACATCGGTTCGGTGCTTGAATATCTTTGCCATGTTTCTCCTTTAATTAAAACGGTATGTCGTCTAAGTTGATGGGTTCGTCGGTTATGTCTTCGATGACAACGTCATCTTTTTTTTTAGCTTTGGGACTGGGTTTGGGTTTTTCGCTGGCGGCCGGCGCTTCGGCTTGGGAACCGCCTGCGTAGTTGCCGCCTTCGTCGCCACCACCGGCGCCGCGGCTGTCCAGGAAGGTAACGTCGTTAGCCAACACTTCGACTTTACTACGCTTTTGACCCTCTTGCTCCCAGCTACGGGACTGCAGGCGGCCCTGCACCAGGCAACGGCGACCCTTGCTTAAGTACTGCGCCACGCGCTCGGCCAAAGGGCCCCAGCAGACGATGTCGATGTAGTCGGTGACTTCCTGCCATTCGCCGCTCTGGTCTTTGTAGGCGCGGTTCAGCGCCAGGCTAAAACTGGTGACGTTCTGGCCGGTGGGCGTTTGTCGTAATTCCGGGTCGCGGGTCAGGTTGCCCATTAGTGTTACTTGGTTAAGGCTTCGTGCCATTATCTTTTCCTCCTTGCTTATAAGACATATGTCTCTCTGCTTAAATTGTATTCTCTACCCTACGCCCCCAACGGAATGTCCGTCAAGCGCCGGTTCGAAAATTTAACGATTATTTAAGATTCCTCCGCGGTTTCTTCTTTGGATTCTTCATCGTCATCATCACCGCGTTCGCCGCGCTTGGCGGCCTGCTCGGCCTTCAAAGCCTTAGCCTCTTCGGCCTTGGCGATAGCCCGCAGATCGGGCCTCGTGATCAGGAAACGGATTACTTCATCGGTAATATTTAGGGTGCTTTCCGCCTTGGCCACGGCCGTACCGGGTAGTTCCACGGTGTAGAACACGTAAATGGCGTGCTCACTGCCCTTAATGTCGTAGGCCAGCTTGCGCTTGCCCCAATTGTCGTCCGAAACGACCTTGCCGCCGTTATCGGTGACAATCTTTTTAACCCGCTCCTCGGCCTTAGTAAGGTCGACTTCTAGATCGGGATGATATAAAACGGCGATTTCGTACTGATTCAAACCGCGCTCCTTCCTTCTGGTTATAGCCCATGCACACTGAGGCGGTCATGAGCCTGAAGTTGATAGTCCAGCTAGTATAGCTGAATTACCCCTGTTGGTCAACTATTTGTTGCCCCTGGAGTGCGCCCTACCCAGGCCGTTGCGGTTCTCAAAGCCCGCGATCTTATGCTTATCCATTAAATGGACAACACCTATTGAATCCGGAGTAACGGTAAAGATAACGCGAAGTTTTTTCGCGAAAGGCGAAGCCGTGGGCAGGCCGACCGCATCCGACGGCTTCAATGCATACAGGTTTTCGAGTTTCTCGCCCTTACGAAGTCCATAGCTATACTTCTTTACGCCTCGGATGGATCCCTTGGAGAAATCTAGACTGCGTAAATAGTTCAGAACATTTTTTACGTCCTCGGCCAGATTCGGGTCGCCGAGATGGCCATTCAGATAGGTGTCAATAGCGTCTTGATACTCTGGACTGCCCTCGGCAACTTCTTCGTTTTGCTCATCGATAAAATACAGGCGGCGCGCCGGACGTTCTTCAATTTCAGCGGCGGCCGGCACGGCAGTCTGCCCGATCGGGCCGGCTTGGGTCCTGGAGCGCCTTTTCTTGCTTTCTACGGCATCTATAACCTCTTCTCTCCTGGACATGCCTCCCCTGGCGACCCCAGTCCTGTAGTCATCTACCGCATCCAATAAATTCCGGGCGGTCCGGTGGAAGATGTCGTCTGCCGGTACTTTCAGCAAATAGCCTTCTTCTTCGTATTCATCTCTCTGGATACGAATGTTCCTAGCTAAGTCGTCATTAATGGCTTTGCGCCCGGCGGCCAGTTTGTCACGTAAATGTTCGGGCCATAGCCCGCGCGCGTTCGGGGACGACAGAAAATCAACTGCCCTATCGCTGTCCATATCAGCGCCGAGCATTATTAAGCCCACTAAGTTCCTCAGATCGTCTTTGCGCCCATTACCGTCTATTGCCCTGGTGCCCCTTAAGACGCCATGAAGTATGTCTTCGGCTACGAAAGTGTCGTATTCGCCTCTATTAAGACTGGCTTGAAGCGACGCTACCAAGCCGCGCTGACCATGCCTTACATGCGAACAGACTGCCATGGCCTGCAGGTTTCCCGCGGCGGCGTCATGTTCGACTCCCCGTTCGCTTCTGTCGGACTGGGCCAAAATTCTAAGTATTTTGTACTGCCCAGCGGGATCGTCTTTAACTTCGTTTTCTACCGCAGTCATTAATCCGTCCGAGACGTCATAAAGGCGTTTGGTGTAGTCAGCTTTGGAAGTCGCTACGGCCTTCATTTGAGCTAAGTTTACCGTGCCGTCGGCTGTGGCCAGCCCGGCAGTCTCGAATAATTTTTCTACGTGGGTCGCTTCGTCTCCTGCCGGTGCCCTGCCAGCTACCACGGCCGCCACTACGTCGATTACGTCATGGCCGGCTGTTTCGACAATCCGGCGCTGGGCGTTGGTACCGGCGGTTTCCTGGTTCGTAAAACTAGCCTCTTCTTCGTGAAGAGGCTTATTGTGCGGATTAAGTAGCAGGTCGCTAATGGCGTGCAGTTCAGGCAGGCACGCTGGAAAATCCAACGGACTAGGAGTGGCAGTGGGGTTCTCCCTAAGGCGTTCTTCTGAGGACATTATTCAGTATTATATAACTTTATTCTCTCTTATGCAACCGATTGCTATTCGGGGAAGTTTTCGTCGAGGGCGGCTTCGGTTTCGCCGACAGGTGCCGGAGCGGCGCCCCCGAAGACGTCATCTAACGAGGTTATAAGCACTTCGCGGGGGCGCGAGCCGTCGGCCACGCCGATTATGCCCTGCTCTTCCATTTCTTCGATTAGGCGGGCGGCGCGGCCGTAGCCGATGCGCAGACGACGTTGTAACAGGCTGGTGCTGGCCTTGCGGTTCTCTAGCACTACGTGAACGGCGTCGCGGAACATGTCGTCGTCGGAACTGCCGCCGCCAAGGCTGTCGGCTATCACGCCGCCTTTGCCATTGAGCTGGACGGGCTGGCTGACGACTTCGTCGTCGTATTTGGGCGGCCTTTGCATGCGCAGGAAGTCCATAACCTTGTTGGTTTCGTCGTCGCCTATCAGGGCACCCTGCAGGCGCTTGGGCTTGGGCATATCAGAGGTTAAGAGCAACATGTCGCCTTGACCCAACAGCTTTTCGGCGCCGGCCTGGTCGATAATGGTGCGGCTGTCTACCTGGCTCTGGGTGGTAAAGGCGATACGGCCCGGCACGTTGGCTTTAATAAGGCCGGTGATGACGTCCACAGACGGCCTTTGCGTGGCCAACACCAGGTGAATACCGACGGCTCGCGCCTTCTGTGCAATCCGTACCACCAGGGCTTCGACGTCGCGGGCGGCCATCATCATCAGGTCGGCCAGCTCATCGATGACGATCACAATATAAGGCATGCCTTCCTCTTTTTTGAGGCTGTTGTACTCGGCGATGTTGCGCTTATTAACTTCGCTGAGGGCGCTATAGCGCCGCTCCATCTCAGCCACCGCCCACTTCAGGGCGCTGATGCACTTTTCGGGCTCCGTGATAACTGGCGTTAACAGGTGTGGAATGTCGTCGTAGGGCTTGAGTTCGACGCGCTTGGGGTCGACCAGGATCAGCTTCAGGTCGGCCGGCGAATTACGGTACAGCAGGCTGGTCAGGATGGAATTGATCATCACAGACTTACCGCTACCAGTCTGGCCGGCCACCAGGATGTGCGGCATCTTGGCCAGGTCGGCCACGATGGGCGTGCCGGAAATGTCTTTGCCAATGGCGAAGCCAAGCGGCCCCTTAAGTTCCTGCCACTGCGGCGAGGTCAGCATGGAACTCAATCGCACGGTGGCCGACTTAACGTTGGGCACCTCGATGCCGACAGCCCGCTTGCCGGGAATCGGCGCTTCCATACGGATGCTGGTAGCCGCCAGGTCTAGTGATAAGTTGTTCTCCAGGGCGGTGATTTTGGTCAGTTTTACCCCCGTTGGCGGCTTCAACGTATACTGCGTAACGCGCGGGCCGATGTTGGCACCTTCCATCTCGACGTCGATGCTGAAATTGGCGAAAGTATCGTGGATAATCTGGGCGTTGGCGTTAACGTCGCCGGCATCGGCCTTGTCCTGCTTCTGGTTAAGCAGAGTGACGCTCGGGAACTGCCAGTCTGGGTCACTGGCGGTGGTCAGGGCATCATGCGCCTCGTTGCTGGTCAGTTTCTGCGCGGTATTCTTAAGACTGCTCAGGCGCGGTCCGGCGTCGCCGCCAGCCGTGTGATGAACCACCGGCACGCCTTCATTAAGCTTGAAACCCTCGTGGGCGTTGGCTTTCAGCGCCGCCAGCTCAGATTCTTCTTCACCTTCCGGCCGTTTGAATAAATCGGCGATCTTTAGGAGGAACTTGGGATTGATACTAAAGGCGAAAAAGACCGATAACAGCGTGAAGACGAAGAAAATCAGGGCCGCCGGAAATTTATCCAGGGCGCTCAAAATGACGTTGCCAATCACCATGCCGACGTTGCCGCCGTGTCCGCCTTGCCAGCTATCGCCGTTTTTGGAGGCGAAAGCCACGTAGGCCCAGGCGCTGGCGAATAGCACCACCGCCATCATTCCCACAAAATTTCTAACGGGAATCTGCTTGTCTTCGGATTTGAGTTTGTGGAAGCCCCAATAGACCAGGGCGACAGGTGTTATATAGGCTATCCAGCCCAGGGCCCAGTAGTCGCCGTGGAATAAATTAACCGGCAGTGGTCCGCCGGTACCGAAACCGCCCAATAGTAATAAGAAAGCCAGCACAATTAATAAGACGCCGCCGCCCAGCGACCACAGCCGCGACGGCTCTGCGGCTACGGCTTTCTTGCCCTTGCCGTTCTTTCTTTTAACCGCTTTTTTCTTTTTAGCCATAACTGTCCAATTATTATATCAGTTAAAGGTATGATTATTCATGCCTCACAATATTATAGCAATTTTTACAACCTTAGTCAATCCTCTCATGCTTGTAAGGCATTGGGGATCGGCTTACAATTCGGTTTATGAAACTTTTCCGTCGGCGTGAAGCCCCTAAGCAACGTGCAGAATCTCGAGAAGAAAAGATAGTTAAGGGCGCGGCTCTAGTGGTCAGACAACTGGTAGACCAGGATGCCGTAGGCGCAAAACTCCCTTATAAAGCCGAGCTTGGTAAGTGCCCCGGTGACTTTGAAAGTCGTGTATATCTGGACGAGGTGGGAGGCAGGGTTAACGAAATGCTCGGATATATAGTGCTCGATAAAGAGGTGTACTACGACTCACGTGCTTCGGCAGACGCTAGTTCTCACGGCGTACGTACCGGCTCAAGCCTGTTTCGCGAGATTGATGCTAAGGCACTGAGAGTCGTATTTGGACCACTACTGCCCGGTGTTACCCCACCAACGGCTCGTGATTCCGCGGAATATTTGATCTTATAAAACTTGTGACAAATGCCTCGTTGCATAAGCGTGATGCTAGGCATATTATTCCGATATGGGCTGGCCAACAGTCCTCTGGAACGCATCCGGTGTTTCAGAGCAAATACAAAACTTCGAAAAAAATGCAAAGCAACTTGCCCTTGATGCAAGGGACGGAAAAATACAGCACGAGCTGAAACCTTGGCTACAAGCCAAGATTCTGGAACTGTTATCACCACCACTAGAAAACAAACTGGTCAGAGAAGTGGGCGCCACCGTCCTGAGGCCGGACTTTCCCTCCCCGGCTCCAGTCGAGTCTGTGATTGAGGCACACGATGAACTCGCCGCGACGGGTTAATCTACCCGGGGGTCCTGGGTTAGCAGGCGGGCACGCATTTCCTGGAAGCGTTTTTGTTGTTCGGCGGCTATATCTTCGGGGCTTTTCTCGACGGGTGTTTGCTCGGGCTTCTTTTGGTCTTTGGCGGGTTGTTTACCGCCTCCGCCGCCACTGACAATGTTCACCACAGGAATGACGATCGGGCTACGCTGGGTGTGCTCGAACAGGTAGTGCGTGATGTGGTCTTTGAGCTCGGCTTTGAAACGATCGAGGTCAACGCGCTTGTAGCGCTGTTGGACGGCTCTTTTGAGCTCGACTCGCAGGCCGTTCATGATCTCTTCGTTGTCGCGCATATATATGAAGCCGCGGCTGATGATGTCGGGGCTGGTCAGCAAGGCACCGGCCTTTTTATCGACGGTCAGCACCACGGCCACCAGGCCTTCCTCGCTGAGCAGGACGCGGTCTTTAACCACGACATTGCTGACGATGGCGCCGGTTTGGTCGACCAGCACGGTGCCGTGCGGCACTTCGCCGGCCAGTTCCATCTTGTCTTTGGTGAAGCTGATAACTTCACCGTTGCCGACATTTAAGGTGTTGGCGCGGGGAATGCCCTGCTCCACCGCCAGGTCAACATGGTATTTCTTGGCCGTGAAGTCGCCGTAAATCGGCACGAAGAACTTCGGCTTGGTCATGTTTATCATGTCGGCGTACTCGTCGCGCGAGGCGTGGCCCGAAACGTGCAAGGGACCGATGCCGTCGACCTCGCGGGTCTCATGGCGGAAGACGTGCACGCCCTTTTTGAGGAGTTCGTCGACCATGGTACGTATGCTGGCGTCGTTGCCGGAGTACGGAATGGGCGTGCTGGATAGAATCACCGTGTCTTGCTCCTTGAGCTTGACGTTGCGGTGCTCGCCGTTACTCATGCGCTGGAGAGCTGAGCTGGGCTCGCCCTGAGAGCCGGTACAGACCACTACCAGGTCGGTATCTTTCATTGTGGCGGCCGAGGCTATCGGCACGAACGTGCCTTTGGGGATGCGCACGAAGCCGTGGCGAACCGCCATTTCCAGCGTGCTGACCATACTGCGCCCATCCATGGCCACTTTTTTGTTGTGGTGGACGGCGGCGTTAATGATCATCTGCACGCGGTTCATGTTGGTGCTGAATAGGCCGACAAAAATGCGGCCCGGAGCGTTATCCATGATGTCTATGAAGCTTTTTTCGATGGTTGACTCGCTCGGTGTGCGGCCGGGCCGCTCGGTGGTAGTCGATTCGCTGAGTAGTGCCAGAACGCCCTCTTTGCCTAGCTCTATTAAGCGCTCGGTGTCGGTGCGTTCGTGGTCCAGCGGGTTGGGGTCAAGCCGGAAGTCGCCGGTGTTAATCAGGCGGCCGACGGGCGTGTCGAGCACGATGACCGTACTACCCGGAATGGAGTGCGTGACGCGCACCAGCTCCACGAAGAATTCGCCTATTTTAAGGCGCTCGTGGGTGTCTTCGTTCATGGTGACGGTCTTTAGCTCAAAGCCTTCGGGCATCGGCAAGCCGAAATTCTCGAAGATTTCTTCTACCCGGCCGATGGTGAACTTACTGCCGTAAATCGGCGCCGGGAACTTCGGCGCGATGTGCGGCAGGCCGCCGATGTGGTCGAGGTGCCCGTGGGTTATGACGTAGGCCCTCAGCTTGTGCTGGATCTGTTCCAGATAGGCCGTGTCGGCGATGCCGTAGTTAATGCCCGGTAGGTCGACGCCCAGGTCGTTGCCGCAGTCCATGATGACCGCGTCGTTCTGGTATTCCACCAGGATCATGTTCTTAGATCCGCCGCCGTCCATGCCACCGAGGCCGATGACCTTCAGGCGGGGGTTGTCGTCTATGACGTTGGCCCGCCCGCGAGCGGCCGGCGCCGGCTTGTTCTCGGCCGTCAGGTACTGGTTGGCGATGCGCTGGGCATCCTGCTGTGAGCGCCGCTGGGCGC
>CAYRPQ010000022.1:0-10038 GCA_964426315.1 uncultured Candidatus Saccharibacteria bacterium
TCGGTATCTATCCGGCCGTCGACCCGCTGGACTCCAGCTCGACCATCCTCGACCCCGAAATCGTCGGCGAGGAGCACTACGCCGTGGCCCGCGAAGTCCAGCGCGTCCTACAGCGCTACAAAGACCTGCAAGACATCATCGCCATCTTGGGTATGGAAGAACTTTCCGAAGAAGATAAACAGCTGGTGGGCCGCGCCCGGCGCATCCAGCGCTTCTTAAGCCAGCCGTTCTTCGTGGCCGAACAGTTCACCAACAACGCCGGCCAATATGTAAAACTGAGTGACACCATCGCCGGCTTTAAAGAGATCCTGGCCGGTAAGCACGACGACAAGCCTGAAAGCGCCTTCTACCTCAAGGGCGCCATCAAGGACGTAAAGGCCAAATAGTGTTCCACTTCGTGCTGGTCGCCATTAGCGGCAAGAAATTCGAAGAAGACGTCTACGAAGTCGTCCTGCCGACGCTCGACGGCGAAATCGGCGTGTTACAGCACCACATGCCCTTAGTAAGCGTAGCCACCACCGGCGCCATCATGGTTCGCCGCAACGCCAAAGATCGAGATGACCAGCGCGAGTTCTTCGCCAGTAGCGGCGGGGTTATAGAAGTTTCCGATAATACCCTGCGCGTTTTAGTCGACGAAGCCGACCACGCCGAAGAAATCAACGAATCCGAGGTCCAAAAAGCCCTGGAACGAGCCGAAAAGATGCGCGCCGAGGCCAAAGACCAGGTTAGCCTGGAGCACGCCCAGGCTTTAGTAGATCGCCAGGCCGTCCGCTTGCAGGTGGCAGGCCTCAAACGCCGCCACAACCGCCAACGCTAAGCCGTGGCCGCGTACCCGGGTGGAATAATCTCAGCCTTTAAGGCCTGAGGCGTTTGCTCACCACTGAGGGCGAATCGAGTTGCACTACCAATAAGCAATGCACTAGCTGTCAGCAGACTTTTATCAAAGTTGTATTCGGGCAGTAACGAGGGCAATAGCTCTGCCGCAATGTGCGGTGTGTGGTGATAGCGTGGTAGACCGGCCTTGGCGTGAGCCCGCGCGTCGCTACGATAGCCACCTAGGTCATAGACCATAGCCGTTTGCCCAGTGGGCGGTTGGCTGTCCTCTAATATGGCTACGGGTGTGTGCCTGGATGATTCATAAACGGCTTGTCGTAAAGCACTGCGTGGAATCGTAAAGTCTTGTGGCATGTGCCGCCTCAAAATTTGTACTCCTTGCCTTACTTCTTCCAAAGGTAGATCTATGCCTACCCTCCCTGCCACCTCGGCCGATTCTTCCAGGGTGGCTTGCCTAGCCGATGTATCGAGCACATGACCCATTAGAGCCAGGAACTTGCAACCTAGTGGGTTGCCATGATCGGAGTGATCGTGTCCAATCTCGATGGCGTTTCCTTCGTTGGGTTCTGCGCTGTGATAAGTCAGGTCGAGGCCACCACCTGTATTGTGGGCGCGGTCCGATAAGTCGGCCGCGAAGTCTACCATGGCCTCCGGGCTATACTCTTTAAAGAAGTCCGACATAAATTTCTCGCCCGTTTGCGAGGCCAAAACTACCAGCCCGGAGAGAGCCAGGCCGCTGACCGCGCCAAAATAACGGCCCGACATAACATCCTGCCCATGATCCTCAGAGCGTTGTTGGGCAGACTCTGGAGTAAGCGGGCGCCAATCCCCGCAGTCAACTACTCTCAGGCCTTCGTCAGCGTGTAAGGGTGTAATCAGCCGTTGCTCCTGTCGCTGAGACAGGTCTTCGCCGCTAATAACGTATAGATGAGGTAGTTCTGCCATAATTTATAAAGCTTTATATCTGTCGCTTGTGATATATCTTACAAATACAGGTTATAAAATGCAATATTGAAATCAAATTGTAAAAGTTATATAATATCTATAATTTACCTACCAAATATCATATATATGTCTAGCACTGACTTCAAAGAACAAGCCCCCGGCTTTACAAGCATAGAGCTACCAGCCGCGGAATTTAACCCATCCGGTGTTTTCTGGCTGGAACCGTCGGTTATCCAGGAAGTAGACATGTTGATTAATGCTACGCAACTCCCGACTATGGCATTAGGGGCCGAAACGCACGCTGGCGAAATGGCGGAGGCGCGACAGCGTTTGGAAGCAATCCTCTGTCCGGTCGATGATCCCTTGATCGACGAGCTTAAGCGGGCCGTGGATATCGGCTTTATGTACGGTGGCTTAATAGCCAAGAGGTCTCGACAGGATGCCTCGGAGACCGCTGAAAGCGAGCAAGGCGAAGGAATTGAACTGTTGACTGAATATTTAGAAAAAGGCATGGGCTTGGCCGTTGACGGCCTGGATCCCGATAACACTAACGACAGCTACCTTTTCTTTATGCGTTTACGGTCAATGGAGCTCAGGCTGGGCCATTCAGACATTCTGGCTTTCAGTTTGGCGACCACCCAAGACCATATGGGCCGGGAGTTTAGCGACCACCACGGCCCTGAGAAAACCCTTAACGGCCAGCAGAAGCGTCGGTTACAGTCTGTTTACTACGCCGGTGCTTTAGCTGGCGCCGTGTTGAACAGCGGCCCCGCGAACTTAACAAAGCCGGCGGTCGAAATCATGCGTAGCATGGCAGGACCCAGCGAGCCCGTGAGCATACGAATGGAATTCGAGCCCGGTGATAACCTGGAGGATGCTTTGAGTTTCAGCCTCGGCTCCAAGCTCTCGTTTGCGTATATTAAAGCAGAGAATGGGGGTCCTTATTTTGCGGTCGTGCCAAACGGCCTACAATACGGACCAAACGCCCTTTCTCTGCCCATATTTGTTCCGGGCATGGAAGAGCCGGACTTGATTAAGAAAGTTCCTCTCGCGGAAGTCGAAGCTCTAGTAGCTACCGAGTCGGACGAAACGACCGGCCGTGTTGAATCCCTCCGCTTAATGAATCCGGCTACCTACGAAGAAACCGAGTTCGTTAAAATAGCAGGCTTGGTTCTGCCAGAGGTTTGTGTTGGCGCTTTTGATCAGGCCCATCCTAGTTCAAAGGTTATTAGAGAGCTTGTACGGCTTTGGCGCGGTCCGTTAGCTAAAAGCCTACCTTATAGCTTCGGCCTTGAAGCACGAGAAGAACCTACTATTTCGAATAAGCGTAAAATCGGGGCTGTGGCTTTGGCGGGAATGCTATCCACCTGGATTCCTGACGCCATAAATGCTACCCAGGGTAACTCCTCGATTAAATGGCAGCTCGACCTGGCTATTAACGGCTTGATCGCGGGCGGCGCGGCACTCGTGTACCGCTTGAATAAACGACTGAAGAAACAAAATACCGCCGCCGACCAAACCTACCAGAATTTACTTGACCAAATCACTTTGCCGCAGTAATATCGAGTACTTAATGGCAAAGAAAACTATTTCAAAAAAGACTGCTCCCAAGCCATTTGTTATTGATTGCGGCCTACTCAGTGACCTGCAATGGCCCGGAACTGTGTCGGCGCGGGCGCTGATGGACAAGGGCGCGACTTCCAAGAAAATTATCGACTACGCCATCAAGCAATTGAATGATTTCTACGTTTCGGTTAATCCGAGCGCCAAGACCCGTTGCATCGACGGCCGGCATGATCCGGAACTGGACGAGGCCCACCTGGGACCGCAGGTACCCGGCGGCGCGCCGGGCGCCGCGCTGGCCTACCGGCTCGGCGTCGACGAGGACGATCTGACTCGTGGTACTTTTTTGACTGACGCCGAAACCATGATTGGTAATTACATACGTCTGGGCTTTGCTCCCGGCGGACACCGCGACGAGTCAAGCCATGGCAAGAAAGCGGTCGGTTGCGGAGCGATTGATGGCATGGACCGCATATTGGCGGCCATGACCCAACAAGGCCTAGTGGATGATCATAAGCGCGTCGTTAAATTATTGTTAGGCCAACAATTTAATAGGGATGATTATCTGCGCGTGATGGGTGCCGCGGTAGTGGTAAATGATCGCTCCGAGGACTACTTCCGCGGACGCGAGGAAATTATCGATATTCTTGAAAAGCGGGCTCATAAAAGTATCGCCACGTTAAAGGGCAGCCATCAGGAATGTATCGTGGCGGTCAACCTGGTACCCGGTACTACCTTGGCTTCGAACCGCCTGTCAGACAGTTTCGATGGAATACAGGCTTTTGGTTATGACCTGTGGCGCTCCATGGAAATGGCCCAAAAGTTATTGCCTCGTCCCGACCAGGCCCAGGCCAGAGACCGCTTTGTCATGGCTCGTGTGATGAGCACCGTGGCTACCCTAATGGCCCTTACGGACGGTAGCCAGAGGCTCATTCTGCGCACCCCGGCCGCTTAGACGCCGCCACCCTCTTTACAAACCGTCGGCTTCACGTTACTCTTATGTCATCAAATAAGTGGAGGTTCGATATGACCCAACGACAAAAAGCGGCTATGACCGTAGCTGAATTCCTGGGGGCGGGCGTACTTACGTTATTAATCTTAAGCGTGCAACGTTCGGCCATCGGCGTGCCGTTCTTCGTGGCTTCGGCCGCCGGCCTAACACTGGCCATGATGGCTTACGCCGTCAGCGGCTCGCAGAGCGGTTACTTTAACCCGGCCGTGACTATCGGCTTGTGGTCGGCTCGCAAGCTTACTACTATTGCGGCGGCCATAAACGTTGTTGCCCAGTTGCTTGGCGCCTGGGCCGCATACGCCGTTTACACTTACTTCGTTAACAGCTCATTACAGCAAGTCGGCGGCCACTACACCGGTCGCGTCCTGGCTGCCGAGGCTATCGGCACCGGTATCTTCAGCTTTGGCCTGGCCGCAGCTGTTTACCAGGGCCTGAGCCGCGCCGCTACGGCCGCTTACGCCGGCCTGAGCCTGATGCTCGGCATGATCGCCGCTTCAACCGCTTCTATCGGCCTGTTAAACCCGGCAGTCGCCGAGGGTATCCGCGCCTGGAACATCTGGGGCTCGATGGGCTGGGGCACTTACGTGCTTGGCCCGGTAATCGGCGCCATTGTAGGTGTTAACCTTTACGCCATGCTTTTCGCAGACCAGCCAGCTAAGAAAGCCAGCGTTTCAGTTGTCGCTGTACCTGCCAAGAAGAAGCCGGCCGCAAAGCGAAAAGCTCGCAAGTAATTCTTTGGTCGTTTCTAAACTACTGCCCGGTTCGCCGGGCAGTTTTCATATCCAGGCTCTACGGGTGTTGGCAGTAACTGTGGTCGCGCCCCGGCGGATACTTGCCAGCTTGCAAAGCTTGGACCATGGCCTCTAGCTTGTTCTCGAGAGTGGCTAAGGATTTAGGCTGTTTCTTGACGGAGGCAAGTTGGCCGGTCTCAACAAAGTCGAGTGTCAGCTTGGCGGGCATCTCGCCGCGTAAATTCAGCCAGGCCAGCGCATATAAGGTAAGCTGCTGCGAACCCGACACGCGCGCTTTAGCTTTCTCGGGAGTGTTGACGCTCATGCTGGTTTTAAAGTCGCGGATCTCGACCCCCTGCTCTGCTCGGTAAACTGCGTCAATCTTGCCCCTAATCGTCAGCGGCACAGTCGGCAACTCAAGTGTAAAGGGCCATTCAGTCTCAATCGGTAGCTCGTCCTGGGTAAAACGCTCGTAAACTATCCGCACGGTCTCGAGGGCCTGTTTGTGAGATCGCTCGCGTGAGCGTAGGGACGGATAGCCTGATTGCGGCAGGTTCTGCCGGGCGTCCTCCAGGAGCTTTTCTAGTTTGGGCGGCTTGCCGCGAGCCCGTCCATCATGGATGGCCTCAATAACTCCATGTATTAGACTGCCATAATCCAGCTGGGGTGCCGGCGGCAGTGGCATGTTCAAGACGTAACGATAATAAAAGTCCTGCGGGCAGCGCAACCAGGCTTCGATCTGGCTGACGCTCAGGTGTATCCGTCCGTCGTACTGCATGCTCTCGGGTAGTTTAATGACGTCTGACGCGGTAGCGAGTGGCGCGAAGGCATCCAGTCCCTTTTTATTCGACTCCTCAGCGGTGGTCGCCGTGGTTAGCTCGTGCCCAAGTAACTCACTCAGAAAGCGCGAAGGCTTACGCTCTGCGCCGCTACCATGCCGGGTAGCGTGGGTCAAAATCACCTCTTGGCGCGCCCTGGTGACAGCGACGTACATCAGCCGGCGCTCTTCGGCAATGTGCGCGTCGGCTTCGCTAGGGTCGGCCTGGAGCTCTTGCGGCAGTTTTAGGCCGCTCCCAAAATTCCTGAGGGGAAACGAGCTTTCGGTACAGTCAACAATATAGACGGTTTGCCATTCCAGGCCTTTGGCGCGATGCACGCTGAGCACGTTGACTTGATCGTCGGCGATGTCCAGTGTCACATCTTGGAACTGGCTGCCGGCTGCCTGCAAAACGGGTAGGTTGATGATATATTCGGCCGTACTGGCCACGCTGGCTACCCGTTCAAACTCTTTAAGCGTATAAAAAAACTTGGACAGTGCCTGGACTTCGGTAAATATGGCTACATCATGTTCTGATTCATCGTAAAGTTGCTGTTTCCAGCCGCTGTCAGTGATGATGCTATAGGCGATCGTGCCGACTGACTGCTCCCTGGCAGCCTGCCGCCAGCTATCGATTTGTGTAATGGCGGCACTCAAATCTTTATTGTTGCGGAGACGGTCGCTGAACGGCTGGTGTGCTCGTTTTGCCTCACCAGACAGCTTGGCCAGGGTGTCAATGTCGAGCTTAAAGAGCGGGCCGATTAGAGTGTGGAATAGCGCCAGGTCGTCACCGGGGTCGGCAACGCATTTTAAGGCTTCAATGAGCTGCCGCACGCTGTTAGTGGCATACATGTCGTTGCCTAACCCCGCAACTTTGTGATCTACACCGTGTAATTCTAGGGCGGCGTGGATTTTCTCGACACCTTGATTGCGCCGCGCCAACACGGCGATTGAGCCCGGCGCCTGGCCGTTACTCAGACGCTGGCTAATGTCTTCTGCCAGCCAGGCTAACTCTGTTTCATAGGAGCTAAAATGTTCGATACGCGGTGCCGGCCCCTCGGTTTGGCCGTGCAAGCGCTTGTTTATTTTGTTGATAACCTCTAAGCGGTGCGGATTGTTGTTTTGGATCAGCCGGTAAGCGGCGTCAAGTATGCTGGTTGTCGAACGGTAGTTTTCGATCAGGGCAACTTCCCTAGCCTTAGGATACCTGGTCTTAAATTTCAGGATATTGGCCAAAGTGGCGCCGCGCCAGGCATAAATACTCTGGTCATCGTCGCCGACCACCACAATATTTTCAGACTTGCCGGCCAGTAAATCGACCAGCTTGGACTGCATGGGGTTGGTGTCCTGAAACTCGTCTACCATGATAAAACGAAAGCGTTCGTGCAGGGTTTTAAGGATGTTCGGCCGGGCCTCTAACATTTCGATCGTCAGATAAATCTGGTCGTCATAATCTATTACCTGATGCTTGCGGCATAATTCGAGATAAGTTTTGAAGAACCTAGCCAGCTCCTGGTGCTTTTGCCTGTCCATTTTTTCGGCCGCGTCACCGGCGGCCAGCTTGCCGGCCCAGCGCGCATATGTTTCGGGCGTGACTAACTGTTGTTTAAGTAGCGAGGAGTAGTCGGTCAGGATTTCCAGCTGCCCGTCGGGGTTGCTGACCGGGGCGAAGTAGTCCAGCTCCAGTTGGTCCAGGTGTTCTCGCAGAAACACCAACTGCCCCGTCTTGCCTAGTAACCGCTGGCTACCCAGGCCGAACTCGGCGCCATATGATCTGAGTAGCTCATCGCCAAAACCGTTGAACGTGGCGATGGTAGTATCAAGCGTAACGCCAGCTTTGCCGGCGTTGACGCGGTCCAGCATTTCACCGGCCGCCTTTTCGGTAAAGGTCAGCGCCAGTATCGAGACCGGCTCTATACCCCGCTCTATTAAATGCGCGATACGTTCCACAATTACGCGTGTTTTGCCCGTACCGGCACCGGCCACCACCAGCACTGGCCCCTCGATAGCGTCCACGGCCTGCTTCTGGTCAGCATTAAGCTGACGGTAGCGCTTTTGGAACTCTTTTTCCATACCCCCATTGTACAGTGAGGCTACGACTGATTACGCTTGAATAACTCACTAAAAAATTTGGACGGGCTGGCCGTAGGTGCTCTTGGCTAGTTTCTGACGTAATGCCTCGGTTTCAGGCAATGCCAACATTAGATTACTCATGAAATTAAGTTTGGTCTTTGGTTCTAAACGACGAAAGCGTTCCATATTGGTTTCTAATACTTCATCATCCATAAAATCTACAAGAGCTCGTTCTTCCTCGCTGTCAAACTCCACTATTAAGTCGCGCTTTATATCGGACGCATCGTCGCCGACCCTTTCAAGAGCAACTTTGCGCATCAATAACTGCCAGCCTTCAAGTATCCGTCTCGGCGTAAGCAGTGTCGCGTAGAGGTCGTGCGGGGGTTCGACAGTACGCATTGTTACATAGGCGCCGACAAGACCTGCATGTGATTGAAGTGAGCTGTCCTCTTCTAATAAAGCTCTATGGAAAAGCGCCACCATGTCGCGCATGAAAGGCCCGAAATCCTCGTGTTCACGTTGGAGCGGATCGATTAACCACCGTCGAAGCTGCTCGTACAAATCGATAAAAGCTGCTTGCTCGGCCTGGTCCTCAGTGAATACTGTCAGCGTGGAGCCTAAAGCAACCTCGCCTTTTTCTGCGTAAACAGCCAGTACCCCAGATATTGTTGCTTGGTCATGCGGGGTACCTATTTTAGGGTCCGAGCCAGAATACACGGTGCGCATTTCTGCCCAGTGACTCATCACATGGGACATTGCCATCGCCGCAGCTGGATTAACTTCTGCGGTTTTTTCAAAGCCTGGATAAATAACACCTTCCGTCATAAAAGAGTTTATACACTAACTTCTACTTTATTGCAATTAGCGGCCGGCGGTGGCGCAGACCTGGCAGTCATCCTCATATTGGAATTCGTGCAGGAACTGGCGGGTGGCCTTGGGCCAGGGTTCCAGGTCGAGCAGGCCGACGAAGTTGGCGGCCAGGCGCAAGAGCCAGCCCAGGCGGCCGTTGAACCTAAGCCTGCCCCATACGACGGTGGCCCAGCCAGAGCCGACCGGTATGATAGTGATGGGTTGTTTGGCGACGTAGCTTTTGAAACGCTTGCCGCCGGCCTGGCGTTTTAGGTTTTGGGCCACGAACTCGCCGTCATGCAAGGCGGTTTGGGCCATGCCGCTATATGGGGTGTTGGCATTGTCGCCGACGACGAAGATATCCGGTTCGGCCTGCAGGTAAGTGTCCACCCCGGCCCGGCCGTTCTTCATCAGCGCGAATTCATTCTCTTTAAAGAAAGGATGGTTGGTGACGCCGGCCGTCCAGACTACGGTGTGGCTGTTCAGCGGCTTGCCGCTAATCGACAAAGAGTTCGCCGATTCGCCCTGCACCATCTTGCCTAGGTAGAGCTTGATGCCCAGTTTGCGAAGCCGCCGGGCGACAGCCCGTGAGGTACCTTTGGGTAAGCGCGGCAAGAGCCGCGGCAGGGCCTCGACTATATCGACGTGGATTTTGCGGGCCGGTAGGCCGTGGTTCTTCATGATCTGCCTTAGGTAAGCCGGCAGGCCGCCGGCCAGCTCTATACCGGTCGGCCCGGCGCCGATAACCACGTAATTTAGGTCGGGCGCCTTGTCGTCGCTTAATTGGCGGTGCAAGTGATCCTTAAAGCGCTGTACCTCGGTCTGTGTCTTGATACCGTAGGCATAGTCGTCTAGCCCCGGGATACCGAAGTAGGTGGTAACCATGCCCAGCGCCAAAATCAGCCGGTCGTAGGCGTAGTCCTGGCCTTCCCTGGTATTAAGCGTTTTGGCTTTGCGGTCCAGCATAGCGGCCGTGCCCTGAGCCAGCTTGACGTCCTTGCCCGCGAAAATGCTTTCTAGGTAAATGCTTGAACCGCGATAGGCACCGCCGGTGGCGGTGCGGTAAAGCGCCGGGTAGTAACGCATTTCGGGCGAGTCGCTAAGCAGGGTGACTTCGAAGCGCTCGTCGTCGGCCAGCTCCAAAGCCGCTTTCACGCCGCCAAAACCCCCGCCCACAATCAGCACTTTTTCTTTGGCCATATTGTTTATGATTA
>CAYRPQ010000023.1:0-9713 GCA_964426315.1 uncultured Candidatus Saccharibacteria bacterium
TATCGTGGGTTCGAATCCCACCCCTTCCGCCAAAGTACGTTAAAATAGACTGAACGCGGAGAGGTACCCAAGTGGCTGAAGGGGTCGGTTTGCTAAATCGATAGGGGGGAGCAATCCCCCGCGAGGGTTCGAATCCCTCTCTCTCCGCCAATATAAATATCCCGGCTAAACGGGATATTTTTTATTTGGCCGGGTCCAGGCGAAGGCCAGGGCGTCGACGCGTCTGGCGCCGGCGGCTTTGAGCAGGCTGGCGGCGACTTCGAATGTGGCGCCGGTTGTGACGACATCATCAACCAGAATAATGTGGGCGCCGCGCACCCAGCGCCGCTGGGTAACCCACAGGCTATTTTGTAATTGACGGCGGCGTTGTTCGCGGTTGGCACCTACTTGGTGCAATTGGCCACTGCGGGCCAGGCAATCTAGCCAGGGCAGGCGGGCTTGCCGGCCCAGCCGGCGACCTAGCAACTGGGCCTGGTTATAGCCTCGTTGGCGTACCCGACTGGTAGCCGTCGGTATAGACACGATTATCACTTTCTTTTCCCGGGGCAGTAGTCCAATCAGAGCCTTGGCCATATCTTCGGCCGCGGCCTGCGCGCCACCAGACTTCAGTTTCCAAATCAGCTTTTTGGCCACGCCTTCGTAGATAGTGAAGGCTTGTAGGTAAGTTAGGTGTTCGCCCACCGGTAAGCGCCCGACCCTGGGCAATTTATTCAAACAGGCATAACAGAGCAGGCGGCCTTCTCTGCCGCAGCCCAGACAGTCGTGAGGCGCCAAATTGGCGGCTATTTTGTCCAATAGACTCATGTTGTGTTTAATGTGTTGTAAATATGTAGCTGGTCGTTGCACACGGGTCAGAACCTAAGCTATACTGCTGGTAATACAAAAACGCAAGGTTTTTAATCTTTCTTTAACCCCTGTAGGGGTACGAAGAGTGATCACACAGTAATTAATTTGGAGGGTAACACAATGGCGCGACGCAACCGCGATGACGATTTATTGCTAGAAGAAGATGAATTAACGGCTGCCTTTTTAGGCGATGAGGCGGCTCTGCCCGCCGAACAGCCCGAACCAACCGGCACGCCGGCTGTCGACGACGAATGGGACGAAGACGAAACCGTTCCCGGCCAGTTGGCAGTGGATGTATACGAGACCCGTGAAAGGTTAGTCGTCAAAGCCCGCACCGCCGGCGTCAACAAGAATGACCTGGACGTCAGCATTTCAGACAACCAGCTAACCGTCCGCGGCACCCTCAGCAGTGGTACCGAAGACGGCGTCGAAAACTACTTCCTACAGGAATGCTATTGGGGAGAGTTCTCGCGCACCATTGCCTTGCCCGTACCCGTCAAAGAAGAAGAGATCGAAGCCGTCCTGAAAGACGGCGTGCTGACCATCAGCTTCGGCAAAGTCCAACAAGACACCGTCAAGAAAATCCAAGTACTCTAACAAACGAGCGTAAATAAAAAATATCCCCCTCGCGCCGGGGGATATTTTTTATGTTGGTTGAGTAACTAAACCGCTTGCGTCGAAGTGCTAAGTACGAAGTGCACCAGGAACTGCGCCAGGGCCACGATTATCAAGCCAATGATGGCGTAGATAAGGGTGTTCTTGGCGTTGCCGACCCTACCGCTGTCACCGCCTGATGTAATGTAGCGAAAGCCGCCGTAGATGACCATGATGACGGCCACGATGCCGACAATGATCGAGAAGACATTAATGACCTTTGTGGCAATCGTTTTTAGCGAGCTTTCACCGTTGGTATCCGTACCAAAACAGCCACCACTACTACCGGCGTTGCCTGTGGCGTCTGTAACACCTGTACAAACCCCTGAAGTAACTGTATTAGTCGTGTTGGCTGCTGAAACCACAGCTGGCATAGCCAGGGGGGCGACCAAGCCGAGACTCAGCGCTAAACTTATTAGTGCGATTTTAATTTTTCTGATCATGTAATTACCTTTCTTTACGTTACTTAACTTATACTACACGTTTATGCTTCAATCAAGCGCTCCGATCTAGCGCACCGCGCAATTGTCTTTCGCCGGAGTCTGGCCCTGAGTACATGTAGGTAGAGTGGCCTGGTTACTTTGGGTCAGCACGAAGTGCACCAGGAACTGCGCAAGCGCGGCAATCGCCACGCCGATCAGGGCATAGATAAGGGTACTTTTGGCGTTGGCGACCTTACTGGCCTCGCCACCGGATGTTACATATTTAAAGCCAGCGCTAATGACGGCTATGACGGCGGCGATGCCGACGACGATGCTCAAGATCTGGACAACGTCCGAAAGAACATTCGAAACGCCGCTGTCGTTACAGCCACCGCCCGTTTCACCAATACCGTGTAGGACTTGGGTTTTGGAATCCGAGGGCGTACCACAGGCGGCATAAGCCGTACCGACCGTTGCGCCGACCGGAAGCAGGGCGAGCATCAGTGTGGCTGTTATGTTCAAAATAATTCGTTTCATAATGCTCCTTTACATTTTCTTGATGACAAATACGATGAGGGTACGTGCCAGGACGATGACTGCCAGACCAATCATGGCATTGGCAATGGTTCGTTTGGCGGTTTCGACGTCAGTGTCGGTACGGGAGTTGGTGCTAATATCACTGCCCGAGGTGACAAAGCGTATGGCACTAATGATTATAAGTATGACGGCGGCGGCCCCGGCGGCGTAGGCCACTATATTGGTAACTTTGATCAGCTCGCCGTTCGGGCCGGTTAGCGGGTTCTCGGTGGTCCTGGAACTACAAGTGGCCGAGGTGGCATTCTTGGCATCGCCGCAGTTGACGCCACCGAAAAGATCAAAGGCCTGGGCAGGCGCTGGCCGGGCAACAGCGCAGAGGCTCAAAAACAAAACCATAATAACAAGTAGCTTTCTCATAGGCCGTTCACCACAAAGGCTACTATAGCATTGGCGATTATGGCAATCAGCACGCCCACCAACGCGAATACGATGCCGTTTTTGGCCTTGGAAGCTTTTTGGGGATCGCCAGCCGAAGTTATATAACGCAAACCCGAAACAGTTATCATCAGCAGGGCCAGTGCGCCGATAACGTCGTTCACAATGCCGCGAATCGTTTTCAGGGCGGCGCTGTCGGCGTTGGAATGCGGCAGGCCATTGGCGCTAATGGGAGTGCGACAAATCGGCGGTTTCACGGAATTATCAAGAACGGATGGGGCGGGACAGGTTGGAGTCGGTATAGGAGTTGTCGCACCAGCATTAACGGGAGTGAAAACCAGCGCAGTGCATAGTAACAACGCGCAAACGGCTAAGACCAGGCTTATGGGAGTTTTTATGGTGGCTATATATCGCATTTTAGCTTCCCAGCTGGCTCCCTAAAAATGATACGAAGGCCACGGCCACGACGGATATAACCAGGCCAATCAAGGCGTTAATAATAGTTGACTGGGCGCTGGCGGCATCTTCGGGATTGCCCTGGCTGGCAACGTATTTGACGGCGCCAACAAGCACGAAGGCCACGGCCACTATGCCGGCTACGCGCAACAGGTCATCAACTACCGCCAGTAGAACCAGCGGCACGTCACTGGCCCGGCTTGAACCAGGTAGGAGAGTAAACTTGTGTAGATCACAACCGATAAAATGGCCTGTCTCAGGTGGTCCCGGGTGATACCTGTCATTTATGTATTTGTACCAAGGAACCAGTCCAAAAAAACCATTGGACGAGCATTCGGCGGCGAAGAGGCTGAAAAAACTACTAATCATATTTTAAGATCGGCTAAAGATCCCTCCTGGAACTATAAACTGCAGGAAGGCATAAAGGAAGAAGTAAGCCACTACGGCAATGAGGGTTTTAGCGATGCGCTGTTTGGCCTGGGATACCTTCTGGGGGTCGCCACCGGCCGTGGAATACTGTATGCCGCCGAAAATTATGGAAGCGGCGGCGATCAAACCGAAACTTATTGATAGGAGGTTGATGGCAGGGTTAACGTACTTTTTTATAAAGTCGCACTTACTGCCGGTGCAGTTCGGGTCGGCGGCCGGGTCTATACAGTTGCCGTTGGAACAGGAGGCCGTGTCCGTCGGCGTGGCTCCCAGGTTTGTATTTGCGGCGCTGGCCGCGTTGCTATCGGTGTAGTTTACGTTTTCTTTATCGAGCCTTTGCCTAAGAGCTACTTCGAAATCATGGGCGCTATAGTTCTTGGATTTATTCTTGGCCGCCTGGGCGGCATCGTCTATATAGCTATCGGCCCATTTAATCACGCACTTAGTGGCGCTGGCCCTGTCCGGCTGATCAGCACAGGCGTAGGCCGCGGCGTTACGGGCATAGATTATATATTGCCGGCCGTTATCACTGCAGGCCGGGTCGGCTTTGGTCGTGAGCACTTGTAGGCAATGGTCGCGTACCGGGTCAGATGCCTGGTCGGGGTTTGTCGCGGCCCGGGCGACACCGGGCAAGGCCAGGCTTATGGAGGCCACTAAAACGAGCACTGCTAAAGCCGCCGCCGGGCGTAATGCTTTTAAGCCGTTTTTAATTAATGTCATCGTGTTTTAGTGTCAAGTGAACTTTATAAGTATGCGTTGAGGCGGTGCATTTTGCAAGTAATAACGGCGGTGACAAATAATTAACAGAACACCGCTTGTGCTATAGTACATACTAGAAGATTCAAAAATGAAACGTCGTCTTATATATCTGTTGCTGGTGGCCACCGTGATACTGCCTTCGGCTATGTCGCTACTGCCGGGCCTGAGCCAAAACGCGTCAGCGGCGGCCGCGCCAACCGCAGCTTTTAACTCCACGGATGATCCGGCCACAATTACCGCTATTGAAAATCTTCTTAAAGGTAATGATAGCGGTGCGGCGCTTAGCAACACTGAGGTCGTGGTTCGAGGTGGTATTTGGGGCGACGGGGCTCTGTTGCACTACGTACGCAGCGTCGATAGTAGCACGAATCACTACGGCATACAGTACAGTACCAGTTACTATTGCGTGAACGGCAAGCCTCAGCTAAACGCGGGCGACTCGAACGAAGGCACGATCAAAATAGAAGCCTCAATCTACGCGCACTTGGGTGATACCTATCACGATGATCCCACTATAAAGTTTGACGCTCACGTTTCGCACATAACTTTCACGCCCAAACAAGTGCCTGGCCAGCCCCTATCGCCTACTAAGAACATCTCATATGATCCCGCTGGCAGAGATAATCCTGACGACTCAAATAACATTAAAACCACCGAGGGACTTCACCCCGGTAGTGGAACAGGCAAAATTGATGTTAACGGTAAGAATATCACTGACGGCTGTGATATTACCGTAGCCGACACCTCCCAGTCCATGCCCAACCTTTTGGCCTCCTCGACGCCCCAGTCAGTTAAAAATGACTGGGCAGCTACCCTTACAGCTGCTGGTGGCAGTAATGATACACCGGGCGCCCCAAGCACCACCGATAATAGTACCCTGGGCGGTAATAAACAATTGGAATGTGACGGGTCTTCCAGCACGCTTAGCTGGATTATCTGCCCGGTAATCGACCTGTTCACGAACATGATAAACAAGCTCGACAACTTTATAACCGATCAGCTGACCGTTAAGACGGATGCTATATTCTGTAGTTCCAGTGACACTTGCGCGGCCTACTACGCGGCCTGGCAATCATTCCGCAACATAGCGCTGGGGCTGTTGGTGATTGCCGGCCTGATAATGGTTATTTCCCAGACCCTCGGCATGGAGATTCTCGACGCCTATACCATTCGTAAGGTTTTGCCCAGGGTTTTGATCGTGGCTATCGGCATCACTCTTTCGTGGTCGCTGATGCAATTCTTCGTTAACCTAACCAATGATCTGGCTTTTGGCATAAGGCATCTTATATACCAGCCGTTCAGTGGCCTTCGTAACGAAATAGACTTAAGTTTCGGCGGCTCGGCCGCCGGCATTATAGGCGGTTTTACGGCCCTAACCCTTTTCTCGATGATGGGACTGCTGTCCTTCCTGGTTACGGCCGGGCTGGCCGTGCTGATCGCTTTCGTGGTGTTAATACTGCGACAGGTAGCCATAACCCTGCTGATACTTATCGCGCCCATAGCTATCATCGCCTACGTACTGCCCAATACGCAAAGGGTCTATAAGTTCTGGTGGGACTCCTTCAGCAAAGCCCTATTAATGTTCCCGCTTATCGCCGCTTTTATCGCTTCGGGCCGCGTGTTTGCGGCCATCGCCCTGCATAATTCCAGCGGCAGTGCCGGCGACGCTAGCCAAATCGTGGGTTTCGCCGCTTATTTCGCCCCCTATTTCCTGATTCCGGCCACCTTTAAGTTTGCCGGCGCGGCAATTGGCCAAATCGGCGGCTTCGTTAACGACCGCGGCCGCGGCAGTTTCGACCGCTTGCGTAACTTCCGCAACAAGCGAGCGGCTACCAACTGGGAAAAGGCCCGTGCCGGTAGCGGCAATCGTTGGCGCGACGATTATGGCGTGTTCAAAAATCCTCTCACGGGCAAAGAAACCAGCGTTAGCAAGATTGCCAACCGGGCGGCCAACAAACTGCTTGACGCCGATGAGTGGGTACCGCACGGGCTTGGTAAGTACGGCGTGCCCGGTTTTAAGCGCGGCCGCTACGTGTCCGAAGCGGGCATCCTGGCCAAGAAGATGGACCACAACATGAAGGCCTTCCAGGAGTTACAACAGATGGGCGGCATGCACTATTCCACGTCCCGCGCCGTGCAAGGTAAGATGGGCTACTTCCAGGACAAGCTTGATCCCGCGACGCTCAATAGATTACAAGGGGAATTCGGCGGCAAGAACGCCGATGGTAGCTGGGACGGCACATGGCGGAAGCCTCGTGGCACTATGGATCTCATAAAAATGGCTGACATACTGGACGAAAGTCAGGACCCGCAGGCCTTGCTGGCCGCCCAGGAGATAAAGGCCGACGCCGGCAAGCTAGGCAACCTACGCGGCACCGACATGCACCGCGCCGACATGTCCACAATCGGCCTGTATTCCCAGGCTTCCCAGGGGCGTACTGAAGTGTCAGACCTGACCGGAGCTTATAACGATATGGCCGGCGAGGGCCGCGCCAACGAGGGAGCACTAGTGGTCGCGACGGCCCAGGACCTGGCAAAACAGTTGAGACCCTCACAAAGGCGCGGTTACGCCGTTCAGTTCAGGCGAAACAAGGCAGGCAAAATGGAAGCCTACTCCGGCTACGAAGACCCGAACTCCGATAGGGCGGTTGAGTCTGTCATGAGCATGAAGGTCGGCGACATGCAACAAGCCAAGGGCGAAGATATTGACACTATCCGCGATACTATCCTGGCCACGGCCTCCGATACTGAAATGGAATATAGAAACGGCGTTCTGGTTAACACCGGTAGGTGGAAAAGCGCAGATAAGTTAGCCAAGGCGAAAGCCATGCGCCAGAAAGTCCTGCAGGTGGGTGGCCAGTGGAGCTACACCGATGCCGGCGCCGCCCAGAGGATGGCGGCCATTACAGAACAGATTGACTTTAAGCCTGAAGAGCTGGCGGCTGCCAGGGGAACCATGGATCCCGAGGTCGCCCACAGAGAGGGCACGCAGGCCGCCGCCGAAGAAGATGCCGCCAATCAAAACCGAGGACAACAGTAAAGCCTAAACCAGTTATGTTAATAACTTGACAATTCTGGTAATTTACTTTATAATGCTAACCTGTTACACAAACACAACAGGACCATTAAACTATGGCAGCAGAAGCAGTACCGGCACCAGCCCCAGAAGCACCTACGGAAGTTATGCCCGCAACCCCGGGCCCTGAGGCTGTTGACCCCGATATCCTGGCAATAAACATCCACAACCGTGTTTCCGACCAGGTGCTGGCCGACGCCGAGCGGCGCGGCCGGCCTGACTTGGTGGGGCTAACCGGTGTGAAAGACGATAAGCTTTTTAAGGTCAGGGCCTGCGACCCCTTGTTCTACAGGCGCCCCGAAAAGATGTCACCCATGGCCCACCCCGTTACCAAATACCCTAATATAGGCGCCGGTGAGAGCGTTTGGCACACCCGCGTTCAGTTACCCGTTATAGATGATGCACCGAAGATTAAACGGGCTAAGTTACCTACCTTCCACAAAGGCCTAGGACCCCGGACTTTCGGGCGCAAGCCCAAAGGTTTTGAGATGGAAACGGGCGTAACGCCAGGCTACGCTGTTTACTTTTACGATGGAGAGGGCCGGCTGACCGACCTGGCCCAATTTAATCATGACGACTTTATTAGGAACTTTTTAGACGAAGAAGACAAACAGCACAAACCCGGCGACCGGCTAACCACCGAGTTCGCCTGGGAGAAGTTGCCGCCTGAAATGCCCGAACTGGGCGACAGCCCCCGGGTAATACCGGCCGAACTATCTGAAGACAGGGGTGATGCTCTGAGCCAGCTGTTGCATCAGGCCGAGGTGATGGGCCTGGAAAACGGCTTGCAGGGTTTGGCTTGGACTCGCAACATACGAGTTCGCGACAAAGTCACCCAACAGCACATCCAGATAGTCTGTGACAGTCCTTTGTACGCACCGACCCCCCAAGGTCCCAAGCACATGCGTGCCTGGTGGGCTCAAATAACGGAGGAAACCGGGGAGTTTGGGACGGTAGTTAATAAGCGTGAGTTGTTTGAAGACTACCAACTACAAAAGTTTTTTAATGACATTCTGGCCGGCCCGGACGGCCAAATAGATGAAAGCAAGGTCGCCGAGCTGAACCTACGTTGGGTGGTGCCGGCCGAAAAACCCATTAATAAGGAAAGTGACAGCCGGGAGTTGTCGCTTGAAGACGCCATGGACATTTTCGCCTCACCGGATATCTACGAAGAAGACGAGCTCGCTGAACGCGTAAGGCTGATTAAAGAGAAACAGCCCGAGGAGCTTGAGGCCTACGCCGAGGAGCTTAGACAGGCCGTAGCCGAACATGGCACCCACCAGATTAACCACGTCGCCAGTTCACTGCGCGATGCCTACGCACGCACCGCCAGGCGCCTGGAAATCCCCCTAAATTATGACCAGACCGGCATAGGCTGGTTGCTTTGGGACCTGGCTAGGGCGCGCTACCTGTTTAACCACCCCGAAGAAGCTACTCCCGACGATGCCGGCTACGGCCTGGCCGACCCTTTTGGCAATACTCCGCAGGGCCGTAGTAAACGCTTCGAAATTATAGACCGGTACTTCGGCCTAGCCTTTGAAGATAAAGCCGTGAAGGTACAGCCCGAAGTCGTGCCAGTAAAGAAAGTAACCGGTGAAGGACAGCCGATTGCCGTGGCGCGGCAGGTCCGCCAGCTTGATGGCAAGGTTATAAAGAGTCTGCCTATCCTGATCCAGCAAGAGATCAAGACCATGCTTGAACACACTGTCGACAAAGAAGATAAAGGCCTGCTCAAAGCGGGCGCCCGTTTAGGACAGAGGGACTACATTCATATCGGCCAGCTACTGCGCTGGTCCAGCGGTGGCTAAGCCTGAGGCCCGGGCTAGGCATTTTTGCTATACTTAGTATGTTGTGGCGACATACAAACTGATTCAAGACATAGAGGCCGAAGACAAGATCTTAGGGCCGCTGACTCTCAGGCAATTTATTTTCGCCTTGATCTCTATCTTTTTGTTTTATATCTGCTTCATATTGATCGCTAAGGGCGGCGCCTTTTTCCTGGTGCTGTTTTTGCCGCCGGCGCTATTTTTTGGCTTTTTCGCCCTGCCGTTCGGGCGTGACCAGCCGACCGAGATTTGGGCTCTGGCCAAAATCCGCTA
>CAYRPQ010000024.1:0-9250 GCA_964426315.1 uncultured Candidatus Saccharibacteria bacterium
GAGCACATCCATGGTAAGGATGGGGTCCGGGGTTCAAATCCCCGAGGTGGCTCCAGTTATGCGCAGGGATACTCAAGCGGTCAACGAGGGCAGACTGTAAATCTGCTGGCTTCGCCTTCGCAGGTTCGAATCCTGCTCCCTGCACCAAATTTATACGCCGTACCCGTACTATGCGATTTGTCACAGACAAAGTTTTGCCAAAGTGGTATTAAGTAATCATGAAGAGATTTATGCAACGTGTGAAAAGGTTGATGGGCGGAGAACACTCGGTCATTGACGTGATGGTTTTCGTGGGTAGTTTAGCTTTGGTGTTTTCGCTTGACCTGACTCGTCTGCCGGAACTGGCAGGAGTTATATTTTACGAGTTAATGCTCTTATTGGCGATTGGTGCCGTAGCCCACATCGCGTTCAGCCATCGGCACAAGCGCCACCTGCACTAAACGACGCGGCGGGGGCGCAAGATGCGCTTGGCGCGGCTTTTTGGCTTGAGACGTTTGAGTTTGTCGGCTATAAGATCGGCTTCGGCGGCCATGTTATGGCTGGTGTAAGCCTTATGTAACAGCATGTAGGTTTCGCGGTTGGGTTCCAGCTCGGCGGCGATTTCGAGCTCCTGGAACATCAGCTTATCGTTGCCGAGCTTTTCCTGAACTTTGGCGTAGGCGACGTGTCGAGCAGCCAGGTCATCTTCTAATTTGAGGGCTTGCTCGAAGGCCACTGCGGCCTTTTCGTAGTTTTCGGTCTCGTAATAAATAAGCCCTAGGTTATGCAGGCTGGAGGGTGTGGATTCGATAGAGCTGGCGATTTCGAAGCAGTCAATGGCGTCGCGGTATTCTTTTTGTTTGGCGTAGAGAATGCCCAGGCGGTTATAGGCCGGGGCGTTTTTTTCGTCGATTTTCAGGATAGTTAACAGGGCTTTTTCGGCTCTTAGAAAGCGGTTCTCGCGCATGCCCTGGTGGGCGATGTCCCATAGTTTGCCGAGGCGGTCACCAACTTTGCGCGACACGTCAGCGAACTCGTCGTCGTGTATTTGCAGGTTTCTGAAAGCCAGAACACCAAAGCCGGCTACAATTAATAATTCGTACATAGGTTGTGAATATTGTAACACATCTATCAGAGGTTGAGCAGGAGCTCGGTAAGGACTAACTTGGGTTGGGCGCTGGCGTTCAGAGCTTCTTCTGCTTCATAACCGGCTTCCAGTATTTTCCGCCATTTCTTTGCCGCCCGGCCGCTAGCTGTTTGCAGGCTAACCCGCGCCATTTGTTGCAATATGAAAGCCACGTTGATAGCCAGTTGACGCTGTTTGGATAGTTCGTCCACGTTTGTTAGCCGTTCATAGGTCGACTGGCTGAGCAAGCGGCGGGCCCATTCCGTGGCTTCTTTAAGAGGGTGTTCTTCATCCGTTAAAAGGGCGTTCATTAAACCGGGCAAGCCGCCGCTGATGGCATAAGCCTGGCCAACGGACTTGGCGTCGTGGTCCTGCTTGCCAAAGTAAGTTTCCAACTGCCCGCGTTCGGTGCGATTCACCTGGATGGTGGCCGCCCGCGAGCGGATGGTCGGCAGTAAGGCCTGTTCGTGGCTGACGGTCAGGATTAACAGTGTGCCCTCGGGCGGCTCCTCTAGCGTCTTCAAAAGCGCGTTCTGGGCCTCCGTGCCGAGCAAATGGGCGTCTTCGATGATGATAACCCGGCTGTTGGCCGTTTTAACCGGCACTTTCAACGATAGAAACTGTTCCATCTGCCGGACCGCGTCGATAGTTATGGTCTTCTTGTCCACTTCAGGCCTTATAATCAGGCCGTAGGGATGCGTCGCGAAGGAGTCCGACGGTAGCTCGAGCAGGCTTTCCGCCAAGCGCGTGGCCAGGGCCAGCTTACCACTACCGGTCGGCCCAACGAGCATTAAGGCGTGCGCCGGCGCACTGGTAAAGTTTTCCAGTTGCTTTATGGTTAAGGGGTGAACGACCAGGTCTGCCATCATTTAACGAGCTCCTCGAATTCCGGCGGCAAAACGGCCTCGAAAGTCTTGCGTTCCTTGTTGGGCAGGGTTATTTCCAGGCTATGAGCGTGCAGGAACAAGCGGTCGGCCGCCGAGCCGCCATAAAATGTGTCGCCGACAATGGGATGGTTCAGATGGGCCAGGTGAACGCGTAACTGGTGGGTTCGGCCGGTGGTCGGCCGCAATTCCACCAAACTAAAGTGGTCATTCGCTCTAAGCACCTTATACGCCGTCACGGCCGACTTGCCGTTACTGCCCACCCGAAAGGTTTGCGGGTGTTTCGGGTTGCGCTCGATGGGCATGTCAATAATGGCCTCGGGGTCTTTCAGCGCCCCTTCCACAACCGCCACGTAGACCTTTTTAACCTTTCTCTGTGAGAATTGTTTCTGCAACCAGCTCAGCGCCGCCGGCGTCTTGGCTACGATCATTACGCCGCTGGTGGCTCGGTCCAGCCGGTGCACGATGCCTGCCCGTTCACCGTCCATTGCCTTGGCTTTCAAGCGGCTCCTCAGCCACGACTCGGCCGTCGGTTCGGGGTTAAATGGCCCTTTGCTGTGCGTTAGCACCCCGAGCGGTTTGTCGATCACTACGCATTCATTATCTTCGTATAGAACTGGGAGATCAATGTCTTCAATTTTAAGTTCTTTGTTCTCGTCGTAATCGATGCTAACTTTGTCTGTCGCACGCACTTTATGGCCTGCTTTAAGCTGGGGTTCGCCGTTAACAACCACGCTACCTTGGTTAATAAGCTTGGTCGCATAACTACGGCTTAAGGAAGGCATCTGCCTGATAACGTATTGATCGAGTCGTTCGGCCCGGCTGATTTCGAGATTGCTCATTTAAGCTCTCAGGCCGACAGCTTTTTGAACCTTCAAAAGCGTCGCGTTGGCCTGCGTGTTCATCTGTTTTTCGGAATCACTTAACTTGTTAAGGATTGCCTGCTCGTCAACCTTTACCAGATCATTCTGAAAGTCGGCCAGGAATTTAGCCACCACGTCGGCCACCGCGGTTTTAAGCGGCCCGTACTGCTCCTGGCCAACGAATTCATCGGGATTACCGCCCAGTAATTTCAAAATATCCAGCAAATTGGCTACGCCCGCTTGTTTTTCATAATCATAATTAACCTTGCCTACGCTGTCGGTTGTGGCCGACATAATTTTCTGGCGCGCCGCATCCGGCGTATCGGTCATAAAAATAACGCCCTTATCTGAATCGGTCGACTTGCTCATCTTTTTAGCCGGATCGGCCAGGTCTTTAATGCGTAACCCCTGGTCTTTGCCAAAGAATTCATGCTGCTCCTTAACCGGTTTTGGCACCACGAACAGGTTACCGAACTTGGCGTTCAATCGTTCGGCAATATCGCGAGTAAACTCCAGGTGCTGGGTCTGGTCGTCGCCGACAGGAACATACTCCGCGCCGTATAGAAGAATATCGGCCGCCATCAGCACCGGGTAATTGAACAGCCCGACGCTAATGCGATCGGCGCCTTCTCTTGACTCGTCTTCCCTGTATGATTTTTCTTTGAACTGCGTCATACGACTTAATTCACCCATACCCGTGAAGCAGTCGAGGATCCAAGTCAGTTCGGAATGGGCCGGTATGTAGCTCTGGCGGTAAATGTGAACGTCTGAATTGTCCAGCGGCAGGCCGGAGGCTACAAACACGCGCAGATTGTTCATAATCCCTTTTTGAAGCTGATCGTGCTCAATAGGCGTCGTAAAGCTGTGCAGGTCAGGGATGAACAGGTTCACCTGGTATTCCCCGCCCTTTTGGCTCGCCAAGTCGACCATAGGTAACAGAGCTCCCAAATAGTTGCCTATATGGAGGTCGTTATTTGCCCGAAGGCCGGTCAATATTACGGGTTTTGCCATCTTCACGACAATTATACCTCAAGTTAGGTTTAGTAAGGTTAGGTAGCGAGCGCTTCGCGACGGATTTGGGCGGCCTGTGCCAAAATATCTAAGCAGGCTTCGGTCTGGTCCAACCCTATGCATTCATCAGTAACACTTTGTCCATATTTAAGGTTTTCTCCGTTGCCTATTTTTTGCCGGCCGTGTTCTAGGTTGCTCTCGATCATTACGCCACAGATGGCGTCCTGAGCGCCGGCGACCTGGTCGCCAATGTCTATCACTACATCCACTTGCCGGTCTGCGACACTTTGACTGTTGCCGTGGGAGACATCCACGACTATTGACGGTAAAAGGTTTCTATTTACTAAGGTTTGTTTCAGGTTGGCGATCACGGACGGGTGGTAATTCGGGCCGTTCTCATTACCTCTTAATATGACATGTCCGAATGGGTTGCCGGCAGTTTCGATCTGATGAGGCGTACCAACCATGCCCATTCCTAAGAACGAGTGACTGCCCAAGGCCGCGACGACAGCCTGGACAGCTGCTTTAGTACTACCTTCGGGCGTGTTCTTGAAGCCAACCGGCGACGACGTGCCAGAGGCGTATTCCCTAGCCTTTTGGTCGGTGGTATTGCGGGCGCCAATAGCATCGTAGGCCACCAAGCCGTTGACGTACTGTGGCGTGAGGGCGTTGAGCCGCTCCATAGCTAGCGGAACGCCGTTAGCGGTTATTTGCAAAGCCATCATGCGGGTAGCTACTATGCCCTGGTTAATGTCATCGGAGTTATTAAGCCCTGGGTCGTATATGAAGCCTTTCCAGCCACGTTCGGTGCGCGGTTTTTCAGGATAGAAGCGCATTACGATCTCCAGGTCATCACCATAAGCCTCGCGCCATTGCCTGACATTCTCAGCGTACTCCAGAGCCGCCTGCGGGTCGTGAATCGAACACGGACCGACAATAACCAGCAGACGATCATCTTTATGACTCAATATATCTTCGATAGCCTGTCGGGACTTGCGGGTTGTTTCGGCCGAGGCTTCGGTAAGTGGCAGGACATCGTTGAGATCTTCGGGAGTAATTACGGGTACCTTCTGGGTGATTCGAGCATCTACCAAGTCGGCAGCTTCAACATGGGAAACGGCGGTGTAACCAAGCACGCCGCGTATGTCGGACAGCTCCCGTTCACGCTCTGCCCTAGTGAAGGCGTTAACACGCTCTTCGGCAACCAGTATGGCATTAGCTATCCGGCTGGATTCTCCCAGAATAGTTGCCGGTGCTAGTGTTTCCTCAGGTGACATATTGCTTATCCTTATCTCTTAAATTAAAAAACCGCCTCTTAGGCGGTTTGCTTTGCTTGGTTGTCTTGTTTTATGCAGACACGCAGAACTTACCGCCTTGGCTGTCGGTAAAGTAAAACCAGTACTGGTTGCGTGTCACACTAGACATGCGCGTTAATATACAGCTTCTATTGAGGTGTGTCAACAGGCTCTTCGGCGTAGGCGGCCAGCAGGACACCCTGGCCTAGAGCAATCTCCTGTTTTCTTTCGATGACTTGCAGATTAATCACGAATTTATTGGCTACGGATTCGGGTACGGCGATTTGACTAACTCCGTTCTGCTCGAGGCGCAAGACGTCTGCCCCGAGGTTTTTAAGCCTGTCACCCTCTTCGGGCTTAAGCGGAGGTTCAATACGCACAATATAACCCTTAAATCTGCCATCGACATAATGTCGTACCCAAGCCCAACCTTTTAACTCTCTAGTTTCGGGATCCACATAACATGTGCCAAAACTATTTGGTCTATTCTTAGACTTATTCATAGGCAATAAGCTACCCGCTTTGTCAAAGTATGTCAACTAGCGTTTGGTGAACTGGCGCTGTTTGCGGGCGCCCTTGAGGCCGAACTTCTTGCGTTCTTTTTCACGGGAGTCGCGACCCAGTAGGTCGGCGCGTTTAAGGGTGCTCTTTAGGTCTTCGTTCATGACCACCAGGGCCTTGGAAATGCCCAGGCGGATGGCTTCGGCCTGGCCGTCGTGGCCGCCACCGGAAACCACGGCGCTAACGTCGTACTTTTCGAGAAGGTCGAGGATGCGGAAAGGTTCCTGTAGTTTAGTTAGCAGGTATTTACTGGCGGCGAGATATTCTTCGGCCGGTTTGCCGTTAATCGTTATGACTCCTTTGCCGTTGCTGAGACGCACTCGGGCGGTGGCGCTTTTGCGGCGGCCCAGGGCGTAGTAGTAGTTATTCTTGGTGGCCATTATTTAACATCCTTTATTGAGATAACGGTGGGCTTTTGGGCACTGTGCTGGTGCTCGGCGCCGGCGTAGACTTTTAGGCGGTTCAGGCGGTCGTCCCGCAGTTTATTGACCGGCAACATGCCGCGGACGGCGTTGGTAATGGCGAAGGTCGGGTCTTTTTCCATCTTTTCGGCCAGAGTGGCTTGCTTGATGCCGCCGGGGAAGCCGCTATGACGGTAATAGATCTTCTTGTTGAGCTTGTCGCCGGTGGCAACGGTGTTGGCAGCGTTTATGACGATTACGAAGTCTCCACAGTCGATGTGCTTGGTGAATTGAGGCTTGCCCTTGCCTGTCAGCAGTGTGGCGATGCGGGTGGCCAGGCGGCCCAGCGGGGCTTCGCCGGCGTCGATGACATACCACTGGCGGTTAACATCGGTTGGTTTGGCGCTGTAAGTCTTCATTACTTAGCCTCTTTCTTGGCGGCAGGCTTAGCTGCTTTAGCAGCGTTTGCCGGGGCCTTTTTGGCTACCGGTTTCTTGACCGGGGCTTTAGCGGCAGGCTTTGGCTTAGCGGGTGTTGGCTTTACGGGCTTTTCTTCGACAACAGCGGCTTTGGCCACCGGCGCGGCCTTAAGGTCGTCAACGAAGCTGACGCGGGCCAGCTGGGCGTTGTCGCCACGGCGTAAGGTGGTCTTTTCGATGCGCAGGTGGCCGCTGTCGCGGCCTTTGAGCTTGGGGGCAATTTCATCGACCAGCTTGTGGGCGCTGGTGATGGTTTGCAGGCCACTAAGTACCTGGCGGCGGTTGTGCAGGTCGCCCTTCTTGGCCTTGGTGATCAGTTTTTCCATGTAAGGCACCACTTCTTTGGCCTTGGGCAGGGTGGTCTCGATGGACTCGTACTTAACCAGCGAATCAGCCAGGCTCTTGATGAGAGCGTTGCGCTGGTCGCGTTCGCGGTGTAGTTTCCTGCCTTTGTAGCCGTGACGATGCATCTAAAGCTCCAACTCCGCCAGTTTCTCTTTAACTTCGTCCAGCGCCTTGCTTCCGAAGCCCTTCAGGTCTCGTAATTCGGCGTCGTTCAGGGCGAACAGGTCGCGGATGGTATGGATGTCGTTGTTAATCAGGGCGTTGGTGGTGCGGGCAGTCAGGTTGAGGTCTTCGACGGAGGTGTTAAGCGCCGTGGACTCTTCGCCCATCATGTCGGGATCGAATTCGCTGTCGGTGCCGGCGGCGCCTTCGGCCACGACTTCGGCGACCGGTACGCGGGTTTTGCCGGCCAGGGAGGTGTACTGGTTGACCAGGATGGCGGCGGCTTCCTCAAAGGCGTCTTGCGGAGTGATCGAGCCGTCGGTTTCGACTGTTAACAGCAAGCGGTCCAGGTCGGTGGCTTGGCCAACGCGGGTGTTCTCAACCTTGTAGCGGACGCGCAGTACCGGACTGAAGATGGCGTCGAGGGCGATCATGTCGCTGGCCTTCTTGGCGGCGCCTTCTTCGACGGTGCGGTAACCGCGGCCGACTTCTACAGCCAGGTCGACAGTCAGTTTGCCCTTGGCGTCATCAATGGTGCAGATAACGTGCTCGGGGTTGACGATTTCGACGTCGGCGTTGGTCTGGATGTCTTTGGCTGTCACGACGCCCTTGCCCGACTTAACGATGCGCAGGTTTTGCGGTTCGTCGCCGTAAACCCTAAAGCGCACGCCCTTCAGGTTCAGCATCAGGTCGACAACGTCTTCCTTAACGCCCGGAACATCGGTGAACTCGTGGGTAACGCCTTCGATCTTAAAGGCGGTGACGGCGGCGCCGGAAATGCTGGAAAGCAGTACGCGGCGAAGCGAGTTGCCCAGGGTCATGCCGTAGCCGCTGTGCAGGGGCTCAACCACGAAGGAAGCGCTGTTGCTTCCGTGATCGTCGACTTTGACGAGTCCTGGGTTGTGAATAATATTTGACATGTGCTTGGCTCCTTCTTAGCGTGAGTAATACTCGACTATTAATTGCTCGTTGATATCGGCTTCGGCGTCATCGCGCGACGGCAAACCGGTAATTGATACGGTTACTTTCTTACGGTCAACCTTGACCCAGTCCGGAATTTCGGCGGGCGCCGGACTGACATCATCGAGCTTCTTGAAATATTCCGTCTGCAGGCTGTGCGGACGGGCCGTGAGCTTATCGCCGGGCTTTAGCCTGATGGACGGTACGTCGACACGAGTGTCGTTTAGCAGGAAGTGGCCGTGGCTCATTAGCTGGCGGGCGGCCCGGCGGCTGGGCGCTAAACCGGCGCGGTAAACGGCGTTATCGGCCCGCAGTTCCAGGAATTGTAACAGCGTCTGGCCGGCTTGGCCCGGACGACCGGCGGCCTCTTTCATAAGGTTGCTGAATTGCCGCTCAAGCAATCCGTATAGGCGCTTAACCTTCTGCTTTTCACGCAACTGCAGTGAATACTGGCTGGCGTTGCGGTTGCCACGCGGACCACGGCTATTGGGGTTCTGGCCGGGCTTGGAGGTGCGCTTAACCAGGGCTTTGTGTGCTTTGGGGTGAAGAGCGTAGCCTTCGCGGCGGCTCATTTTAACTATCGATTGTCGGTCGCGGGCCATTAGATTCTCCTCGCTTTCGGCGGGCGGGTGCCGCCGTGGGGAACGCCGGTAACGTCGGCAATACTCTCAACGGCGATGTCCATGCCGGCCAGCACGCGGACGGCGGCGTCTCGGCCCAGGCCGATGCCCTTTACGAAAACGTCAGCCTTGCTGAAGCCGTACTGCTGTTTGGCGGCCTGCGCGGCGCGCTCGGCGGCCACTTGGGCGGCGTAAGCTGTGCCCTTCTTGGAACCGCGGAAACCGCAGGCCCCGGCGCTGGAAGTCGTTAAAACGTTGCCTTTTCCGTCGGTGAAAGTAACGATGGTGTTATTAAAGGTCGCCAACACGTGAACCTGGCCTTGGGGCACGGATCGCTTAGCCTTCTTTTTCTTAGGCTTAGCCGGCTTGGCGTCGGTCTCGCCTGCATCCTTGGAGTCTTTTGCGTCCTTAGCATCTTTAACGGGTGTCTCCGTGGCCTCGGCGGGCTCATTAGTCGCTACTGGAACCACCTTTTCCTCGGGCTTTTCGACGTCTTCGGCCGGTGTAGTGGGTTTATCTGCCATATTAAGTCTTGCTGGCTACTTTCTTGGCGGTGCCGCCAAC
>CAYRPQ010000025.1:0-9166 GCA_964426315.1 uncultured Candidatus Saccharibacteria bacterium
TCGTGGCCAGCGCCCGCAAAGGCGGCGCGCTGATTTTAAGCGAAACGGCCGGCGCTGCCGAGGAACTGCAAGATGCGCTTTTAGTTAATCCCCGCCGGCCCGACGAGCTGGTAGATGCCCTGGGCCGGGCGCTGAGAATGCGCAAACGCGAGCTTAAGCGCAGGCTCAAAAGCATGCAAAACTATCTGGCTGGAAACACCGTGCAAGACTGGGCCGTGGAGTTCGTGGAGGCCTTGCAAACGCCGGTGCCGGGCACGCCTGTCCGCACCCGGGCGCTGAGAGATAGGTTGCAAGCCGTCCTGGTGGAAGATTACCGAACCAGCGGCAAACGCCTCCTGCTGTTGGATTACGACGGTAGCCTGGTACCCTTCACCGAAAACTACCGAGAGGCCACACCGCCCAAATCGCTGGTGACACTGCTGGAAAAACTCAGTGCCAATCCGCGAAACGAAGTCGTGCTGGTCAGCGGCCGTAGCGCAATTGATCTGGAAACATGGTTCGGCGACCTGCCTATCAGCTTGGTTCCCGAACACGGCGCGGCCGTGCGCAAAGCCGGTAATAAGTCGTGGCGCACCATCGAAAAAGTCGATACGCGCTGGAAGCGGATCCTTCAGCCGGTGCTCGAAAAATACGTCCGGCTGGCGCCCGGCGCGCGGTTGGAAACCAAGCCGCACTCGCTGGTATGGCACTACCGGGCGGCTTCCCCCTACCACGCCCATAAATACGCCGTTACTATTAAGCGCGTCTTAAAGCCGCTGTTAAAGGAGCACGGCCTGGAGATATTGCAGGGCAATAAGGTCTTAGAAATCAAAAATCCGTTGGTCAGCAAGGGTGCGGCAATCGATCCTTGGCTAAAACGCGGCTACGACTTTGTGCTGGCGCTGGGCGACGACGTGACCGACGAGGAACTATTCTCTGTGTTACCCGAAACGGCTTACAGCATCAAGATAGGGCGCGGCCGCACGGCCGCCCGTTTCCGACTAGCCTCGTACCGGGACACGTTGGAACTACTTAAACAGCTGGCTAAACTTTAAGCCGCTGGCAATGCGGGCAGAAGTGCGTGCCACGCCCGGCGACGCGGCTCTTTTCGATCAGCGTGCCGCAACGCGGACAAGGCTGGCCTTGCCGCCTAAAAACCCGCGCGAAGCTCAGGTAACTGCCGCGTCGCCCCTCGGCATCTACATAGTTCCGGTCGGTCGAGCCACCCTTCTTAATAGACAGCCGAAGTACCGACACGAGCTCCTCGTACAGACTACGGAACTTGGCATCAGATAGGCAATTAACCGTGGTAGCCGGGTGAATTTTAGCGCCCCACAAAGCTTCGTCGGCATATATATTACCAACGCCGGCAATCACGGTCTGGTCGAGTAAGGCGGCCTTGATTGAGGTGTTTTTGCGCCGCAGTAGCCGCTGTTTCATCTGCCGCCAATCAAAGTCGGCGCCCAGCGGTTCGGGCCCAACCTTTTGAAAAAAATCCAGATTAACGACTTCGGCTGTCGGTATCAGCCGCATCCAGCCGAACTTACGCTGGTCATTAAAAAATAGCCGGCTGTCATCGTCAAATGTCAGCGTCACGCGCGTCGATTTGTCGGGAAGATCACCCACTAGCGAAGCATTAGGGTGTCCCGCCCCAAACCGCTCTCCACTGCCCCTGAAAACCAGCTGGCCGGTCATTTTAAGGTGGATTACCAGCGAATACTTACTGGATAGCTCTATTAATAAGACCTTGGCCCGGCGATCCACCTTAACCACCTTGGCGCCGATCAGAAAGTGCTGAACGTCGGCCGGGGCGTTCGGGAAGGACTTCGGCCAGTCAAAATCCACGGCCGATACCCGCCTCCCGGGCAGTAACCGCCCCAAACCCATTTTTACGGTCTCGACTTCCGGCAGTTCAGGCATAGGTCTATTATAGTCGTATGGATTCCGTCTTTAGTATTTTGGGCAAGAAGAACTTTGACGAGCCGCCCGAGATGGCGAGCATCAAAAAGTACGTCCAGGACGAGTTTAAAATCAAGGTCGGGGTTCAGGTACGCGACAAAGATATTATCATCACGGTGCCAAGCGCCGCCCTAGCTAACACCCTGCGCCTGCGCGGTCCCGAAATTAAGCGACGCTGCCAGCTAGACAAAAAACTAACTTTTAGAATCGGCGGCTAACAGTTTTTCAAGGTCGGCCTTAGTTTGCTCAAAATTCTTGTACAAAACCGCCTTCATCCCCGTTGCGCTGGCGCCTCTCAGCTGGGACTCGATATCATCTACAAATATGCACTCCTCGGGTTTAACCCCCAGCCGTTCCGCCACCAAAATGTAGGCCCGCCGATCAGGCTTCACGAAGCCCGACTCATAAGATAGGTTAACAACGTCAAATAAGGCTATTTGGTCGGGGGTGAACATATCACTCAGCCAATTTCCCCCAGCATTGCTCAGCACGCCGATTTTATAGTTATTCTTGAGTTCGCGGATGTAGTTAAAAAGCGGCTCATTGGGTACGTTTGTAAAGACTCTTTTGGTGAACTCTTCGGGCGTGATGCCGGCCAGCGCGGCGGTAGCCCGCACGGCTTCCTCGTGACTGATAAGACCGGCGTCGGTCCGTCCGCTAATGTCAGAAGCTGTTTCCAGCAACTTCTTATCGTGGCCGAAGTATTCGTTTTTAAAGGCCAGCCAGCCCTCCGTCACAAGCACGCCGAAGCAGTCAAAAATAATTGCTTTGATCATGCCTCTATTGTCGCATACGTGACTAGAGGCTCAGGTTGCCGGCGAGAGCTTCATAACCGGGGACTTGGCGCTGGAACAGGATAAGGGTTACGCTTTTATTGCCCTTGTAGGTCTGGGTGCCGCCGCAGTTCGTAGCCCAAAATCGCTCGATGTCTTTGTCGTTCTGGCGTAATTCCAAAACGTAACGGTCGCCCAGCGGGCAGAAGCCCTTTTCGTCGGCCAGAGCTTTGCTGGTGTCACCCCTGGTGAAACCGGCGTGCGCCAGGGCGTGTAAGAACGAGTCGTAGGCGTCCTCATTGTTATCAAAAGTCTGTTGGTTAACGACACTGCCCTCGTATCCCTGGATTTGCTCATAAGTAACATTGTCGCGGCTGACGGTAATGCGCACCTGCTGGTGTATGCTGTCACCGTTAATAGGACCATCGATCGTCAGGCGGGTCTCGGCGTCAGTACCGGAGTAACTCCAGAGGGTTTTGGCGGCCGGCAAGGCGGTTTTATGGCCACCACCGAACAACAGGACTATAACCAGGACGATCAGCCCGACGGTCAGTAAAAAGCCGACAAAATACCTCAACATATACATATACTACCACTATTTAGACTATTTTGCAATACCTGCGGGGCATGGCATAATGATTGCTATGAAACTGAAGTACGAAACCGGTATCGCCACGATGATACAGCTAATCGTGTTGGGCTTGCTGAACATCCTGACCGGTATCAGTTCTACCGTTAGTTCTTGCCGCCAAGATGATTGCCTGGGCAGTGTCTTTATCAATTTCATCTTCTATGTGGTGCTCGTGGGGTGGTTTGCCTTCCTGGCGGGGCTGGGCTACGCCGCCCAACAGAGGCGTGGCAAACGCTTGGCCCAGGCCCTGATCGCCGCTGAAGCGCTGGTGGCCCTCGTGGCTTTGTTCGACGTTAAACACCATAACGACATACTTGGGCTAATCACCAGTTTAGCCGACCTCACGCTATCGATTTGGATCATTACCCTAGCCTTTCGCCTGATGCGCAGTGGCGGCAAGCGCATCACCACCAACGGCCGCCATCGCAAACCCGTTAATAAGTCCTAAAGGTCGCCCCAGTCGTCGCCAATAGCCGTGTCGACGGTCAGTTTGACCGGTAGTTCGTAGACGTTTTCCATGGTTTTCTTGAGGAGCTCAGCTACGCGCGTGGCTACCGCGTCGGGGCATTCCACCAGGATGGAGTCGTGGATTTGTAACAGCATGCGGCAGTCGTTGTGCTGTTCGCGGAGCACCTTGGCGACTTCGATCATACCAAGCTTCATGATATCGGCGGCCGTGCCTTGCAGGGGCATGTTAACGGCGGCCCTAAAAGCGGCCTCGCGAACGGCGAAGTTAGACGATTTGGTGTCGGGTGTCGGCCGGCGACGGCCCAATAATGTTTCTACATATCCCTGTTTTTCGGCCTGTTCCCGGGTTTTTTGCAGGAAGGCTTTAATTTTGGGGCGGATTTCGAAATACTTTTCGATAAAGTTCTTAGCGGCGCCGAAATCCATGCCGGTGCCGAGCGCTAAAGCATGCGGGCCCTGGCCGTACATAATGCCAAAATTGACCGCTTTGGCGGCGCGGCGCATCTGTTTGGTAACGTCTTCGGGTTCGCGGCCATAAACCTGGGCCGCCGTGATGGTGTGCACGTCGGCATCGCGGTTGAAAGCGTCTATTATATCTTTCTCGCCGGCCAAGGCGGCCGCCAGACGCAGTTCGAACTGCGAGTAGTCGGCGCTGACCAGTTTTTTGCCCTTGCCTGCTACGAAGGCCGTGCGGATGCGCCGGCCCAGGTCGGTGCGGGTGGGAATGTTCTGCAGGTTGGGGTCGTGGCTGGACAGCCGGCCGGTCGGCGCCGTGGCCATGTCGTAAGTGGTGTGCAGGCGCGAATTTTCATCGACCTGCTTTGGCAAGGTGTCGACGTAAGTATTTTTAAGCTTGGCGACCTCACGGTACTGGGTGATCAGGTCGATAATCGGGTGCTGGCCGCGCAGTTTATCGAGCTCGCTGGCGGCCGTGCTATAGCCGGTCTTGCCCTTCTTTATACCTTTTGTTGGCAGGTGTAATTTGTCGAACAGGATCTCTGCCAGCTGGCCCGGCGAACCGATGTTAAATTCCTGGTCTGCGTGGCCATAAATTTGCTGTTCGTAGTCCGAAACCATGTCGTTGATCTCGTCGGCGAACTTTTCCAGGTATTTTACGTTAAGCTCGATGCCGGCACGCTCCATTTCGGCCAACACCGGAATGACCGGCCACTCGACATCTCTCGCGAGGCTTGCCAGCTTGGGCAGTTTTTTAATCTCGGTAGCCTGCTTTTCGTAAAGGCGCTGGATGACGGCCGTGACTTCGGCGGCGCGGGTCAGCGATTCCTCGCTGTCGAGGTCTTCGAATGGCGAGCCTTCATAGCCCAGCTCTGTCTCGGCCAGCTCGGTCAGGCTTCGCTCGCGCCGCAAACTGTTCAGCAGGAAGGCGCCAACCAGCACGTCGTGGTGAACCGTCGGCAGTTTGAAGTCGAGCTCGAGCAGGACTTTCAGGGTCGACTTTACGTCGTGGCCGACAAGCGGCGGTAAATCACCAAGCACATCAACCACATCCCCGGCTTTTAACTTCTTGAGATCGAGACTAAAAGTGTGCGTGCCATCGCTTAGGCTGAGCAATTCGGGATCGCGGCCGTGCCTACCGGCACTACGACTGCTCACGAACAACAGCTGGGCGTCGCTCAGTTTGAGGTCTTTGAGCCCGGTGGCCGTGTTAATAATGGTGTGCTTGCCGGCTTTGATCGGGCCGCCACCGGTTTTAGCGTGGTGGTCGTCGATAGCTACCTGCATAACGTCCGGCAGTTGGCGGACCAGCGAGCGGAACTCCAGTTTCTGTAATAAATTAAGCACTTTTTCGGGTTGTATGTTACGGCCGTCCACCTCTTTCAGGTCAAGTTTGATGGGCGCGTCGGTCCAGATGCTGGCCAGCTGTTTGCTCAAATAGGCCAGGTCCTTGCCAGCCTCTAGTTTGGCGCGGGTTGTCTCCTTAATTAGATCCAGGTTCTTGTAAACGCCGTCCAGGGTTTCGAATTGTTTGAGCAGTTCCAAGCCGCCCTTTTCGCCAATGCCCGGCACGCCCGGAATGTTGTCGGACGAGTCGCCTTTTATGGCTTTAAGGTCCAGGAATTGGTCGACCCGAATACCATATTTGGCTTCGAAACTCTTCGGCGAATACAATTCTATGTTGCTCAAGCCGGTTTTGAGCGCGTAAACGTGGGTGTGGCCGTTGACCAATTGCAACATGTCCAAATCAGAGGTCACAAGCATAGTTTCGATGTTTTTAGCCTTAGCCTGCACCGCCAGGGCACCCATAATGTCGTCGGCTTCGTAGTCGTCGAGCTCATAAAGTGGCCAACCGAAAGCTTTTAACAAATCCTGGAGGATCGGCACTTGTTCATAAAAGTCGGCCGGCGCCGGTTTGCGCCCGGCTTTGTATTCCGGGTAGAGCTTGAGCCGTTTCCGAATGTTAGTTTTAGGCTTGTCCCAGGCCACCGCCACGTAGTCCGGCTTTAGACGTCTAATAACTTCCAGGGCCATGGTCGCGAAGCCAAAAACACCGCCCGTTGGGGTGCCGTCTGGCGTGCTCAAATTCGGCATGGCATAGTAGCCACGATAAAATACCGATTTACCGTCAATAATTGCTAACTTCTTACGCTTCCCTGAAGCCTCCGCCATAGTTACAGTATACGCTATCCCTGGTAGGTGCCGGTTTCAGTGACAATTTTGTCAACCGCGATGTCGTGTGGTTCGGCCGGCACGTGTTCGGTCATACCAGCTTCGAAACAGACGCCGATTTTTTGGGCGTCGGGCTGGCTGGCCAGTAACTTATCGTAATAACCGCCGCCGTAGCCGATGCGGTGCAGTGTTTTGGGATCAAAGCCGAGCATAGGCACGATAATCACGTCGAATTGTTCGGGCGGCACCGTGGGCTTGAGGGATATCATTTGCCACTCTTTGCCGATCAGCCGCGGCGCGAATAACTGGACGTCTGAAAAGTTGTCTTCCAGATCTGTTACCAGCCCTGAAATATCGACCTCCAGCAATTCGCCGATAGGCTCAAAGTAGTGCACGGTTTTAACCTTGGACCAGTCAACCAGGTCTTTAAGGCTCCGGGTAATTTCCCGGCTCTTAAGCGTGTGTTCGGCATCGCCCATTTCTAGCCGGGCCTTTTTTAGCCCCCTGCGTAATTCAGCCTTGTCCTTCATGGTTAGCGTCCGCCAGCCGCCAGGTGCAATAGCTTAGCCTTGAGAGCAGTTGTTCTTAAGCCCGGTTGTGGTGCTTGATAGTGAAGCGCGTCTTTTCTTTGGGCTTTGTTGCGAGCTACTTCAATGCCATCCGTTTCCATGAACACCTGTGGTGCATTTTTGTCAGAGTCATAGTCTGGATTAACCTCCCGCGCGGCATCCCGGAACTGAGTAGCTAGGTGAACGCCAGAACCGGCAACTCGCGCAAAACTCATGGCTTTACCCTTCTTAAAGGCCGCTGGGTAGTCGGCCACAAATAGGCGGGCGATCTCTTCACCATCACTCGCTTCATACGGCTCAAAGAACACCGCATAACCGGCTTCGGTTAGGCGCGGGAATACAAATTCTTCGGCGAATTGACTTTCCTTTGGAAAATGACCGTAGTCTTCTACGAATTGTTTCACCTTAGGGTGCCCTGTCTCGTTAGGCTTGTCCATCGGGCGATTGCCTACTGCCATGTAGACGGCTGTGGGGCTAGTCAGCTCAGCGGCTTTAGACACAAGCAAGTCTGCGGTACGGATTTGCCAGTTGGGAACACCGCCGGTTACTAATCGCGGAGTTCCTTCAGCGACCTGGATATAAGGCGTATGTAGACTACGATCCATTGGTAACAGCACGCCCGATCTATCTACATGACCGGCCATTTGGCGATTCGTTAAGAAGTCTACCGGCTCGTTTTCGCGCAGAACCTTATTCTTACCTAGAATACCTACCAATTCGCCTAAGACCTCACTGTGCGGACCAACATATGGCTCCAGGCCAGCTTTTTCGGCTAAGTCGTGCACCAGCCCACCGGCCAGTTCATATACGTCGTCGCCTAAATGGAAATTATTAAAGTTTCTTGCAGACACCTTGGTACTCCTGATGATAGAACAATGACTATACCATTTAACGCATTGTTAGGCAATCTAGTACAATTATGAAATGCAGAATAAAAAAGTAATCGTGTTCGTGGGCATGCCAGGCGCCGGCAAGAGCGTGGCCGTGGAGTATCTTAAGAATAAGGGCCTGCCATTCACCTATTTTGGCGGCATCACGCTAGATGAGATCAAGCAGCGAGGTATGGAAGTCAACGAGGCCAGCGAAAAGCTGGTGCGCGAAGATATCCGCGCCAAAGAAGGCAAAGGCGCTTACGCGGTTCGTATTATCAAAGAAATAGAGCAGTTTTTCGATAAAGGTGAAGATTACGTGGTCGTGGACGGCTTGTACAGCTGGACTGAGTATAAAATCTTTAAAGACAGCTTTAGCTCGAACGCCACGATTATAGCCATTGTCGCGCCGGCTTCAGTACGGCATGCCCGTCTGGCCAAGCGGCCGATCCGACCACTGACCGAAGCCGAGGCCACAGCCCGCGACTACGCTGAGATCGAAAACCTCGAAAAAGGCGGCCCTATCGCCAACGCCGATTACTTCCTAGCTAACAACGATTCCGTACACGAACTCGAAACCGACCTCGAACAATTGCTCCAATCTCTCGATATTAAAACCTGATTACTTGATGTAGTCGTGGAGTTTTTTGGCGTCGCGGTGCTTGCGTAGTTTAGCCAGGGCTTTGGCCTCGATTTGTCTTATGCGCTCACGAGTAACCGAGAATTCCTGGCCGACTTCCTCTAGCGTGTGGCTCTTGCCGTCTTCGAGGCCGAAGCGCAGTTTTAGGATCTTTTGCTCGCGTTCGGTCAGTGCGGCCAGCATGTCTTTAACTTGCTCTTTAAGTAGCTGGCCGGTGGCTGATTCCTCAGGCGAAACGGTGTCTTCGTCCTCGATGAAGTCGGCTAGAACGGAGTCTTCTTCGTCGTCACGAATTGAAGCGTCAAGGCTGGAAATATCCTGCTTGATTTTCATGATGTGCTCGACTTTGTCGACGTCAATTTCCATTTCTTTGGCGATTTCTTCGTTGGTCGGCTCGCGGTTCAGCTCCTGGGTCAGGCGGCGCTGGGTGCGCAGAAGTTTGTTAATGGTTTCAACCATGTGCACCGGAATACGGATGGTGCGGGCCTGGTCGGCTATGGCACGAGTAATGGCCTGGCGGATCCACCAGGTGGCGTAGGTCGAGAACTTGAAGCCCTTGTCGGGGTCGAATTTTTCAACGGCGCGCAGTAGGCCGGTGTTGCCTTCCTGGATTAGGTCGAGCAGGTCCAAGCCACGGCCCACATAGCGCT
>CAYRPQ010000026.1:0-9110 GCA_964426315.1 uncultured Candidatus Saccharibacteria bacterium
GCTTAACATTGATCGCCAACCCGCTAATCAACAACCAGCTCAAAGGCAACGCCATATCCAGCCGCAACATCATAACCCTGCCACCGTGGCTGGTGCTCAGCGTAATCATTATTACCACGGTCATCGGCCTGCTGGCCGGCCTGTACCCTGCCCGTCGCGCGGCCAAACTTGACCCCGTCGAAGCCCTGCACTACGAGTAGCCCAGGCTTGCCAAAACAGGGGTAATTTGCTAAAGTTTGCATTACTGCCCGCAGACGTGGGCCCATAGCTCAGCTGGTAGAGCAGCGGCCTTTTAAGCCGCGTGTCCCGGGTTCGAGCCCCGGTGGGCCCTCCAAGATTGCAAATAATACCAAATTATGGTATTATTTTTTTATGCCAGATCCAGAACTAGGTGTTGTCGCTAAAGTAGAGCAGGCTTATGCCGACCTCGATATGTCGCCTATTCCACTGGTGCTAGGCCGTACGCTTAGTAAGCAAAACGTAACACTGGTAAAAGAATATCCGTCCCCGGGCAGTAAAAAACTGGACGAATCGGGCAGGCCATTGGCCCTACAATATCCAGGCCAAAGGCCTGAGACTTCGTTTTCAATCGTCAATGATCAGGTTAATGCCTGTCTAGTGTCGTCAGAGAACGGAGCACACTTTTACATCAATAACCTAGCCGAAGATGGCGATGAACTGGTTTATGATCTTAATGATTTTCTTAGATCCAAGGAAGCCATGCCTATAGAAGAGCGATTTCCGGTAATTGCCTTCGGAAGCAATGCCAATCCTGGCCAACTCGCCCAAAAATTTAAAAAGTTTGAGGGCACCGATAGAGACATAGTACCGACCATGACAGCAAGCCTTAGAGGCGTGGTGCCAGTGTACGCGGCCAGAATAGGTATTAACGGCTATGTGTTTACCGACCTGTTCCCGGCCAGCCAAGCCATAGAGAGCCAGGTTCATATAAACTTTCTGAGTAAATCTCAACTACAGGCAATGGACGAGACCGAAAAAGCCTACAGCCTATGTCGCATACCCGATGTCAGCCTGCAAACTCTAGAAGCAGGGGGCTATAAAACAAGTGCCTATTTGTATGTCGGCAAAGAACATAGCCAAGGAGCCAACATACTGGTAGACGCCGCGGGTCGTCCGATTCGCTTGGCTGAAATCAGTGCCAGAGGCGGTGATTTGGACGAACAATTCGCGGTTATGAGCCAGGCCGAAGTTCAAAAGTACATCTATGAAATTGCCGCCGGCCGAATTGCAGAAGGTCTGCATCTGGATAAGCCACCGGTAGATGAGGTGGACCTCATTAAGCTAATTATTAATCGTCAGCAAGACGCTCGCCTGGCGAAACTAAAAGATCACATTAAACTTTACGAGCCAAATCAGCCACTGGGCAGGGTAGTTGGTAGACAGATCCAGCAGGCCATAGCCAGTACCGGTCAAACCGCCATTGCCAGCGGTATGCGCCAAAGGATCGCCAAAGATTCACAAGACATCCCACTTGAAAACGCGCGAAACTTCGGAGAGCTGAACAACCTACCACCTCTGGCGGGCTAGCAATGAGCAATCCGTCTTAAGAAATAGAAAACCACGTACTAGAAAAACGTTTTGCCCGAGTTGAACCTAGGTTGCAAATCCGATAACCGATTCATCCTCTGCGTCGGCGTAAGCAATCGCCTCGGTATTTTCTGCGTCGCTAAAATGGCCGGTTACCGGGCCCTCAATGACAGTATAAATATCGGTGTTATGCGAGCCTAGCATAATCACGCCCACACCGTTTATGACGCGATCCGGGCGCGCAAGCTCGATGGTCTCAGGTTCTGGTTCCGGGCTGGCTTCTTGCACGCCCCAAAGTAATACTTTGCCTGCTTCCACGCCTCGGCTTGCTACTTCACCGACTATTTCCAACACCGGGTTCAGCAGGGTATTAATGTTCATAAGGTGCATTTAATCATAAAAATACTTAAATAAAAATTAAATTGTGTGACTGGCTGTCGCAGGGTTTGTAGAATGCCGGGACAATGCGTGATGTTTTAGGGCACCGATTCCGGCGCGGCACGTTGTGGTTGATGCTTTGTATAGGCTTGTTGGCCGGGTTAGGGCTCGCCCGAGCCAGTCCCGGACCCGGCGTTATGGCAGTTTGGGCTTGCCTGCCGTTCCTGTTGTTGGCACTTAGACGGAACCGGCTGGCGGCTTTGCTACTATTGTTGATCTTTGGCTTGGCGTGTGGCTGGTGGCGAGGCGGAATTTACATTAACCGGCTGGCGGTTTACGAGCCGTTTTATTACAAAGCGATGACAATCCGGGCACGGGCTATGAACGACGCGATTTACGGTAAAAATAGCCAGCTGGCGTTTGATGCCAACAATATTGTCCTAGCAAATGACCAACACTTAACCGGCAAGCTTCAGTTAAGCGGCTTCGGCACTAACGCCGTTTTTCAGGGAGACGATGTAACGGCCACGGGCAAATTGTATCCGGGCTACGGGCCGTACCAAGGGCGGATAAGCTTTGCCAAAATTACCATTACCGCACATCACCCGACACTGGTAGCTCAGATACGGCAACGCTTTACGGCCGGGATGCAAACGGCTTTGCCTGAACCGCTGGCACCGTTCGCCATGGGCCTGCTGGTGGGGCAGAGGGCGACCCTGCCCGCGGAAGTTAAACAGGACTTGCTAATGGTGGGGCTGACGCATATCATTGCCGTGTCGGGCTATAACCTGACAATAATTTTGCACGCCAGCCGCAGGTTGCTAGGTAGGCGCTCCAAACGCCTGTCTACCTTTTTATCCTTGGGTTTAATTGCCATCTTTTTGCTATTAGCCGGAGCCAGCGCTTCGATAGTCCGGGCGGCCATAGTTAGCATGTTAAGTATCTTTACCAGTTACTACGGCCGAAGCTTTAAGTCGTTAACTTTGATTGCCATGGCGGCGGCCATCACGGCCTGGGCCAACCCGGTTTATTTGTGGAGCGACCTGAGCTGGTACTTGAGTTTTCTGGCCTTTTTTGGCGTCATGGTGCTGGCGCCATTGGTGCAGGCCCGCTGGCCTCATCGCTGGCACGGCACGCTAATCGGAGGCGTAGCCCTAGAGAGCATTTGCGCCGAGTTAATGAGTCTGCCATTCGTGCTGTACATATTCGGGCAGATGTCGCGGGTTGGCCTGTTGGCTAACGTGCTAGTGGTCACGCTGATTCCGCTGGCCATGCTCTTAAGCGTTATCGCCGGGCTGGCCGGTATGTTGGCTCCGGCCGTTGCCGGATGGTTGGCTTGGCCGGCCACAATCTTGCTGAATTACATGCTTGATGTGGCGCACATCCTAGCCGGTTTGCCGCGCGTATTCGTGGAGGGTATCGGTTTGTCGCTGGCGCAAATGCTGGCGCTTTATAGCTGCACAGTCTTTATAGTTGCCGCTTTGTGGCACAAAAAACAGCCGGAAAGTGCTATAATAACAGATAGAAATGTCCGGACACAGCAAATGGTCAACGATTAAACGTCAGAAGGGCGCCAAAGACGCCGCCCGCGGCGCCGTGTTCACCAAACTGGGCAACGCCATCGCCATTGCCGCTCGTAGTGGTCCCGATCCCGACACCAACTTTGCCCTGCGCCTGGCTATCGATCGTGCCAAGGCCGCCAACATGCCCTCGGCCAATATCCAGCGCAGTATCGACCGCGTTAAAGATAAAAGTGCCGCCCAACTGCAGGAAGTCATGTACGAGGGCTACGGTCCGGGCGGGGTGGCCGTACTGGTGGAATGCGCCACCGACAACACTAACCGCACCTATCCCGATGTAAAGCTGGCTTTTAGCAAGCACGGCGGCAGTGTCGCCGAAAAGGGCGCCGTGGCTTTCCAGTTCGACCGCAAGGGTATGATCCGTGTTAAGGCGGCGGGCGACGACGTATTGATGCAGGCCCTGGAAGCCGGCGCCGACGACGTGCAGGAAGAAAACGGCGAATCGCTTATCTATACCGATCCCAAAGACCTAGCCAAGGTTCGCGACGCTCTGGCCGGCGGCGGCCTCGAAGTAGCCGAAGCCGAGCTGACCTACGTTCCTAATAACACAGTCGAAGTTACCAACCCGTCCACTGCTGGAAAGATTATGCGCATGATGGACGCCCTCGAAGACCTCGACGATGTCTCGGCTACCCACGTCAACTTCGACATCCCCGAAGAGCTACTCCAGTGAATTACGACAAGGAGTTGGAATTTGCTAAAAATCTGGCTCTGGAAGCAGGCGGCATCATGATGCGTTACTTCCGAGCCGAAGATATCGCTACCGAGTGGAAAGAGGACAACACGCCCCTAACCATAGCCGATACCACCATCAACAAGCTGGTTATCGACCAGGTCAAGAAAAGCTTCCCCGAGCACGGCGTTCTGGGCGAAGAAGAAAGTTTTGAGTCTGAGCGTGATACTATCTGGGTGGTCGATCCTATTGACGGTACGGTGCCATTCTCGCTGGGCATTCCTATATTCACATTCTCAATCGCCCTGGTGAGTCGCAAAGATGGTCAGCCGGTGGTGGCCGTGACCCACGATCCGTGGCTTAATGAAATGTTCTGGGCCACCAAGAGCGGAGGTACTTTTATGAACGACAGACCGCTCAAAACCTCAACGGCCACCAGTTTTTCAAAAGCCTATTTAGTGATGGGTGGCCTCACCGTGCAGGGTGAGGGCGTTGAATATAATGCCGCCCGAGCCGTGGAAACCGTGCGCGCTCAAGGTGGCAAAACCATGAGCATCCAGTCGGGTGTTTATCTGTCTAACCGCATCGCTTCGGGACAGTTCGTCGGCGCCATAATCGGCCACCCAAAAGTCTGGGATATTGCCGCCAGCGCCTTGCTGGTCAAAGAAGCCGGCGGTATCGTTACAAACCTAAAGGGCGAAAAACGCCGCTTTGATGAACCCGGCCTAGGCATAATCCTGGCCTGCAACCCCATCATTTTTAAAAAACTAATGGCACTGGTCGAGGCCAAAGCATGAGAATCCTGGGAATTGATCCCGGCACCGGTATTCTGGGATTTGGCGTTATTGATGTTGAGAAAGGCAAGGCGCGCTTGGTAGATGCCGGTGTTATTCGTACGCCGGTTAAAGAGGACGACGCCGTGCGCCTGCAGACCATATTTGACGAACTAACAGACATAATCGTTGCCACCAAACCGACCGAAATGGCTGTCGAAAAACTGTTTTTTTCACAGAACGTAACTACCGCCATGACGGTGTCACAGGCCCGCGGCGTAGTTCTGCTATGTGGCAAACAAGCCGGCCTGCATATTGCAGAATACACGCCCCAGCAAATCAAGCAGGCCCTAACCGGCTATGGTAAGGCCGAGAAAAAACAGATCCAGGAAATGGTAAGAGTCATTTTACAGCTCAAAGATATACCCAAGCCCGATGACTGTGCCGACGCCCTGGCGGCGGCTATCACCCACAGCATGACTGTGCGATAATAATTGCATGATTGCAATGCTTAACGGGGTGGTCAGCGAAAAGCTGACCGACGAAGTTATTATCGATGTCCAGGGTGTGGGCTATGGCCTGTATGTCGCTACCGAAGATCTCGAGCAACTGACTGTCGGGCAACCGGCCAAGGTCTACATTTACGAATACGTCCGCGAGCAGGCACATGACCTGTTCGGCTTCCTGTCGCGCGACAAACAGCATCTTTTCGAACAGCTATTGGGGGTTAACGGGGTAGGACCAAAAATGGCGCTTAACGTGCTAAGTATTAGTACCAGCAACTATGTTCGCATCGCTATTGCTAACGGCGACGTCAAGTTTATCCAGCAGGCCAGCGGCGTTGGCAAGAAGGTCGCCGAGCGGATCATTGTAGAACTTAAAGACAAAGTCGGATTACTGGGCGTGGACCTGGCATCAACCGGCATGCTTCAAGGCGAAGAATCGTTACTAAAGGACGAAGCCGTCGAGGCTCTCGTAGCGCTAGGCTACTCACCGCAAGACGCCGCCGTCGCCCTGAAAGGGGTGGACTCCAAATTGCCCGTTGGTGACCGGGTTAAGCAAGCACTGAAGGCTGTTAGTAAGTGAGCGTTCCCTCGACCAAGCTAAATGATGACAACCAGATTCCACAAGTAGGGCTCGGTTTTTGGCAGGTCAAAGACGATGCTGAATTCAGCACTGCTTTCACTGCCGGCGTCGCGGCTGGCTACCGCCACTTTGATTCCGCCCAGGCCTACGACAACGAACAGTTCCTGGGCACAGCCTGGAAAAAGTCCGGCCTAAAACGTGACGAGCTCTTTATCACCACCAAAATAGCCGTGTCTAATTTCGGCCACAAAAAGGCTCTGAAAAGTTTCGAGGAATCGCTCATCAACCTGCAAACTGAATACATTGACCTTATCCTGCTCCACTTTCCGGTTCCTTTGCTGAGGAAAGGCGCCTGGCAGGCCCTTGAAGAAATCCAGGCCGCCGGAAAGGCCAAATCCATCGGCGTCAGCAACTACACAATTCGACATCTCGAAGAAATGAGTAGTTACGCCAAGGTCACACCGGCGGTTAACCAAGTGGAACTGCACGTCTTTTTGCAACAACCAGAGCTTATAAAATACTGCAATGATAAAGGAACCCAGGTTGAAGCTTATTCGCCGCTGGCCCACGCCAAGGCCATGGACAACGAAGTCGTCCGCCGGATTGCCGCTAAGCATGGTAAAACCTACGCCCAGGTAATGTTGCGATGGCTGATCGAACAAGACTTAGTCGTACTGCCAAAATCGGTCACGCCTAGCCGCATCCAGGAAAATATAGACGTTTTTGATTTCGAACTGGACGATGAAGATCATGCCGAACTCGCCGAGCAAGACCAGGATATGCGCACCTGCTGGAGCCCGGTTCACGTTCCCTAAAGCCTCCAGTACGCTATAATGAGACAATGATTGATCGTATCGTCAACGCTGTGGCTGAACCTGAAGAACCGCAAGAAGTAGAACTGGAAATAACCCTTCGGCCGCACGACTTCGCCAGCTATATCGGCCAGGAAAGAATCAAAAAGAACCTGCAGTTGGCCATTAGCGCCGCCAAGAAGCGCGGCGAACCGGTAGATCACGTATTACTGCACGGCCCCCCCGGCCTTGGTAAAACCACCCTGGCGAACGTTATCGCCCACGAAATGGGCGCCCAGATTCGTGTCACCAGCGGCCCGGCCATCGAGCGGCCCGGCGACCTGGCCAGCTTGCTCACCAACCTGGGCGACGGCGACATTCTATTCATAGATGAGATCCACCGCCTGAACCGGACGGTTGAAGAGGTGCTCTATAGCGCCATGGAAGACTTTAAGCTCGATATTATGCTTGGCAAGGGGCCGTCGGCCCGCTCGCTTAGGCTGGACCTACCCAAGTTCACTATTATCGGTGCCACGACGCGAACCGGCCAGTTGGCGGCGCCTCTCCGCGACCGGTTCGGCATGATCCACCGGCTAGAATTCTACGAACCGGGAGAAATCGAACAGATCATTGAGAGGGCCGCCGGCATCCTCAAGGTTAAGATCGACAAGCCGGCGGCGCACGAATTAGCCAAACGTTCGCGGTTGACGCCGCGTATTGCCAATCGCCTGCTGAAGCGCGTCCGTGACTACGCCGACGTCAATGGCGATGGTATCATCGACGCCGACCTCAGCCACAAAGCCCTGGCGCTGTTAGACATTGACGAACTTGGCCTCGATACCACAGACCGCCGCCTGCTGTCGGCGATTATCGAGAATTATAACGGCGGCCCGGTCGGCGTTGAAACGCTGGCCGCTCTGACCGCCGAAGAACGCGGCACCATCGAGGATTTCTACGAACCATACTTAATGCAGGTCGGCCTGTTGGAGCGCACGCCGCGCGGCCGCAAAGTAACACACAAAACCTACAAGCACCTTGGCAAAAAACCGGCCGCCGACAGCTCTCAGTCGGCCCTGCTATAGGGTATACTTTAGAGACATGAACTCTCACGAACCCGATCCCGACCGACCAGGTATCCGTAATCCATTATCGGTTATGCAAACAGGCGAGCAGGTGATCAGTGACATCAGGCGTCACCCGATAGGCTTACTCATCGTCTATTTGTTTGCCGGACTATTCCTACTGCTAATGGCCGGCATTGCTTTTGTAATCATTCCTGGGGCCACCGATAGTGGTAGTCAGGTAACCGGCATCGCAACGGCTGTGTTCGTATTCATGACGGCCTTAACCCTGATTTTCGTATTCCTTTATAACGTTATCTACTGGGACAATCACCTCATATTAACCAGCGACAGCATTACTGAAGTCAGTCGTTCGGGCCTGTTTAATAAACAATCCAGCCAGCTGTCACTGGGTAACCTGGAAGACGTAACCGCCGCCGAAAAGGGCATCCTGCAAAGCATCTTTAACTTCGGCTCACTGACGGTCGAAACGGCTGGTGAGCACATACGCTTCTTTTTTCCTTACTGCCCCAGACCCGAGTACTACGCGAAGCAGATTCTAGCGGCGCGCGAAACTTTTGAACAAGGACACCGTGGCGGCAAACAACCGCGGCCTGACCTGCCCCAGCCGCCTTCCGAACCCGAAAATACCGTTGATAGCTACGAAGTACCCAGCTAATTACTGGAAGGGGTTACTGCGGGCTTCGTCGAACAGCGATTGAACGCTGACACTATTGTCTTGCAGGGTTTCTAATTGTTTAACGACTGCCGCGTCAATGTGCGGCACCTTGGCGGCCTGCACCTGGCTGGTAACGGCCTGATCGGACGGTGCGGCTTGGCTCAGGTTGTTGATACGCAACAACACGAAGCCATAAACGCCGGCTACGAAGATCAGAAAGACCGGCAAGCTGTAACGCTTGAGCTTACCAACGATGGCGGTTAGCTGGAGGGGGAGGCCCTTAAGACTAAGCTGTTTACTCATGGCTTTATGTACTCGTTTAAAGTTAGGCTAAAAGTCAAGTCACGCGGGTTAAGGGGACTGGGCTGGAGTGTCAAGCCGCTGACCTGGGCGGTACGGCGGTTGTGCTCCAGGGCGCTTAGGAAACCGACCAAATTATCGTAAGAAACCGGTTGGTTCGGATCGCCTGCCACGGTAATCACCAGTTGGTAAACGCCGGGTATGTTCTTAACGGCTTGTAGTTGTGACAAATTATCCTTCT
>CAYRPQ010000027.1:0-8915 GCA_964426315.1 uncultured Candidatus Saccharibacteria bacterium
TCGCCGTTGTACATGCCACGAACCTGCGGAATGGTCATGTGCGACTCGTCAATAAACATCAGGTAATCGTCCGGGAAATAGTCTAAAAGCGTGGCCGGCTGTTCGCCGGGCTCGCGATTGGTCAGGTAACGGCTGTAATTCTCGATGCCTTTCACAAAGCCAGTTTCTTCGAGCATTTCCAGGTCAAAACGGGTGCGCTGTTCCAGGCGCTGTGCCTCGAGTAGTTTGCCATCTTTCTTAAAACCCGCCAGACGCTCGGCCAATTCGGATTCAATCTGGCCCAGAGCCACTTTTAATTTCTGCTGTGGTGTTACGTAGTGCGAGCTGGGAAAGATCTTATAAGAGTCCAGATTAGCCAGTATTTCCCCTGTTAGAGGATCCACCTTTGTAATGCGCTCGATTTCGTCGCCGAAGAATTCGATGCGGTAGGCCAGCTCTTCGCCGGCCGGAAAGACGTCGACCACGTCGCCGCGCACCCGGAAGGTACCGCGGTGAAAGTCGATATCGTTGCGCTGGTATTGAATATCAGTTAGTTGTCTCAACAATTTATCTCTTACTCTGCGTTCACCGGCCTTAACATTCACCGACAGGCCGTTATAGTCCTCGACCGAGCCTATGCCGTAAATACAGCTGACACTGGCCACAATAATCACGTCGTCGCGGCTCAACAAAGCGTCGGTGGCGGCGTGCCGCAGGCGGTCGATTTCCTCATTGATCTGGCTGTCTTTCTCTATGTAGGTGTCAGAGCGCGGAATATATGCCTCTGGCTGGTAGTAATCAAAGTAGCTAACGAAATAATGCACGGCGTTATCCGGGAAAAATCTCTTAAACTCGCCGTACAGCTGGGCGGCCAGCGTTTTGTTGTGGCTGAGCACCAGCGTCGGCTTCTGGACACTCTGGATAACATTAGCCATGCTGAACGTCTTGCCCGACCCCGTAACACCAAGCAAAGTCTGATGGTTCAAGCCTTCATCGAGGCCCTTGATCAACTGGGCAATCGCCGTCGGCTGGTCGCCCGTCGGCTTAAAATCCGCCTTCAAATTAAACTTAGACATCCTTATATTGTATCAAGTTTAGCCGGCGTGGGGTGACTGAGGGTCGTTGCGCATAAACCAGCTGTCGTCGTGCTTGAGGATGTGTTTGCCCAGCTCGCCGTACTTTTCTTCCAGGATCTTGACGATTTTGGCCACCAGCTTTTCGGGATTATCATCATATACGACCAGGTCGCGGGCCGGCGGTTCCAAAACGGCCATTAGCTTGGGAATTTCGTCGGCCGTGCCGCCACTACCGGTGAGCACGCCGCAGGGTTTGCGCGCTTCCAGGGCACTGGTGAACTCGTGCAGACTGCCGAAGCGGCCGCCAATGGTTATAACGGCGTCGCTGGACTGCACCAGGTACAGGTCGCGGCCGACGTAGTTCAGGCCGGTAAAGTTAATGAAGTCGAAGCTGTCGTGCGGCAGGCGGTATTTGCGCAGGTGCTCCAGCAGGTTGACCGCCGGGCTGAAGCCTATACTCATGCCGCCGGCTTTTTTGGCCCCGACGGCGGCGTAGTACGGCAGGCCGACGGTGGCGCCGGTGGTTAAAATGTGCCCTCTCTTGGCTATGGCCGCACCGGTTCGCTCGGCCAGTTTGGCGTCTCTTTTAACGGTGTCGCCGGCGGCCGCGCCGGAAACGCAAATCGAAAAACGCAGGCGCTTGTTGTCTTCGGTGGTGGCGGCCATTAGGCGGTAACTACTTCCTCCGCCAATTGCGGTTGTAGTTCGGCCAGTACGCTTTGCTCGACCGGTTCGTGGTGCAGGTATCGCAGTAGTAGTTCATGCCATAAAGAGCGTTGAAAATAGTGGGACACCCTTTGCTCGAAGCTTAGCTGGTTGCAGGTGTTCAGGGCGCTGTCCATAAGATTGAAAGAGACAGGTTTACCCTTGTCTAGGACGCCTAAGTGGGCGGTTTCGTGCCAGAACTTAAAGCCCGGTTCGATGGCGCTTAGGGTCCTCTCGATAGACTGCCAGACCATGTCGTCAATTTGCAGGTGCGGCTCGAAGATTTCTTCTCGGAAATTATCCGTCAGGCGCGCGTAGTAGCGCTGGATAAGGTGCCATGGCACCGGCTGGTCGAGCAATTCCGAGCTGAGCTGGGGCTCGTCGCGGGCCACGGTCTGCACCTGGCGGCCAAAATTGGCTTTAACCTGGCTTAACTGAAGAAAAGTACTGCCGGCCCGGATTTCATTCATTTCGTGCAGGGCCAGCGCCAGGCTGACCGTAACGGCTCCCGGCGGCGTATCGGCCGGCAGGGGCAGGAACACCAGGGCGCCCAGTTCTTTGAATGACAGCAGATTGTGCTTGTTATTAGCGACTGCTTCAGAACCCAGCTTGCGCCAACGGCCTGACGTGGGGTGCAGTATGGCGATACTGCGGCTTTCGAAGTCGCTCGGGCGCAGTTTTTTATACTGGTCCAGCAGGCGGTTCTGCCAACCGTCATTTTCTACCAGCCGGGCCGCCGCCAGTATCAATACGGGGGACTCGTGCTTGAGCATTGAATCGAGCGATCGGTAACCCAGCTGTTTCATGGCCTTCTTAGGCTGTGACTGTTTCAGTAAATTCTTCATGGCGCTGGTTTTGAGTGCGAAACAGCGCCTGGAATCGGGCAATTGCTTGATAACGTGCACCATGCCCGCCACTACCTCGGCTTCGGCCGAGACATGGGTGGCGGCCACCGTGCGGAGGTTACGGGTCAGGCGGGCGTCATCGGCTTTAACCCTTTCCTGCAGGGCGTGGTAGAGCTCTTCGGGCGTGGTGTCATTCGGATCGAGCCCCAATTCCATCAGTTTGGCGCGACTGGCGCGCATGACTTCGGTAGAGAAGCGGATATCGGTGCTGGGGTGGCCGTTGGCGGCTTCCAAACGACGCAGGCCGTGCCTGAAGAACGGCTCCTCAGCCTGTAAAGCTTCCGATAGAAAACGCGTCATTTTTGGGTACCGCGCAGGTTGTTTTTATATCTGATGACCATGGTTAGTCCTCTTACCTAAAGATTACCATAAGCATCTCTGTTAGTCCAGAGGTTTGGGGCGGTACCAATCGGGCGAATTTTTGAGGAGTTCTTCGAGTTCTTTTTCGTTGAGCAAGCCGGCTTGGGCGCCGACTTTCTGGACGACGTTCATGGAGTTGATTGGTGCCCACTGCAGGGCGCCCTCAATAGTGTTGCCCTTGATGAGCGCGGCCACGAAAGTTGAAGCGAATGAGTCGCCGGCGCCGGTGCGATCCACCGGCGGTCCCGGATCGGGATACACTGGCATGCTGAAACGGTTATGGCCGTCCGAGGCATAAGCCCCGGCCGGGCCATCGGTTATGACAACGATCTTGGCGCCTAGCTCGTGAAGTTTATTAAATAAGTCATTGATGTCGTCGTGGTTGCCGCCGCCGACTAGTGCCGACTCTTCGCGGTTCAGAATCAGCACCTCGGTGCGCTGGTAAAGGCGGCTCAGGCGCTCGGTGCCGGCTTCCATCTGGAAAGTGCCGGGTTGGAAGGCCAGTTTAACTCCTGGATTGGCCTCGAGCCACTCGGCTATCTGGTCGTGATACTCCAGCGCGTGCTCGCTAACCGAGCTGAAGTAAACCCAGCCCGGTGTTTCGGCCGGGGTCAGATGCGGCCAGTGGTAGTCGTAGTCTTCATGCCTGATCAGGATTGTTCGCTCGTCTTTGTACCACAGAACGTAGTGGTAGTTGCTCTTTTTGCCGGGATTGATGCGCACGAAGCGGCTATCGACTTTGTTTTTGTCGAGCGCTTTGATCATGTCGCGGCCATGGGAGTCGGCGCCGACATTGGTTACGAAAGCGCTCTTTAGGCCTAAGCGGGCGAAAGCCACGGCGGCATTGGCGGCATTGCCAACGGCCTCGATTACCTCGACGTGGTCATAGGGCAACTTGGTGGCAAAGGGCATAGCCAGCCATTTGCCCTGCTCGTTCTGGTAGGTCACGGCCTGGTCCTCTAGCAATCTTATGAAGGCGTCTGTCACGACGTCGCCGATTGCTATCACGTCCGGTTTTTCTGCCATGCCCGCCCTTTAGTTAATCCTGCTTATACTCATAGTTTATCACGGCCTTGCCGGCCGAATTGAAGTCGTCAATTTTGCTTTCGACAACTGCCTGGACCGCCGGCACTACCTCTTTGCTGATAAGCTTGGCTACCGAGTATTCTTCCTTGTTCTCTCTCAGGACTTTTTCCAAATTGGTGCGGTAGGCGTAACGCATGTCGCTGTTGATGTTGACCTTTGTAACGCCAATTTTGACGGCGTCTTTAAAATAGTGCCCGGGGGTGCCACTGCCGCCATGTAGTGAAATATTGCAGTCCAGCGCTTCGCGGACCCGTTTCAGCAGATCGAGGTCCAGTTTCTTAGGTACCGGGTATTTACCATGCAGGTTGCCGACGGCGGCGGCGTAGGTATCGATACCGGTGGCCTCCACGAAAGCCCTGGCGCCTTCGGGCGTGCTGAAAGTCTTCTTAATTTCCTCGTAGTCGATCTTCTCGCTATGCAGGTTGGAACTGCCGCCGAAGTAATGCGGCTCGCTCTCCACCAACGCGCCGGTCTTTTTGGCATACTCCACGACTTCGCGGGTGGCAGTGATAATCTCCTGTTCGGTAGCATCGTGATTGGCCTGTGAAACATCTATATGGATAAACTCAAAGCCCGCGTCTATGCCCGCTTTGGCGGCCTCCACGCTCGGGCTGTGATCGAGGTTAACGTAAATTTCCACGCCGTAAGCGGCGCAGTAGTTGTCTACCAGGTCGCGTACATTGTCCAGGCCAATGTCGTCGACTTCGCCCTGGCTGACCTCTACCAACACCGGCGCCTGCTTGGCGGCGGCGGCTTGCACTACAGCCTGCAAGGTGGCCTGGTCATCCAGGTTGAAGGCGCCAAAGGCCCAGCCCTCGGCCCGCGCCTGCGCTATACGCTGGCGCGCCCGGGCACACTTGGCTTGGATGGTCTCGAGCGTGAGGGGCATACCGCCAGTATAGCCGCTTATGCTTGCATTAGCCAAGCGCTAACACCTACAATCCAATCATGCTATCTATCTTTGAAACAGGAGCAGACGGAGTCAGAAAGCTGGACGAAGCTGTCGACATTCACGACGCTGTCGGCCTGTGGTGGGCCCACGCCTTGCTAAGCGGTCGCTTTGACATCCGGTACGGTCCTGAAACTCAGGAAGCAAGCAGGCTACGTATTAACCATGAGCGGGAGTGGGCTATCGCCGCCGATCAAAGGTTGCCTTTCTTACGGAGTCACGCGGGTGCCTTTGCCGGTGTTGTACGGCAGATTTCTGAGGAAACCGACGAGCATCTGTTGGCGGTTCATGAGTGCGAACCCGGGCTGGCACTTCAACGCGCCTTATACTCTGAGAGTCTGCCTACCATCTTCAAAAGCGCCCTTCTGCCTTGGGCTAGCTATACCTACAGACTGGAAGACGGCAGTGGGCGTGCCCTGGCCAAGCTCGGTGCCAGCGGCCAACAAATGAGGATTTGGCCGCCTGTTCCCGGCAGTTAATTCTACTTTTTGTCGAGTACGGCGTGGGCCGCCAGGCGGATGTGCTTGGCGTCGAGGCCAAAATGAGTCAGTAATTCGTCGGGTTTGCCGGATTCGCCAAAGCGGTCTTTCATACCAATCCTTTTTATCGGTACGGGGTGTTCTTCGGATAATAGTTCGGCGATGGCACCGCCCAGGCCGCCGGCCATTTGGCCTTCCTCGGCGGTCACCACGGCGCCGGTTTTACGAACGCTCTTCAGTATAGTCTCGGTGTCTAGCGGCTTAATAGTTGGCACGTGCACGACCTCGGCGTCGATGCCGTCTTTAAATAACTGCTCCGCCGCCAGCAGGGCCTGATAGGTCATGGTGCCGGTAGCGATTAGCGTAATATCTTCGCCGGCGTGGAAGACATAGGCCTTGCCGATTTCGAACGGTGTTTTATTGGTAGTGATTATAGGCGTGGCTTCTCGAGCCAGGCGCATGTAGTTAGGGCGTTTGTCGGCGGCCATGGCCAGTGTGGCCTTTTCGGCCTCCACGCTGTCGCCGGGTGCGATGACGACCATGTTAGGCAGGACGCGCATCAGGGCGATGTCTTCCAGCATCTGGTGGGTGGCGCCGTCCGGGCCGACGCTGACACCGGCGTGCGAGCCAATAATCTTAACCGGCCGGTCGTTCAGGCAAATAGTAGTTCGAATTTGCTCCCAGTTGCGGCCAGGGCTGAAAGCGGCATAAGAGCTGACGAAGGGAATCTTGCCCACGGCCGCCAGGCCCGAACCGACCGTCACCAGGTTCTGCTCGGCCACACCCATTTCTATAAAGCGGTCCGGGAACTCTTCTTTAAACAAAATCATCTGGGTCGATTCGGTAAGGTCGGCGCAGGCAGCCACAACGTGGACGTCCTTCTTACCGGCCGCCACCAACCCCCGACCGAAACCCTTGCGGATCGGCTCCTCCTCGAGCTTGCCGCCCAAATCGACCAGTTGCATATCACTCATGTTCGCTCCGGATTTTGCCGCCCAGGGTGCGTAGTTCGTGCAGGGCTTTGACGGCCTCTTCGTGGTTGGGTGGTTTGCCGTGCCATTGGTAATCGTTTTCCATAAAGTCGACGCCCTTTCCCGGAATGGTGTGCGCCAGGATCATGACCGGTTTTTCGGTAATGGCGCCGCCCATGGCGCAGGCGTCAATGACGGCCTCTATGTCGTTACCATTAATTTCCAGCACGTGCCAGCCAAAGGCTTCCCATTTGGCTTTCAGGTCTTCCAGCGGCATGACTGATTCGGTGGGGCCATCAATCTGGATGTTGTTGCGGTCGGTTATAGCGATCAGGTTAAGCTTTTCCTTGCCGGCCAGCATGGCGGCTTCCCAAACGTTGCCTTCGTCCTGCTCGCCGTCGCTCATCACCACGTAAACGCGGCGATCGTGCCGCTTGTCCATGCGTAGGCCAAGAGCCATGCCACAGGCCTGGCTGAGGCCGCAACCCAGGGGGCCGCTGGTGGTTTCCATGCCCGGCAATTTGAGCCGTTCGGGGTGACCCTGCAGGCGCGAACCGAGCTGGCGGAGGGTCATCAGTTCCTTGCGGTCGAAGTAACCGGCATGGGCCATGGTCACGTAACGGACCGGCACGCAGTGGCCGTTACTCAATAACAGGATGTCGCGGTCTTCCCAATCGGGGTTTTTAGGATCGTGCTTAAGGATGTCGAAGTACAGGGCCGTGAAGATATCGGCCAGGCCGAGCGGGCCGGCGGAGTGACCACTACCGGCATGCTCCAGCATCTTGATGATATCTTCGCGGATATCATTGGCAATAGTTTCGAGCCGCTCCAGCGGCAGGTTGGCACTCATCTTATAACAGCTTACATCAGTTAAGCACTAGCATAAACGTTGACTTTTTGGTAATAATAAAGTATAATTAGCTTAATATGTATTTCCGGGAATACCATACTCCTAACGGCCGCCAAGACGGTCACGTCGACGTGCAGGTGCCGCGCATCGTAGCAGACCGTTATGGCATGCCACTGGTTGATTACGACAACCTGTCCCTATTATTCCAAGAACTGGAATTGCCGGCCGAGGATTTTGCCATCCAGTTCCATTTGGGGCAGAGACTGGGTAGCCGGCGCCGCCCGCTGAATAAAATACGGCGCTGGCACCACTGGCCATTTAGCGATACCCTGCACGTCGCCGCCTGGCCGGCCCACCACACGACGCCTAACAATATGAAAAGCGTGGTGGATGCCGCCGTGGCTTCATCGCTTACACGCCATAACGAGTTGAGAGTCGCGCTGGAGCGAACCGGTTACCTTTTCCTACCGCTGGGCGGGATGACAGTTGGCGCCGCCGTCGGCGAAAGGTCACTTTTTGATGATCTCGCGGCCTTTAGCATAGTCGGCGGCGGTCTGGCCAAGCATTATCACACCATCCAGACGCAACGCCGGACGGCCTTGGCACAACAGCTCTACCCCGACCACAGGCACGACATCGTCTTTCCGTACGGTAGCTAAACTAGCTGTTTCAGGCTGAGATAGGCAGTCGCCGGGTCGGCGCTATCTTGGATCCAACCGCCGGTATTCAGAACGTCGACGCCGGCGTCAATGAGTTGTTTGGCGTTTTGGCCATTGATGCCGCCGTCCCAGCTGATTTCAATATCGGGATACTTAGCGCGCAGGTCTCGCACTTTATCGAGCAATGAAAGGTCGGCCGTGCCACCGTGCTCGCCGAGGTTGCCGCTGTAGACCATAACGTGGTCAAAACAGGACATAATCGGGTAAATCGCTGAGGGCGGCGTGGCTTGCACGATCGCGATTCCCGCCTTTATGCCGTTTTCGCGCAAATGAGTAGCTATGTGGGCATGATCACCCTCGGCTTCAAAATGAATCACCACCAGGTTCGGCTTTAGTTTAACTAACTGCTCAAGCTCGTCCATCGGCTTTTGATACATCAGGTGGATGTCGGCCGTCAGTTTTTCCGGCCACCAGACCTGTTCGACCGTCGGCGAAACGTGGGGCGCGAATTTACCGTCCATCAGGTCGATGTGGACGCGTTCGGCGAAAGGTTCGATCCGCTCCATTTGGGTTCGGTATTCGTGCGGGTCAAAGGCCGTAACCGTCGGGCAGATAACCGCCATTAGGCCAGCTCGTCCAGTTTGCCCACCCGGCGGGCGTGGCGTTCGATGCCGCTGAATGGCGTGTCGAGCCAGATCTGGACGGCCTCTTTCATCTGGTCGAGCGACAAAAAGCGCCCGGAAAGGCTGAGCACGTTGGCGTCATTATGTTCGCGTGACAGTTTCACCAGCTCAAAGGGATCACCCGAGGCCGGGTCGGCGCCGGCGTCATTCTTGGCGATCACCGGGCCATAAAACAAAGCACAGCGGACGCCCTTGATCCGATTAGCGGCCATG
>CAYRPQ010000028.1:0-8205 GCA_964426315.1 uncultured Candidatus Saccharibacteria bacterium
AGGGTCGTCAATAACAATTATGCTTAAAAATTTCACAAACCTGTGTATAACTTTCACGCGGATTTTATTGGCTGAGCGGTTGAATGGCTGGGCGGACCAGCACGGCCGGTTTTACTGCCGCCCACACAGCATAAGCGGATTGACATTTCGGGCCGCGCGTGGTAGCATGAAAATGTAAGTCACAAAAACAAAAAGGTTCTAACAATTTAGCCTCACACGTTGCTCTCGCGGGAGCCGACTTACATAACGGAGTTGATCCGTATGGCGCTCTGTTTGGCCCTAAAAGCCGATAGAGCGGTCAGTCTAGCCGTAGGGCGGCAAGCGCTCCAATAGTCTATTTATATGAGCGGATTTGTCGCCCCGGCACCATTTTAGCTATTCCACCCCTGTTATTCGTACTTTAAGGACACTCATGAAAATACGCTCGCGTCGATCATTATGGCAAGCCGTCGGTCTGCTCGGACTGGACGGCCTTTTATTTTGCACTACCGATGTCAGTAAAGTACCCTCGTTTATAGTTATTGTCGGTTTTGGCCTTTTGGCCGCGACTCTTTACTGGATCATACGCGGTTTGCTCAGGGCGGGCAGGCTATACGGCTTGACCATAAGGCGACAGCGCACAGTGTCATTCTATCTGACGGGTATAGTGGCCGGATTGCTGGCTCTGCAATCCATAGGCGGATTAACGCATCGTGACATCATGGTGCTCTTACCCCTGTCGCTCATCGGTTATGGTTATGGCGTTTATCTTAAAAATGCCAGGCGTGATTTGAATAGTTAGCCTGTTATAATAGGAAGTATGAATCCTTCCAATAACTCAGCCGGCGGGATAGAGTTACCGCCGCCCATGGAGCAGGCACCGGCCGGTACGCCGCCCGAGACGGCCCAACCGGTGGTTGAACAGCAAGCCCGCCCGGCTGGCGCCGAGCGCGCCGTGGCGGCACCACCACAGGCGACCACGCCCCTGGCTCAACCCTTTGCACTACCCATACCGCCCATCCAATCCGCGTTACCGCCGCAAACTGGTGTAACTGGCACAACACAACCGACTGCCGTACCCCTGGCGGACGACGGTGATCTTATCGAAAAAGAGTGGGTCGACAAGGCTAAACAGATTGTCGAGCACACCAGGGACGACCCCTATAAGCAAAGCGAGGAATTAACAGTGGTCAAGGCTGATTACATGAAACAGCGCTACAATAAGGCCATAAAACTTAATAAGTAGACTAAATGACAGCACTTCTTACTATCCTGGCCATCATTTTCGTGATGATATTGATCGCGGGGCCGATAGTTTTTTTACAAACGCGGCGTACTTTTCGTGAACAAAAAAACTATGAACGTGGTCTTAAGATGGTGCCATTGCTCATCCATCTGCCACCACCCAGTGATGACACCGAAATAGGCAGTCGTGACGTCCGCGACGTCACCGACGAAACCATCAGTAAGGCCCAGATTGTCTATAACATCATCGCCAGCACCTTCCAGAAGAATTTTCGGAGCACTTTTTACGGCCAGCGGCACTTCGCCTTCGAGATCGTCGGTAACCAAGGTTTCGTTTACTTCTACGCGGCCGTGCCAATCGCCCTGTTAGAGGTGGTTAAGCAGGCCATTAACAGTGCCTACCCGACAGCGCGCCTCGAAGAAGTGGCCGAGCACAACATCTTCAGCCCGGTCGGTAAGGTCACCGGTACCTTGGGCGGCGAGCTGACCCTTAAAGAGAACTTTGCCTATCCGATAGCGACTTACCAAGACCTCAAGCGCGACAGCATGCAGGCCCTCTTGAACGCCATGTCGACCCTTGGTAAGGAGGATGGCGCCGGCATTCAGATACTAATGCGTCCGGCCAACCCCGGCTGGCGCAAAGCCGCCTCCGATGTGGCCAGCCGCAAGCGCAAGGGTCACAAGGGCTTTGGCGCGAGCGCTCTTATGAGGGATATGGCCCAGGCATTCGTCAAGCCGCCCGAAGGCGGTAGCGGTGAAGATTCCAAGAAGCCGCCGGAGCTGTCCAACCTGGAGCAGGCCACCCTTGACGCGATTGACGAAAAGACTCGCCACCCCGGTTACGAAGTGGTTATTAGGGTGGTGGCGTCCTCTAACATCAGCCAGCGCGCCCAGGCCATACTGGGCAATATAGTGGCCAGTTTCAGCCTATACGACGCGCCCGGCAAGAACGGCTTCAAATACACCCCGGCTAAGGATATAGACGCCCTAATAACGGCCTACATAATGCGCTTCTTCCCCCAGCACCATAATAAGAACATTCTGAACGCCGTCGAGCTAGCCACGCTGTTTCACTTCCCGGATGAGCGTAGTATTCCGACCAGCCAGCTAACTCGCCAGAGCTCTAAGCAGGTCGATGGCCCGCGTAACATCCCAGAAGAAGGTTTACTGTTGGGCTACAACCTCTTCAGGGGCGCCAAGAAGCCGATAAGGTTAAGCCTGGCCGATCGCTCGCGCCACATGTACGTGGTTGGCCAGACCGGTACCGGTAAGTCGACCTTCCTGGAGAACTTGGCCTTGCAGGACATGCTGAACGGCAATGGCTTTGCCTTCGTGGACCCCCACGGCGACACCGCCGAGAAGCTGTTATCTATGGTGCCCAAGGAACGCACCGAGGACGTCATCTATTTCAGTCCGGCAGACATGGATTATCCCATGGGCCTTAATTTGTTCGAATTTAACAGCCCCGACCAGAAAGACTTCCTCATCCAGGAAGCCCTGAACATGCTTTATAAATTGTACGACCCACAACACCAGGGCATTATGGGCCCGCGCTACGAGCATCTTTTCCGGAATGCGGCCTTAACCATTATGGCCGACCCCGACGGGGGTACTTTCATAGATATTCCCAAATTATTCAGGGACGCTAAGTTCGTACAGCAAAAATTACAACACGTGACCGACATGAACGTGCTGGAGTTCTGGAATAAAGAGATGCCGGCCTCGCAAAGGTCCAATGAATTCGGTGAAGTCACCAGCTGGTTCGTCAGTAAGTTCGGCGCTTTTTTGAGCAATGAAATGATGCGCAACATAATCGGGCAGACCAAGAGCGCCTTTGACCTGCGTGACATTATGGACAATAAGAAGATCCTGCTGGTTAACCTTAGTAAGGGGCGCGTCGGTGAGCTGAATTCCAAACTGTTGGGCATGGTTTTCGTCATGAAATTCCAGGCCGCCGCCATGAGCCGGGCCGACATTCCCGAAGAAGACCGCGTGGACTTTAGCCTCTACGTTGATGAGTTCCAGAACTTCTCGACCGATAGCTTCGCTACAATCATGTCCGAGGCCCGCAAATACCACCTGAACCTGATAGTGGCCAACCAGTTCACCACCCAGCTGACCCAGGAAATCCGCGACTCGGTATTCGGTAACATGGGCACCATCGTGTCGTTCCGGGTCGGCCAGAACGACGTCGAGGCGTTAGGCAAGTACTTCCAACCGACCTTCGAAAACGATGACCTGCTGAGGGTGCCGAATTACAATACCATCGTACGCACCCTTGTCGGCGGAGTGCCGACCCAGCCTTTCAGTATGGCCACCCTGCCTTCGCTGGGTACGCCCAACCCGCGACTGGCGGCGGCGCTCAAGCAGTTAACGGCCGCCAAGTACGGCCGCCCGAAAGCGGCTATCGAAAAAGAGATCAACGCCCGCATGCTTACCGTAGGCGAGGCCTTACCAGGTGGCTCGTTCAGCCCGCCGGCTTCACTGGCCGCCGGCGGACAGCGCCCGCCGTCGGCGCCGGCTCCGGTAGGCACCGGCAACTTCGTTGATGAATGGCTGGCCAAGCGCAAGGGCGGTACCGCACAGCCTCCAACAGCCGCCGCCAGCCCACCGCCGACAATCCAGACCCGCACACCTCTCCCGGACCGCCAGCCGGACCAAGCCGAACCCGATCAGTTCCAGCCGGTCGACGTGCCCCTGCCGCCGCCGGCACCCAAGACCACCACCAATATTTCCAGCGATGAACTAGAGAAAGGCGAAGTCGACAAGATAGCCGCCGAGCTTAAGCAGGAGATGAAAACCGATCTAAAGCCGGGCGAGGACGACACCATCTTTATTGATCACGACGGTAGCTTTCGCCCCGCCACCGAGAAATAAGCGACGTCAGCCGTATTTCCGTCTCAACCAAGTGGCTGCACTACGGTTTCGACCGAAAATACAGCTGAGTCGCTAGTCTTCGAGGCGGCGGTGGGTGGCCAGCCAGACGAGGAGTTCCAGGATCAGGCCGACAGCGAAACCGCCGGCGAAGAGAATCAGGAAAACAAGGTAGTTATAGTGGAAGCCTCGGTGGTGAGACAGGTATAAATAGCCCGATGTGCCCACTAAAGCCACCAGGCCGCCACCCAGCAGGCCCGAAGGTCGGCTGACGGTCTTGCCGGCGGTTTCGCTGACAGCCCGAACCACCGGTTGGTGGACGACTTTACTGAGGGCGCGTTGCGGTCGGGGCAGTTTACGCCTGATGTGCAGTAGTTCGCGCTGAAGAGTTATTTGCTTGAGTTCGCGGGTTACCAGGCGTGATGACGGGTCTTGTGGCACGTTTTCGGCTTGCCTGAGCTTTTCGACAGGACCGGGGGCAGTATCGCTCCGAACCGTTTCGGCGATAGCTTCTCTGGCCTCTCTGGCGTCCTGGCCGGGATCTTTCTCGGACTTGGTGGACTCGTGCTCAGGAGTAGCCTTGGCAGACAGCAGTTCATGGCTTTCGGGCGGCGCTATGGCTTCCTGCCGTTCCGGCTTTTTCAGTTCTTCGCTCATGCGCTGACTCCTTCCTTGATGGCCAGCTGGCTTTCACGCGCCAGCAGGTTGGCCCGGCTGTAGAAGTAACCGGCTATGAAGACGATGATGGCGGCGACGAACAGGGTGGTACCCGGTCCGGTGTTGGGCAGTTGGGTTGTGGTTGCCACCTCGACGGCCTTGGCCGGGCTGGCTGGCACCTTGATGTTGATCGAATTGCCGTAAACATTGGTCATTGTCAGGTCGAAGTGGGCCGGGTCACTTGAACTGGCCGGCGTTTGCGGGATGGGGTTCTTAACCTTGACGGTTATTTGGTGGCTGGCCGTCTGGTTAGCACCGATGTCCTCAGCCGGCCAAATGGCTGTTCCGTCGGTGTTCAGACTGCCGCCGTGGAGGTCGGTAATATCGGCATAGTCCAGGACATCATTGAGATTCTCCTGGAAGACAAAGTTCTTAACGGCCGATTTGCCGCTGTTGGCGGCGTAAATCGTGTAGGTTATAACGTCGCCCGGATTGGCGGTGGTATTGTTGGCGTCGGTGGCACCGGTTGTGACGTTAGAGGCCGTTTTATGCACCGAAATACAGGCCACGGTGTCGCTGGGGCTGACGCTCTTGTCGCAAGGTTTGCAGTTAATGTCGGTGGCCGGTAACAGAGCGTTGTACTGGCAAGGCTGGAAGCAGAGGGGACTGTCGGCCGGTAGGCTTGAGTTGTACTGGCAGACGGCAGGGGGAGTAGCCGGCGGAGGCGTTGCTGGTGGAGGGGTCGCAGGGGGAGGAGTGGCTGGTGGGGGCGTAGCCGGAGGTGTCGGAGGAGTTGGCGTCGCAGGGGTTGGCGTTGGCGGCGGTGTTTCCTCGGGAGGCGGGGTCACGGGCTTGGCCGGTTTGGCCGGCAGGCCGACCGATACCAGGTTGCCACAATCGAACATGATGTAGAAAACCCTATCATCACTGTTGCGGACTCTTAGCACATGCCAAGCGGGAACGTTCCAAATATCCATTTTGCGGGCGTAGAGCGTGCCGGCGCCCGGAATATTAAAAGGCGTGTCGTTGGTCTGATGGCCGTTATAGGTCGGGCCCACGGGGTTCCAGCCCATCGAGTAATAATTCTGGGCGCCGGTGTGAATGGTCAGGTCATCGGCGTTACCGATATCCTTACAGGTAATGCCGAAGTAGTGCATGATGGTGCCGTAGTGCTTGGTGCCCGACAGGCACAGCTTCTTGGCTTCCGCCGCCGAGCTGAAGCCGCCGGTTAGCATGTCGTTACTACTGCTGGCGACGCTGGATTGGGGTGGGCTTAGAACCGCGAAGAACTGGATCATAAAAGCCAGGACGATAAAAACTAGCCCGGTGCGCCGGATCGAGGCCTCCTCGTGCATCCGCCGGCCGTAGAAAGCCATCTGGTGGACGAGACCGGGGCTGTAGGGTAAGACCGAAAGGAGTTTTTCAAACATTTTGATTTTTATCCTAACTGCCGCTCATTTAAGCATAGTTGCCACTGGGGTGTCAATCAAGTATAATAAAGGTAGTGGGAAAAGACTTAAACAGTTATAACTAGAGGATAAATTTTGGCCGAGGGTAAAGCGCCTAAAAAGGGTACTAAAAAATCGGGCTATTCCGCCGATCAAATCACCGTTCTGGAGGGTTTGGAACCGGTCCGTAAGCGGCCCGGTATGTACATTGGCGGCACCGGTCCGGAAGGCCTGCACCACTTGGTGTGGGAGATCGTCGATAACGGCATCGATGAAGCCCTGGCCGGCTATGCCACCGAAGTATCGGTTAAAATGCAGGCCGACGGCGGCATCACCGTTATCGATAACGGCCGTGGCATCCCCACCGACATCCACCCCAAAACCAAGAAGAGCACGGTCGAAACGGTACTGACCGTCCTGCACGCCGGTGGCAAGTTCGGCGACGGCGGCTACAAGGTTTCTGGCGGCCTGCACGGCGTCGGCGTCAGCGTGGTGAACGGCCTGTCGCGCAACCTGAAGGTCACCATTTACCGTGACGGCAAAATTTACCAGCAGGACTACGAGCGCGGCGCGCCAATGGCCGACTTAAAGGTCATCGGCAAAACCGACCGCCAGGGCACCGAAATTACTTTCTACCCGGACGAGACCATTTTTAAAGAGAGCGTCGAGTTCAGCTACGACCTCATCCTGGACCGCCTGCGCCACGCCGCTTACCTCACCAAGGGCATTTACACCCGTATAGAGGAAGAATCTACAGGCCGCCGCTACGGCTTTTACTTCGAGGGTGGCATCCAGAGCTATGTTAAGCACCTCAACATCGGTAAGGAAGTAGTCGACGACGACATTTTCTACGTCGATAAGATGGCCAAAGAGACCCAGGTCGAAATCTCCCTGCAGTACACCGACGCCTACACCGAAACCATCAAGGCCTTCGCCAACAACGTCCTCAACCCCGACGGCGGCACCCACCTGACCGGCTTTAGGGCCGCCTTAACGCGCGTTATAAACGACTATGCCCGCAAGAACGGCCTGATCAAAGAGAAAGAAGAGAACCTGAGCGGCGAAGATACCCGCGAGGGCCTGACCTGCATCATCCTGGTTAAACTGCCCGACCCGCAGTTCGAAGGCCAGACCAAGAACAAGCTAGGTAACCCCGAGGTCCGCGGCTACGTCGAGCAGGTCATGAACGAGCACTTCGCCTACTACCTCGAAGAACACCCGGCCGTGGCCCGCAAAATTGTCGGCAAGGCGCTGTTGGCCGCCCGCGCCCGCAAGGCCGCCCGCGCCGCCCGCGACAACATCCTGCGCAAAGGCGTGTTAGATGGTGCCAGCATGCCGGGCAAGCTGGCCGACTGTTCATCCAAAGACCCGCACAGCTCCGAACTCTACCTGGTAGAGGGCGATTCCGCCGGCGGCTCGGCCAAGACCGGGCGTGATCCCAAAACCCAGGCCATCCTGCCGCTGAGGGGCAAGGTGCTCAACGTCGAGCGGGCTAGGCTCGACAAAATGCTGGCCAATAATGAGATTGTTAACCTTATCAAAGCCATGGGCGTCGGTATCGAGGAATCGTTCGACGTGGCCGGACTGCGTTATGGCCGGATCATCATCATGACCGACGCCGACGTCGACGGCAGTCACATCAGCACGCTGTTAATGACCTTCTTCTTCCGCTACATGAAGCCGGTTCTCGACGGCGGCCACGTTTACCTGGCTAAGCCGCCGCTATTCGAACTGGTTAAGCCGGGCCGCAAGTCGAGCGTTTTTATCTACGACGAGGGCGAACTGGATAAGATATTAGACGCCGAAATCGCCAAACGCAAGCAGGAAGGCACCAAGATCGATAGCACCGAAGCCGCCTATAAGCAGGCCGGCTACATCGAGCAGAAGCGCTACAAGGGCTTGGGCGAAATGGACGCCGAACAGCTCTTTGAGACCACTATGAACCCTGACAAGCGCGTGCTGGTGCAGATCCGCGTCGAAGACGCCGAGCGCGCCGACACCA
>CAYRPQ010000029.1:0-8187 GCA_964426315.1 uncultured Candidatus Saccharibacteria bacterium
AAGGCTTGGCCCTCAAGCTGGACGCCCTTCAGCACACCCACCCCATCGAAGTCGAAGTCAAGCATCCCGACGAGATCCGCACCATTTTCGACGCCATTTCCTACGAAAAAGGCGCCAGTGTATTGTTGATGTTGCACGATTACCTTGGCGCCGACGATTTTCGCGATGGACTGCGGCTGTACCTGAAGCGCCACGCCTACGGCAATACCGACACTGTAGATTTATGGGCCGCCCTAGAGGAAGTTTCTAAAAAGCCGATCAAGAAGTTTATGGGCGCCTGGACGAGTCAATCGGGCTATCCGATAGTCCAGGCCAATATAGCTACCGACAAGCCGAGCCTGCGGCAAGAGAGATTCTACTTGAACCCGGCCGCAAAGAAAGAGCCAGCCACCTGGCCGGTTCCGCTTCTGCCCAGCCACGACATGCAACCGCTAATGTTGGAGAAAGCCGAACAGCCCATCATGGCCGTGGCCCTGACCGACGACTTTGTCCTCAACCATAACCGCACTAGCTTTTTCCGGGCCGTTTACGATTCAGAGCATCTATCTAACCTGTCGCATTGCATCAAGGCCGGTAAGCTGGACGAGCTCGACCGCCTGGGCGTACTGGGCGACAGCTTTGAGGCCGCCAAGGCCGGCTACGGCTCAACCGTGGACACTCTTAAGCTACTGGAGGCCTACGCTGAAGAGGATAGCGCCGTGGTATGGGACATTATCGCCATGGGCATCGGCAGTATCCGGGTGGTTATGGACGATGATCAGGTGCGCGCCGACCTCAAGCCGTTTGTTCGCGAATTGGCCGCCAAACAGCTAAAGCGCTTGGGCTGGAAAGAAAAAGCCTCCGACAGTCACTTCGACCGCTTATTGCGCCCGACTATTCTGGGGCTAGCTTCGTACGGTGAAGACCCTACCGTTGTTAAAGAGGCCCTCCGCCGCTTTGACTCGATGAAGAAGCCTGAAGACGTCCACCCCGACCTGCGCGGTGTGGTCTACGGTACCGTGGCCCGCACAGGCGGCAAGACCGACTTCGACAAAATGCTGGCCATGCATGATTCGGCCACCAATAGTGAAGAGAAAGTTACCCTATCCGGGGCACTGACCGGTTTTGAGCAACCGGCGCTGATCAAACGCGCCCTTCAGCAAATTACTGGTGACAACGTCCGTCTGCAGGATGCGCCGTACTGGATCGCCTACAGTTTTATGAACCGTCATGCCAAGCATCTGGCGTGGCAGTGGCTGAAGGATAACTGGGACTGGCTTGATAAGAACATTGGTAAAGACCTCAGTTTTTCACGCATGCCCACCTACGTTAGCCGCGCCTTCAGCGACGAATCTTTCCTGCCCGAGTTCAAGAAGTTTTTCGAAGCCCATCTTAGCCCGGCATTCGAGCGGCCGCTAAACCAGGCCGTCGAGACCATCCAGTGGCAGGCCGCTTGGCGAAAACGCGACCTCGCCCCCATTAAAAAGTTCCTGAATTCCTAAAAAACGTTTTCTATAAATCCGAAAACCGTGAACTGCGGACCGCTTAGTTCGATGGCATCAATTTGATATTCGCCGTGCCACTTGGTTTCATCTACGTAATACCAAGCCGACCTCTGCATCTGCTTTACCTTGGTGGTCGTGACGGCGTCCAAGCCGCTTCCCTGGGCGTCGTTTCTACGGTATTTAACCTCTACAAAATGTAAGGCTCCGTCTTTCATCGCCACGATATCAATTTCACAGCGCGGTCGACGCCAGTTCTGCTCCAGGATTTCGTAGCCGCGCATTTCCAGATACATGCAGGCCGCGGTCTCGGCCTTTCGTCCCGTCTCTGTAGTTTTCATCCGCTTATTGTAACAGGGCGGCGATGGGTTTAAAGCTGTGCCGGTGCAGATCGCTAACGCCATAAAGCTTGAGTTTTTCCAGATGCAGGGCCGTGCCGTAGCCGACATGTTTGTCGAAATCATAGCCGGTGTATTCGGCCGGCAATTCGGCCATGTACTTATCGCGCGCCACTTTGGCGATGATACTGGCGGCGCTGACCGCCGGCACAGTAGCATCGGCCTTAATAACCGCTTGGGTCTTTGGATTCTCAACCAAAAAATTTATGTTGCCGTCGATAATAACTTCGTCATATGCAATTTTTATCTGTTCCAACGCCTTTTCCATAGCCAGCTTGACGGCCGCCGTAAGCCCGATTTCATCAATTTTGGCCGCCTCGACCCAACCCAAGCCAATGGCTAGTGCCTCGGCTTCTATTCGTTTCGCCAGCATGCCTCTTTGAGACTTGCTTAATAGTTTGGAATCTTTAACACCTTTAATGGGCTGTTTCAGGATCACAGCACCAGCCACCAACGGTCCGGCCCAGCACCCACGGCCAACCTCGTCTATACCCACAATCAAGCCCATAGTCCTATTCTAGCAAACCCCTCATGCTTGCTTTTGGCACAGTATCAGTAATAATGATCTGCATAAACATAGGAGTACTCATGGCCATTATGTCCCGTCATCCGGAAATCATGTATGAATCGGCGCCTCTAGAAGGTGTTGTGCATCCTTTGCATAGATGGCTCGATCAAATGGTAGCATTGGACTTGGCCTTACGTACATACGACACCACAGTAACGGGCAGTGTCAGGAGTGAGTTCCATATGCCCGAAGGCACCAGTGTGGGGGTACACCCTTCAGGGCCTGAAAAACAGCTACAGGGCCTGGTCATAAGCGGCGGCGCAGCTTATGAGGAAACCGGTAAGTTTTATACGTTCGATGAGGGATTCGTCGGTGCTAAGTTGCTAAGAGCGTTCAGTGTTGAGGCTGAGGAGGAAAGTAAGCTAAGGGGTATTAAGGTAGAGGCATTGGGTCCTCGACGGGAGGCTGATGATACTGAGAGTCCTGGTTCCGGACTTGGCGTAGCCATACCCGGCTCATCCTTACGAAGAGGCGTGCTGTGGACGATAGCAGGCACCCCTGCCTGGCTTACCAAACATATAGAAGAGGTGCGGCGAGAACAGGCCAGTTACCACCTGGCTGATTAGGCTTCGTTCTGTTCGTGGGCGGCCTCGACGGCGGCTTGCTTGGCGGTCAGCTCGGCTTCTTCAGCGGCCTTTTCTTCGGCTTTTGCTTCCGCCTCTTTGGCAATTTCTTCTTTGAGTTTGGCTTCTTCGGCCTCGAGGGCTTCGTCGTGGACGGCGTTAACGCCTTCGCGGTCAAAGTCCACGCCGGTCATACGAGCCGATTTGCCGGTACGTTCGCGCATGTAGCTGAGGTAATTGCGCCGAACTTTGGAACGCTTAGTAACTTCAATCTTAACGACTAGTGGGCTGTGCAGTAAAAAACTTTTTTCGACGCCGACGCCGCTGGCAATCCGGCGCACGGTAATTCTAGAAGTGTGACTGCCCTGCTTGCCGGTGCGAATCACCAGGCCCTGGAAAATCTGAATGCGCTCTTTACTGCCTTCGCGGATTTTCTGGTGCACCTTAACAGTATCGCCACTGCGAACATCGACAACGGCCTTCTTCTTATATTTGTCGTTAACTTTTTGAATCACACTTTGCATAGAGTTTAGATTTTACACCATTTTCCTATCTGTTGCAACTAGGCTTCGGGCCTTGGCGGAAACTCCGCATCAATTGCTTCGGCCAGCTCATCAAACTTTTCCAAGACAGGTGACTTAGGAACCGTAAAACTGCCACCGATCCTATTTTTATCTTTACTTGGCGCCATTAAACCATCCGTTAAGAGCTCCCCGATATGCCTGTTTAACAGCGAGGGCGGAACTGATACGCCCGATTCATCAAGCTCATCCAAAAGTTCGTGTGGCGCCACGGGCGGCTTCCCGGCGTGCGCCGATATAGCACGCAGAATATGAAACGTATTCTCGTTACCGAACATGTGAGCTAAAACGTTTGCACGATTGGGCTTAGGCATTTGACCTACAATAGCATATTCTGAAGATAGGTCTAGCCGACGACGCGGAAGAGTTCTTCGAGCGTGGTCTCGCCAGCGATAACTTTTAGCATGCCGTCTTGAAGCATGGTGCGCATGCCGGAGGCCAGGGCGGCCTCCTCGATGCTTTGGGTGGTCACCGTTTTGGTGGGATTCTCGAGCAACTGGCGCAGTGGCTCGCTCATGGTGAACTGCTCGCGGATGGCCAGCTGGCCTTTGTAGCCGTAGGGATTCTCCTCGGATTTACCCGGCTTGTAAAGCTGGAGGCCGTCCAGGTTGGGCTTTTCGATTCCCTCGGGCAGGGTGTCAACGACTTCGCGGATCTGTTTGAGTTCGCCTTCCGAGGGGGTGTAGGCCTGCTTAATCTCGTCATCCAGCCGGCGGATCAGGCGCTGGGCCATCACCAGGCGGATGGCCGAAATGAACAATGGGTTCTGGCCGATGATATCGGCGATGCGTGTCAGGGCGGCGGCCGCCGAGCCGGCGTGGAAAGTGGCCAGCACCAAGTGACCGGTCAGAGCGGCCTGCAGGGCCGTTTTAGAAGTATCGATGTCGCGAATCTCGCCGACCATGACGATGTCGGGGTCCAACCGTAGAACAGCCCGCAGTTTGTCGGCGAAGCTGGCGTCGTTGCCGCCCTCGCTGGTGTGGACCGAAATCTGGGTGATACCCGGGAACTGGTATTCTACGGGGTCTTCGATGGTAATAATCTTACGTTCATCGCTGTTAAGGGTGCTCAACATGGAGTAAAGGGTAGTGGTTTTACCCGATCCGGTCGGCCCGACCACCATTACCAGGCCGGTCGGCTTGGCGATGATATCGTCTACCACTTTGCGCTCGGCTTCGGACAGACCCAGGCGATCTAGGGTGTACATCGACTGGTCCATGTTGAACAGGCGCATCACAACGTCCATGCCATTAATGGTCGGCACGGTTTCCAGGCGAACATTAACATCGACGACGTTGCCGTCAGCCATGGTCACTTTCTGGGCGATGTGGCCCTGCTGGGCTTCGTCAGAGGCAGTTGAAACGTTGCCGGCACTGGCAATGGCGCTGATCAAAACCCGGTACTTATCGGGTTGCAAGCGGGCAATCGGGTGCAGTACCCCGTCGATACGCAGGCGGACGCGAGCGTACTTGGGCTGTGTCTCGATATGGATGTCCGAAGCGTTCAGGCGGTGTGCCTGGGCCACCAGGTAGGCTAGCATGTCGTCGGCCCGGACCTGCCCCAGGATAGCCGAAATCTGCTCCACCAAGTCATCACTGCCGGCATTGTTGATGGCGATATCCTGGTAAACCACCTGTTTGGGCGGATCGTATAGCTTCATGTAGTCCCGGTAGCCGGTATCGGAAATAATGGCGAAGCCGACATTATTATCGGCGAAGCGCTGTTTCAGGTCGGCCATAGTTTTCTGCGAAGTGGTGGTGGTAACGCCAAACAATAGGTTATTGTCATAAAAACGAACCGGAATCACCTTGAATTCGTAAAGTTCCTGGTTGGTCAACAGCTTCTTGAAGAGCGGTTTTTCGGGCAGTTGCGAGACATCGACATAATCCATGCCCAACACGCGGGCGCGACGCTGGGTAGCCTGTTCTTCATCCAATCGGGCGTCCTGGCTCATATCCTTACAGTATAAAGCATAAGCGTCGGCGTACGATATAGTAATGGCATGAGAAAGTTGGTTCTGATTGTTCATAACGTGCGTAGTGCGCATAATGTCGGCTCATTGCTGAGGACGGCCGAGGGTTTGGGCGTTGATAAAGTCTGGCTGACCGGCTACACTCCGTACCCCAGGGCCCCACATGACTCCCGGCTCCCCCATCTGGCAGACAAGCTTGACCGGCAGATTGCCAAAACATCGCTCGGCGCCGAAAAGACACTACGGTGGGATCAATCCGAAGATATAAAAATAGTCATCGAGGACCTACGACAGCAGGGTTACGAGGTTGCCGGACTCGAGCAAGCGCCCGGCTCGACAGTCTTGCCAGACTTTAAGCCGCCGCAGAAGTTGGCGCTTATCGTCGGCCGGGAGGTCGAAGGCCTGGAGCCCGAGGTGCTGGCCTTGTGTGACCAAATTATAGAGATACCGATGCTTGGCAAAAAGGAATCCTACAACGTCGCGCAGGCGGCCGCCATGGCCCTGTATCACTGCCGCTTTACTCCTTAATGTTTATGCTATAATGAAATAAGTTAAGGCAAAAGAAAAATATGGCTATCGCCTCTAAACCCAAGCGTAACGCTCATTACAAGAAAACGCGTGCCGCGCACCACCGGCACAGTAAGACCTATTTGAAGTCATACTGGCCTTACCTGCCAATGCTGGCCATCATGGGCGGCGGCATAGCTATTGACCGTGCCTGGACTGTCACCTCTACGGCCAATACCCAAGCCGGCCTGGGCGCCCTAACGGCAATTTCCAGCGGCTTGCCCCAGACGTCGGCCCGTATCCAGACCCTGACGGGCAATAACTCGGCCTGGCTGATAACCGCCATGTTGCTTATAGCCGTGACGGCCCTAACCTTCTTTATGGTTCGCCGCACACTGGCTTTTCATAAGGCTGTCATCAAGAGCGAGCACTTCATCAACGACCACCCGATGCTCGACATAGCCGCCGTTTTCATCTTTACGGCCGGCTTTGTGCTGGCCCGTTAATCTATTTGACCACCAGGTTGTCTCTGCCGACGAGCTTTTCTAGTAGTGACAGGCCGTCGCTGGCGCGATCTATGCCACCCGGCAGTTTGATGGCTTGCTTATGGGCGGCCTCGCCCAGCACCAGCACCACCTCGGTTTCTCCCTGGTGGCTGTCTATTGTCTGCTTCAGTGACATCAGGATCTGCTCGTCGCCGGTATTGGCAAGGCGTATATAGACCCGTTGCCCGGCCGGTTTTTCGGGGGCGGCTTTGGGCTTCGGCGGTTTAACTTTTTTACCGGTACCTTCATAGGCGTCGGCCTGCTCAACGGTAATTTCGCGGGCGTCATCAACCATTATTTTGGCTTCGGCGGCTTCGTTGCCGTTGCGATCGCGCGCACTGACCTTGCCACGGATTAGAACCACCCGATCGCGCTCCCACAAACCGAGGGTTTGCTGGTAACTGTTGGGGAATATAACGGCTTCGGCTTCGCCGAATTGGTCCTCTATCTTAACGAAAGCCATTCTTTGGCCGTTCTTGGTGGTAATTTCGCGCACGTCGGTGATGGCGCCGCCGATGCTGACGCTCTTGCCGTCGTGCTCGGCCGTTAAGGTGTTGAGCGGCACGGTTTTCTCGGCCAGGATAGTCTCAAAAAGCTCCAGGGGGTGCTGGCTCAAATACAGGCCAAGCAGTTCGCGTTCCCACGCCAGCTGTTCGCGGCTGTCGGCCGTTTCGGGCGCCAGTTGTAGCTCCAGGCGCGGCTGTTCGACGGTGATATCCGCGGCGTCGCCGAATATGTCGGTTTGGCCGCTGTCGGCCTGTTTTTGCAGGCGGGCCGAGAAAGCCAATAACAGATCGATGTTGTACAAAAGCGTGCCGCGGTCGCCGAAGCGATCGAAGGCGCCGGCCTTGATCAGGCTCTCCATGGCTTTGCGGTTAGCTATGCGGTAATTGGCGCGCGTCAGGTAATCCTCTAGGCTGGCGAATTCGCCGTCTTCGCGGGCCCGCAAAATCTCTTCGACGGCACCGGTGCCGACATTCTTAATAGCCGTCATGCCAAAGCGGATCTGTTTATCGCCCGGCACCACGGCGAACTCCACGAACGACTCGTTAACATCGGGCGGCAGAACGGTTATGCCCATGTGTTTGCACTCCGTAATCTCGATGGCCAGGCGGTCGGTGTCGTCGTAGTCGCTGGTCATCAGCGCCGCCATGAAGGCCGCCGGGTAATTCGCCTTCAAATAGGCCGTTTGGTAGGCGATCATGGCATAGGGCGTGGAGTGGACTTTGTTGAAGCCGTAGTCGGCAAAGGCCTCCATGCGGGCCCAGAACTTTTCGGCAAAACTGCGGTCGACCTTGCTGTGTTCGATCATGCCGTCAATAAAAGCGGTTTTCATCTTGGCCATGGTGTCGCGCTGTTTTTTACCGATGGCTTTGCGCAGGGTGTCGGCCTGGCCGCCGGTGAAACCGCACATGTCTTTGCTGACCTGCATGAACTGTTCCTGGTAGACCAGCACGCCATAGGTATTTTCGAGCGCCGCTTTGAGCCCCGGGTGCTCATAAACGACTTTTTTGCGGCCGTGCTTGCGGGCGATGTAATCGTCGATAAACTGCATCGGGCCGGGCCGGTACA
>CAYRPQ010000030.1:0-7850 GCA_964426315.1 uncultured Candidatus Saccharibacteria bacterium
CCCTCGCTCTACCCCTTTATTACTTTTATGCTTACCGAATCAGTGTAATATACGTACCCCCTGAAAGCAAGCCACTTCTTTCACGGAATTGGCCTAAGGTGTTGACAAACGAAAAGCCACTAGAGTATGTTAGGGATACATTACTAATGGTAAGAGAGGGAGAGTCAATCATGGCTTACAAGCATACGAACTCAAAAGGTGTCACATACTACCTAAACTCGAAGGCAGTTACACTGCGCGGTGGCAAGCAGCAGACTATTTACTACTTCAGCAAGGACCAGCGTCCTGAAGCTACTGACCTGCCCGCAGGCATGGAAGTAAACGAGAATCCTCGCAACGGTTTCCTGACCGTCAAGCGTAGCCGTTAATTCGGCTGGAGCCGCATAAGAGCTCCACCCGGGACACCCGCTTTAATAGAGCGGGTGTTTTCTATATAATCGAAGCAACTACATGGCAGACGCAATCCTAAAAGCCAAGAATTTACGCAAGGTTTACGACGATAAAGTTGCCGTCGACGGCATTTCGTTTGAGGTCAAAAAAGGCGAGATATTCGGCATCCTGGGGCCCAACGGCGCCGGCAAGACCACAACCCTCGAAATGATCGAGACGATGCGACCGATTGATGGCGGCTCAGCCACCGTAGACGGCCTGGACGTCGCCAAGGAGCCAACCAAGGTTAAACAGATCATCGGTGTCCAGCCACAAACGCCGGCCTTCCAGGATAAACAAAAACTGACCGAGATTATCGAGCTGTTCGCCGCCGCCTACGGCGAAAAAGTTAACCCCAGGGAATTTCTTAACGAAGTCCAATTGGGTGAAAAGGCCAATGCCTACGCCGAACAACTCTCCGGCGGCCAGCGCCAGCGCCTCAGCATCGCCACGGCCCTGGTGCACAGCCCCAAGGTCTTCTTTCTGGACGAGCCCACCACCGGCCTTGACCCGCAGGCCCGCCGCAACCTCTGGGACCTTATCAAAGAAATCCGCGACAAAGGCGTAACGGTGCTCATGACCACGCACTACATGGAAGAAGCCGAAATGCTCTGCGACCGCGTGGCTATCATGGATAACGGCAAGATCATTGCCCTAGACACCCCTAAGAACCTGATTAAACAGTTACTAAAACGCGGTTTTAAAAAAGAAGCCGTTGTCGAGCAGGCCAACCTGGAAGATGTTTTTATCGATATGACAGGGAAGGCCTTAAGGGAATAGCATGACGTTCAAGCAACAAATCCGCACCGTGATGGTGTTCACCAAACTCTCCACCAAGCGCTTCTTCCGCGACAGCCTGGCGCTGTTTTTCGGCATTATGTTCCCGCTGATTTTCCTGTTCGTATTCGGCTCTTTCAGTAGTGGCAATGGCAACGTATCCTTCAAAGTGGTCCTTATAAACAATTCACACACCCGGTTTGCCGACAGCTTCGCTGAGCAGTTAAGCCACCAAAAAGTTTTCAAAGTCGATAAAGACGCTACCAACCTGTCGGCCGCCAAAGAGAAAATCAGCCGTGGCCAGATCGACGGCATCATTGTCCTGCCACCAGACTTCGGCGCCGTCAAAGCCGGCCAAACCACTCCGACGGGTAGCGCCCAACTGCTTTATAACAAGAGTAATTCGGGCACCGGCCAGGCGCTAAGCTCGGTATTGCAACAAGCTTTTAACCGTATCAACGCCCGTTTTGTGACCGTACAGCTACCATTTACCGTCCAGCCCGAAGAACTTCATAACAAGAGCCTGACCACCTTCGATTACACTTTCGCCGGCCTGCTCGGTTTCTCGATCATGGGCATCGGCGTCTTCGGGCCGGGTAACGTTTTCCCGGAACTCAAAAAGCAAGGGGTCTTGCGACGCCTGCGTACTACACCGATCCACACCTGGCAGTATTTCACGGCCACCATGTTCAGTCAGGCGGCCACCGGCATCATCGCCATAGTCCTGCAGTTTATCGTTGCCGTCACCGTCTTCCACCTCAAAGTGGTCGGCAATTACGCCGAAATTTTCCTGTTCACGGTTTACAGCATTTTTATGATTCTCGGCCTAGGCTTGGCCATTGGCGGCTGGGCTAAAAACGAACGTCAAGCCCAGCCATTGCTCAACATCATCGCTTTTCCGATGTTATTCCTGTCGGGCACTTTCTTCCCTCGCTATGCCATGCCTATTTGGCTACAGCATGTTACCAACTACCTGCCGCTAACGCCGATCATCGACGGACTGCGCTTACTGACCACCGAAGGCAAGCACTTGATCGATCTCGGTCCCCAGCTGGGCATCATGACGATCTGGTTCGTACTGATTTACGCCATCGCTTTCCGCATCTTCAGCTGGGAGTAGCTTGCAAATTTAGGGCACAAGTGCTATAATAATTGATATGTCTCCTGAGGCCCCGGCTGAACTATCTAATGCCGATCATGCTATCGACTCCATACTTCCCATAGGGTCAGCCCATATGTTTGACCGCGCAGAAAAAGACCGTATTCGGCAGTTTATGGATGCGGGCTACGGCCGCAACGCGGCTATCATAGCCGGCGTTGAAGCTGAGGCCATCGAAACGCCTACCCTTACAGCCGAAGAATTAGCTCGTCGCAGAGCAGATGAACTCGCCGACGATAGAGACAGTAGCGGGGCATTTCACCGCAACTCGCAATAGGTATAAAGTAAAACTTGATGGAACTAACAAAACTGCCCAAACCGTTTTTCGTGTTGGCGCCGATGGACGACGTGACCGACAGCGTTTTCCGCCGCGTGGTGGCCGAATGCGCCCCGCCCGACCTGTATTTCACGGAATTCGTGAACGTAGATGGCCTGCAGAGTCCGGGCCGCAATAAATTGCTCAAAAAGTTGCGCTTCACACCCACCGAGCAACCACTAATTGCCCAGGTCTGGGGGCTAGTGCCCGAGAATTTTTATAAAACCGCCCGCCAGGTCGCCGACGGCACTTTCGCTAAAGAATTTGGCTTGCCAGAGGGTGTTAACTTCGCCGGCGTCGACCTCAACATGGGCTGTCCGCAAAAGAGCGAGGTTAAGAACGGCACCTGTGCCGCATTAATGAATGACCGGCCGCTAGCCAAAGAGATAATAGACGCCACCAGGGAAGGGCTGGGTGGCAAATTGCCCCTAAGCGTCAAAACACGTACCGGCTTCGCACAGCCAGACATGACCTGGATAGAATTCCTGCTACTGCAAAAGCTTAACATGTTAACTATTCACGGTCGGACCAAAAGGGAAATGAGCAAGGTGCCGGCCGACTGGGATTTTATAGGACAAGCTCGCCAACTAAGGGACAAAATCTCTACCGGCACCCTGATCGTTGGCAACGGCGACGTTCTGGGCCGCCAACAAGGCCTCGAACTGGCCCAAAAGCAAGGGCTGGACGGCATTATGATCGGCCGCGGCGTCTTTCACGACCCCTATATCTTCGCCAAAAATGACCCTTGGCCTGAACAAACGCCAGATCAACGCCTCGAACTCTATAAAAGGCACGTCAAACTGTTTGCCGATATCTGGCGAAATGGCGAGCGGCCCATCCATACCCTCAACAAGTTCTGCAAAATCTACATTAACGGTTTTGACGGCGCTAAAGAGTTGCGCGAACGCCTAATGGCCGCGCGAAGCACCGACGAGCTACTGGAACTGCTCGAAGCCACTCCTAAGCCAGCTTAAAGTCATCGTCCTTGAGCTTACGGCGGACTTCTCTGTGATCTTCACGGCTCTGCAAAATATCGCTCAATCGTGACATATAAAAATCCCCTTACAGCAGTAACTATAAGGGGATAGACTTTATTCGTCTGTGAAATATTTAGGCGGCCCTGGCGGCGGCGTGCACAGCGAACATGCCGGCGTAGTTGGGGCTACCACCGAATATGGCGGCCAGTGCTTCTCGGCCTACGCCATTCGCCTCGGGTGGAATCATGGCCTCGGCTACATGAGCTACTTGTAGCACGTCTCCGACTGACTCCATAAGAAGGTCAGGTTCAACCGAACCCGTCTCGCCTAAAGGGGCTAAGCCCACCAATGTACCCCAACGTTCACTGTCCTGAACACCGATTGCCAGCCGTACAGCCCCAGTCATATGATCAGCGATCACATAGGTATCGGCATGGTGTCGCGAGTCGTCAGGGTCGGCGCCTAACTCTGAGGCGGGCACTTTTGTAATATCAAATAATGATCCGTCACGGGGAAGCCTGAATGTTCCTACTATCTCACCCACTCTTGCATCTTGTTCAAGCGTGTCGACAGTCATGTTTGTTTTTGCCTTTCCGGTCCGTCTTAATTTTATGTGAGGCAGGTCTTTGTTTCTGCTCTTGCTTATGATTATACGCCTATCTGTCAACATGCTTAAGCTTGATTTATGTCACAGGGCGGCCTAAGTCTCGAATGGCTAGGCCACGATGCTCTGCCACAAGCCGCCTGAATGATAATGGTGGGGGTGGATGGAATCGAACCATCTACCAAGCGGTTATGAGCCGCCTGCTCTAACCGATGAGCTACACCCCCTTAACAGAGATGAGTATAGCAGATTCAATCCGAAGTTATATAATAATTGGGAACCATGCAAATAAAAAATTACCAAGATCAAGCGCTGGCTTTCGTGAAGCGCCTGAATGACATCAGCTTCGTCGGCCAGGCGGTGTTCCTGGTGATTGTAATATTGATCAGCTGGAGCGGTATTAAAACAATCCAGACTAACTATGGCCTGCAGAAACAGATCTCGGCGCTCGACCAACAAAACGCTCTGCAGGACCTCCAGAACCAGAACCTGAAACTACAGAACGACTACTACAACAGCAACCAGTACCTGGAGCTGGCCGCCCGCCAGAACTTCGGCCTGGCCGCTCCCGGCGAGAAGGAAGTAGTCGTGCCACAGCCGGTGGCCCTGGCCTACACGACAAATCTGCCCACTACCCCCGACAATATCGGTAAGGCCAAACCGCCGGGCTATCAACGCAATTTCACGTCGTGGATAGATTTCTTCCTGCATCGCCAGAATTCCGATAATTAGCGCTGAATTCCCAAAAAACGCTTGTGTTTTACGCCATTAAGCGTATGATTTATGGAAATGATTAATATCTCTAACAAAAATGGCTGCTGAGGCCCTACCATACGAAAACCCCGACCTATTTGATTTAAATTCTCCCCCAGGTTTAGAAGAAGTAGCACCTCTCCCTACAGATGGCTTGCCGGCGGTTATCGGCCCGGAATACTGGGCCCAATTCGCCACTAAGAACCAAGCTAAGCGAGAGAAGTTCCGGGCCACACAAGAAGCTTTTGAGAAACATCAGAAGCACGGCGCCATGCGAGTCGAGCTATTCAAGACGCTCAAAAAATTAGCCAAGCCAGAAGAAGGGCAGGCCAGAGAATTCTCTACATTCACCTTCACTGACGGAAACGTTATTGAGGGTCTCTGCACAGCGGTGATTCTACCCTATGGGCCTAGTAGTTTGTCGCTGAACCCCGTACTCAGCCATGTAGTGATCTGCAGTCCGACCCGAGCCATGGAGACCGAAGTCTTGATACACGACATTGCCGGCGTCGCGCCGGCGGCCCAGGCGTAATTGACGGAACTACCTCTGTTATGCTATAATTTTCAGACCATCCGACGCGGGGTGGAGCAGCGGCAGCTCGCGTGGCTCATAACCACGAGGTCGCAGGTTCGAGTCCTGCCCCCGCAACCAAGAACCTTGGCCTTCTGCTACAGAAGGCCTTTTTATTTGCTCATGCTTGCTTTTTCTTCAGGCTGTAATACCATGAATTCAGAATAAATTTAAGGAAAGAGAAAAAATGGGAGAATATTTAGATAAGCTCGGGCCCGAAGTGACAATGGGTACCGTCTTTACTGATTTGTATGGCCGCGTCGATAAAACAATCGCCGACCTAGACGATTTGCGCGAAGATAAACGGTCAAATAAGATTCCGGGCACGTCATTGGAATTTGATCACAACACCAAATCAGGCACTGGCAGGGGTAGCCACTGTACCAGGAGAGTTCTTGTCGTCGACGGTACTAGGCGGCAACCACTTATAGGACGTACCAGGCACGTAATTCCCCCGAACGGTGCGATACAACCGGAAGGCGTGCGGGCTTACCGGGGTAACGAAATCGATGCCGACTATTCGGTTGTCCTGCAACCATCCGGGATGGTTGCCTGTAAGCTTGGCTTTCTGGGCATTAACGGTCGGTATCCGAATCGCGAGCCGTTTGGGACCGCCAGCCGCGTTGCCAATGAACGCATCGGAGGGTTACCCGATGCTTACACCGCGCGTATAGAAATCGTGGCTTCTGCGATCGTGGCCAACCTAGACGCCGTAGAAGGCATGGCCTATGGCATGAGCGTAGAAGAGGCTTTTTCCGAAGCCGGTCTCCAGCCACTTGCGGCATGAGCTCAATTAATAAAACTGCGGCTAGCGCCACCCTGCATTGTCTGACGGGCTGTGCTATCGGTGAAGTCGTGGGCATGGTGATCTCGGCGGGCTATAACGTGTCTAATGCCGGCAGTATCGTGCTGTCGGTGGTTTTGGCGTTTATATTCGGTTATTCCTTGAGTCTTCGGCCGCTAGTGAAGCACGGGCTGGGCTTTAAAAAATCAATGAAGTTAGCGCTGGCATCGGACACGGCCTCGATCGCCACCATGGAACTGGCTGATAACGCCTTTATATTGGCCGTGCCGGGCGCCATTAGCGCCGGGCTTAATACTTCGCTGTTCTGGATCAGCCTGTTCGTGTCTTTAATTGTGGCCTTCGCGGTAGCTTTTCCGGTCAATAAGTGGCTAATCGGACGGGGCAAAGGCCACGCCGTGGTCCACGAATACCACCACTAAAGATTAGGAGCGAGCCAGGTGTTTGAATCCTGCCAGGACCAGTAGTAACATCAGGCCAGCGCCGACGAACGAGGCAATAGCGACGTATTGCGCAAGCATGCCGAAGGTCCAGTAGGCGTAGCCATCACCAAGTAGTAGGCCGCGTAGCGTTTCGCCCTGGAAGAGAGTTGTCTTTTCTTTCTGTAGGGTGGGGTTTGTCGGGTCTTTTATGGCCGCCGTACTGACCTGGGAGTAGGTTTGGCCGCCGGCCACCTCGTCGAGGTGCACCTTAATAAAGTCGTTGGCGTAAACCTTGGCCTGTTTGCCGTTGACCAGTTGCTGGCCGGCGTACTGGTTCATGGCCGATTGGTCCGCGGTCGGCAGTGCCGCTATGGCCGGGCTGTCCTTGGCTGGGAAGTAGATCTTCTGGGCTGATAACTCGTCGTGCACGCTGGTAGTGGCAAAGTTGTAACCCCACCAGGCCAGTCCGCCGATTACCAACAACACGCCGGTACTGATAACCCCGAGCATGATAAATACCTTGTCTATGGTTTTTCGCTGTGCTTTCGCCATTTTGAGGCCCTTGTTTATAGGCTGATTATAACAAACATTAGCGGTTTCAAAGTGATACCGCGCACAGTATGCCTTTTCGTAACAGACTCGTCTTGCTTTACAATAGGATCCAATGGATCAAACACAGATTAGAACCGGGACCAGTGGCGGCGTGCAGGGTCAGGCTATTTCGCAAAGCAATCTTGCCCAACCCGCGCCGGAGGGTGACCCGGGCGGCACACCGATAGGCCAGGTCCAGCCGGGTGTTACCGGCAGTGCTCTTGGCCCGCAGAGCGGTATCTCACTGAATACCACGGTTTTGCCGAACGTTAAGCTCAACCTGTCAACCTCAACTATCGCGGCGTCCGCGCCGGCCTCTCGCCCGGCCGCTAAGCACCACCATATCAGCCCGGTTTTAATTAGCATACCGGTGATTTTGGTGGTGATCGCCCTCGCCTCGGCCTGGTGGGCAACTCGTTCTGTAAAAAGCACAACGGGATATTAATAAA
>CAYRPQ010000031.1:0-7801 GCA_964426315.1 uncultured Candidatus Saccharibacteria bacterium
CGTTTTCGAGGTCGCGCATGCGCTCGCCGAAGTTTTCGGCCGAGATGTTACGGGCGCCGGGCCGGGAAGCACTAATGGCATCGACGGTTCGAACAATCAGGGCCTCGACCGTCGTAGCTTCGACGTCGTCGTGGTGCTGTTCGGCGGCCAGGGCGACTTCTTCAGGCGCGCCGTACTTGCGGAGCATCTCACCACTGATGTGGTGGTGCTTACCTTCCATTTTATGGGTCAGGGCCTTGCCGAGGTCATGGACTAGAGCGGCGTACTTGGCGATCTTAATGTCGGCGCCGACCTCTTCGGCTATGACGCCAGCGATGTGTGCCATTTCGGTGGAATGCTTAAGAACATTCTGGCCATAGCTGGTGCGGTACTTGAGTTCGCCCAGCAGTTGCAGGATTTCTTTGGGAATGCCAATGACGCCGACTTCGCGGGCGGCGTCTTCGCCGGCCCGTATGACGTCTTTCTCGACCTGGGCCTGGGCCTTAGCGAGGACTTCTTCAATGCGTCCAGGGTGGATCCGGCCGTCTTTCAATAGCATTTCCATGGTCAGGCGGGCGACTTCGCGGCGAACCGGATCAAAACTGCTCAGCACCACGTAGCCGGGCGTGTCGTCGACCATGATGTCGACGCCGGTGGCGCGTTGCAAGGCCTGAATGTTACGGCCTTCCTTGCCGATGATGCGGCCCTTCATTTCCTCGTCTTCCAGCTTGATGCTGGTTACGGTGCGTTCGGCGGTGACGTCGCTAGCCATGCGTTCCATGGCCGTAGTCAGGATTAGCGCCGCTTTCTCTTCGGCGTTGTCGCGGGCTTCGTTCTGTAATTTGGTGATCAGCCCGAGCAAGTCACTCTTAATGTCGCGCTCGGTCATTTGCATCAGCTTTTCGGCGGCATCGGCCTTGGTCAGCTTGGCGATCTTCTCGAGCTTTTCTTGCTGGTTGCCGCGGATCGTGCGGATCTCGTTCTTAAGGTGCTCGACCTCGTCTTCGCTCTTGCGAAGGTTTTCGTTGCGCTTGTCGAGTTCGTCCAATTTCTTGTCAAGGTTCTCTTCGCGGCCCACCAGGCGTTTTTCGAGGTCTTTAAGTTCATTGCGCCGCGTCTGTTCTTCTTTGCGGGTTTCGTCCACCGCCTTATTAGCCTCTTCGCGGGCCTCGGCCACCAGCTTTTCGGCTTCTTTTTTAGCTTTTTGTAATTCCTTTTGGACTTTCTCTTCGGCTGAGCCCTGGCGTTGTTTGGTAATGACGGTATTGGCGCCAAAACCAGCAACGAGCCCTACTATAGCCAGCAAAGCTTCTATCATAACTGTCCTTTCTAGCGCAGAAAAGTTTAGGTCCAGACAATCGCTATCACTTCTCTAGTCTGTAAACTGATCTGAAAATCGAATTAATTTAATGGGTGAGGATATGCGCTCTCAAACTTGGCAATTCCTGCTTTAAATATACGCCGCGTGGGTGAGTCCGGTCAACTTTGCACGGCCGAAACCAGCACGCTGGGTGTTGTCTGACCGCTAATCGGATGCCCGGTGTCGGGCATAGAAACGAGGTTAAGGCCTGATTTACCGGCAACTGCAGATGTTAGAGCCGTCTGCATACTGAGCTCATTAACATTGTATGTTTGCGCACCAACTACCCGGTAGTTTACGACCGAACCGTCACCACGGACAATTTGGATTAGGTCGCCGGTGGTTAGCCGCAATAGGTCCGAGAAGATGGCCGGTTTATTGTCAGAGCCGGTGATCAGGCCGTCAATCAGGGTGGCGCCCGTCTGGCCCGGTTTTACACTGCCGGTATACCAGGCGGCGTCGTAGGCATTGTCGGGCGTGCCCAAAGCGCCCTTGGAGGTGATGCCCGTTTGCGATACTCGGGCCACGATTCCCAGTTTGGGGATTTCTATGTAGCGTGCCAGGTCGGGAGCCACCGTGTACTCGCTGAAAGTTTTAGTGTCGGGACGGCCGGTGATTTGGCTGGCCGTCTGGCCGATATTCTGAACCGAATTTTGAAATTGTTTATCGGACTGGCCGGCCGCCGATATCACCTTGGCGATGGCGTTATGATTATTTTGCATGGTTTGCAGGCTGACCGTCAGGCCAAGCACAAAGATAAATACCGCCAGGCCGCTTAGTCCCAGCTGGGCCCGTGAATAGTGCCGCGGATCCAGTTTGGCTATGACCTGCTGGGCCGCTGGCGCCTGGAAATGGCGGCGTAATACTTTGGAGGGTTGTGGGCGCGGATCGGCGGGCGCGGCGAACGGTTCAGGTTTTACGACCGCGAGAGGCTCGGGCTCTTCGGGTTCGGCAGGTTGTTCGGGCTCGGGTTGTGGTGCCGGCACGGGAATCGGTTCCTCCGGGGGCGATGCCGGCGCCGGTGGCAATACCGGGTCGGCGGGCTGAGGTTGCTGGGCCCATATGGGCGGCGGCGGTTTAACTTCGGGTTGTGGCGCCGCCGGTGGTTCGGGTGGTTTTAGAGGCATAGGCGGTTCAATCGGCTGGTTTACCCGTGGCTGTGCGGGGAGCGTTGTCCAGGGCACCTGGGCCGAGCCACCTTCCATAGGCGGCTGTGGACGAACTACCTGGCGTGGTACGTCCTGAACCGGCTGTCTCAGACGGCCGCTGAAAGTTGTATCATCAAGCCCGACTCTTGTTGGCTCGCTCATAGCTCCTCAAACAACGTTTTCATTGTCTTTTTATTCCTACACGACTTAGGTCTAATTATAAGCGTTATCGGTAACCTGTCAATTGAGGTGGCGGCGGGTCTATTTTTTCTGGGTAGTCGTGCGAGCTTCGGCCCCGTATTCGGGTACGACCTGCTTATCGTCGAGACCGGCATTTAAGGTTTTGAGGCCTTGTTCTATCCAGTCCTCGCCTACCGCACCGATTATTTTCAGGTTTAGGGCGGCGGCCAAGGCGTTGGCTACACTAGCGCCGATGCGCAAACCGGTAAAACTGCCGGGGCCTTTGAAAACTATCAGTCCTCCCAGATCATTAAGGTCATTGTGCTGCGACTTGAGCAGTCCGGCTATTTGCTTATGTAGTGTTTCGGCAAGCTGGCGGTGGGCTTGCCAGGTCACATAGGCAAGTTTTTGGGCATCTTTATATAAGCCTATTTCGGCTGTGGGCTTGTCGGTTCTAACGGTTAGTATAAACATATGCTTAACGTGTTAAGTATTCTTTGCGAACAGGTACTCCAGGCTTTGCGGGTAATCAAATTCCAACTGCCGCTCGTTCTCACCCGTTGCTTTAATATTAACCGTTAGGCGCCGGCTAGGCAGTACATCCTCCACGATTGCGGCCCACTCAACCACCACTACATTATGTGGATCCTCCAGGACTTCTGACAATTCCTGCCACATAATACCCGGCTCGCTAAGGCGGTAGAAGTCAAAGTGATGCAGGATCAGTTTTCCCGCCTTGTACTGGTTGCTCAGCGTGAAGCTGGGGCTGGTCACCGGATCCGAACTGCCCATGCCTTCTGCCAAGCCGCGTGCGAAGAGCGTTTTGCCACCGCCTAGATCGCTTACCAGTTCGATTACCTCGCCGCCCTGCAAGCGGCAACCTATCGTCGCCGCCAGCTTTAAGGTAGCGCTTGAACTGGTGGAAACGGTTCGCGATATCTGCCCGATACTCATATGCTCCGTATATTAGCGCGACGGTGGCGATCAGGGCAAGCGCGCCAAGGTGTACGGGGGTCTTCGGCAGTACATCTTGATTAGCGCCAGAACCAGCATTACCCACCGTCTTTTTTGCAGTACCGACTTCGGCGGCAGGCTTCGAGCTCTTGGCTGTTGTGGATTTAGTGGCCTTCTTGGTCGAAACGGGAGCATTAATAACATTGGCGGCCCCGGGTGTCGGTTGGGTGGTCCATAGCCACTTGCCATTGGCCCTCGCCCACGCCTGGCCGTCTTTAGCCGTGCCGTAGGCGTCTGTCGAACTGATAGCGTTTCCAAAAGGGTCCAACAGCTTGGCTTGACTGCCGCTATTGCTAAAGCTGAGGCCGGTGTTAGCAGCGTAAAATGCCGTGAAGGATTGGCCGGGTAAGCTGGCTCCGGCCGGAAAGCTGTAGGTATGCAGGGTTGTCAGCCCGGCCTGCAATGAAAAGCCACTTAGATCGAAAGCTGTGTTATTGGGATTGTATAACTCCACGAATTCATCCGTCGCGTCATTACCAGTGCCAATAGGATTAGGCAAAATTTCGGTAATCTGCGGAGCCATCAGCCCTATGTCACTCGAAGGCAAAGAGGCGGTCGGTGTAGCTGGGCTGTCTTCGGTACCGACCAGGATAGTAACCGGCGGCTCGGTGGCCGGTAGTAACTGGCTAAGACCGCTCTGGACAGGCGTGACCGGACCGCTAGCAGTTACCAAACCACAGGCGTTAGCCGGATCGGCCTGCACGCTACGCCAGGAACCGGACCCGGCTATTTTGATCAGTGGGTTATTTTGGTTATCCAGTGGTTGTCTTTGCAGGAACGCGGCCGTGTTGGACGATAGTGTTTGGGCTCCAGCGGCGGCCGTTTTAGACCAGCCAACATAGTCTTGCAGGCGCGGCGCCACCGCTGCCCCGGGGCTGGCTTGATCAAAGGCCAGCACTTCCACGAAGCCGGCCGTGCTCGACAGGCCGAGCGAAACAGAATCGACCATCAGCTGGTAACACAATAATAAGGAACTGTCGTTGACCATATAGTAACCATGCGGCGGCAGGCTGCCGGACAGAGCAATCAGCTTACTGCTGGTGGCCTTGCCCAAATCGTAATTGTTAAAGTACTCCAGCTGGTAGCGGCTCATGTCCAAAGCCGCGCCGGTCGCATTGTAGAGCGTGATGAACTGCCCATTGCTACTGGTTATTTTGAGCTGGCTGATGACGAGGGAGGGTGCATCAGCCGTGTCTGCCATTACGATGCCGGGCCGGAAACTTGTCAGCACCAGCAGTAAACCCGCTATGGTTGCCGATAGAAATTGTCCGGTTGTCCGCCGCATAGTAGGCCGATTGTATGGACGGCTATCGCCACAGGCAAGCACAAGCCCTTTGCAAGTGCCTGAAAGATTAAATTATTTAATAAATGGGCTGTTCAAGCGTAATTAGCAGTCAGGCGTTATACTTGAAGTATGTTGCAGTTAAGCGCCAGCCTACTCAATAAGTCGGTCATGTCACTGCGGACAGGCACGCCCGTGGCGACTGTTGTGGCACCCATTATTAATCCCGATAGCTTAAAAATAGAAGGCTTCTACTGTGAAGACCGCTTCGACAAAAGCCGCTTGGTACTGCTGGTCCAGGACATACGCGAAATTATGGCCAACGGTTACGTCATAAACGACCACGACGTGCTGGCCGATCCGACCGAGCTGGTGAGGCTGAAGAAAGTTCTGGATCTTAACTTCGAGCTTATCGGCAAACATGTGGTAACGGTAGACAAGCAAAAGGTCGGCAAAGTTAGCGACTACGCCACCGATACCGGATCGATGTTTATCCAGAAAATCTACGTCGCCCAATCCATCCTTAAAAGTCTTACGGGCGGCAGTTTGAGCATCGATCGCACCCAGATTAACGAAATCACACCCAAGCGCGTCATTATTAACGAGCTGTCCAAAAAAGCGCCGGCCACGGCGACGGTTACGGCTTAGATTCTTCCAGAGCGGACTTTATGTCGTCGTAACGGAAGCCCTGCCGGGCCAGGTACTGCATCAATTTAAGGTCGTTCTGATATTTTGCTTGCCGCCGCTTGGTCACAATAGTGCTTAGTAGAGCGGTTTTCTCTTCTTCGTGTTCACTGCCGAGGGCGGCTTCTATTATCTCGTCGGGCAGGCGTTTTTTTCTCAGTTCAAGGCTCATTTTGCGACGCGAGGTAGGGCGCAACAAGCGACGATCATTCACGTACGCTCGTGCAAACTTCTCATCGTCTATTAAGCCAATATTACTTAACTTGTTAAGTGTTTGCTCGATAAGGGTGGGGGAGGCCAGTTTACGTTCCAGATAAAACTGAACTTCCCAGCGACTGCGCGGCCTCATAGCCACCCAGCGCAGTGCCCGGTTGTAAAGCTTATCGTCGGCCGACAGCTTTTTGAATTCCCCGACCTGCTCCTTAGTTAATTCCTGTCCGCTGGCCAGACTAGATTCCAACAACGCGCTCTCGCTCAGGGAAAAACCGTACTTTCCTTCTACGAAAATCGAATAACGATCCGCTCTTTTGGCCTGCTGGGTTATTTTAGTGATTTTCATACTAGTAATAGCGTTTTAGAATTTCGGGGATGCCGTCAGTTACCTGGTCGGGATGTTGCTCTGCCAACTGTCTGGCCTCAGCCAGGCTGAACCATTTGACTGCGCTGACCTCGCTCTCTTGCAATTTAAATTCGGTGTTCTTAGGCACGGAAGTTTTATATACGCCCACAAAACGGTCAAAGCGACGATTGTTGAATTCAGCTTTATGGCGGAAACGTCCGACTTCTTGAAGTTTAACACCGCTCAGGCCGATCTCTTCGGCTAATTCCCGCTTAGCGGCGACCAGGTATGACTCGCCGACGTCAACGTGGCCACCGGCCGAGGTATCCCAGCATCCCGGATATACCCAGGAATTATCTACCCTTTTTTGTAACAACACATTGCCGGCACCATCTTCGACCATGACCCTGATTATGCGATGTATCAGGCCTTTTTGGGCAATTTCTTCTACCTTGGCGCCGCCAATTGGCTCATCATTTTCATCTACCACTATTGCGAGAGGATAATCACTCATAGCCAGTGGCACTACTCCTTGGCGGCTTCGACGGCGCGGACTTTGGCGGCTATTTCTTCCAGGACTTTGGGGTTTTCATCGAGGTATTTCTTGGTGGCTTCACGACCCTGGCCGACCTTGGCGCCCTTGTAGGCATACCAGGCGCCGGACTTTTCGACGATATCAGCGGCAGCCGCCAAATCGAGCACATCACCCGATACGCTGATGCCCTTGTTGTACATGATGTCGAATTCGGCTTGGCGGAAAGGTGGCGCGATTTTATTCTTAACGACCTTGACGCGCGTGCGGTTGCCGATGACTTCCTCGCCCTGTTTGATCTGGCCGATGCGGCGAATGTCCATGCGAATGCTCGAGTAGAATTTGAGAGCGTTGCCGCCGGAAGTGGTTTCGGGGTTACCGAACATGACGCCGATTTTCATGCGGATCTGGTTAATGAAGATGACCGAGCCTTTGCTACGGCTGATGACGCTAGTCAGTTTGCGCAGGGCCTGGCTCATTAAGCGAGCCTGAAGGCCGGGCAATGAATCGCCCATTTCACCTTCGATTTCGGCGCGCGGCACCAGGGCGGCCACCGAGTCGACAACGATTAAGTCGACGGCGTTAGAACGCACCAGAGTCTCCACGATTTCCAGGGCCTGTTCGCCATTGTCGGGCTGGCTGAGTAACAGGTTATCTATGTCGACACCAATGCGCTTGGCGTAGCCCGGGTCCAAAGCGTGCTCGGCATCGATGAAAGCGGCCGTGCCGCCGGCTCGCTGTACCGCCGCGATGGCGTGCAGGGTCAAAGTTGTCTTACCAGACGATTCCGGACCATAAACTTCGATAACGCGGCCCTTGGGAATACCGCCGCCCAGAGCAATGTCGAGGCTAAGGGCACCGCTGGGCGTGGTCTCTACGACGCCGGTGTGGGTTTCGCCCAGTTTCATAATCGAACCTTTGCCGAACTGCTTCTCGATTGATTCGAGCGCCAGCCCCAAGGCCTTGTTTTTACCGGCACCGTCGGTAGCCTTCTCTTGCATCTCTTTAGGTTCTTTAATCGTCTTGGCCATTACAACTCCTTCTGTCATTTCTTGCCTTTCGC
>CAYRPQ010000032.1:0-7538 GCA_964426315.1 uncultured Candidatus Saccharibacteria bacterium
TTTGCGAGAACGTCCAGGCGGCTCATTTGCAGTCCGACCGCATTCGTGGCGAGTTGTTCGAACAGCCTCGTTATGACAAGCAGGAAAACGGCATCGTTAACCACTTGATGGACTACATGACCGAAGAATTCCTGGCGGCCGGCCTAAGCGTGGCCTACGACACCAACGCCATTCGTAGTGGCCAGAGGCGTGCGCTTTACGAGATGGCCCACCGCTACCGCGCCAAGCCCTTATTGGTCTGGTTCCAGATGGACCAGGAAACCGCCTTCACCCGCAATGTTAAGCGCGATCGGCGCCGCGCCGACGACAAGTATGCAGCCCAGTGGGACCGCACGACTTTCGACGCCCTTACCGCGCGTATGCAAAATCCCGGTGCTAGCGAAGATTACGTGGTGGTTAGCGGCAAACACCTGTTTAACATGCAACAAAGCGCCGTGGTGGGCAAACTCCGGTCAGAAGGCGTGCTCGGCAGTAACGAAGCCAGCTCGCGAGTCATCAAACCCGGCCTGGTTAACCTGGTACCAAAGCACCCCGGTCGCGTCGACATAAGCCGTCGCAACATTGCGATTCGCTGAACGGAGGCGCTATGGCCGGTAAAGATTTTAAATTGCCGAGCGGGCTCTTGGTTACGGTTCATAAACGCCGGACAAACCGGAACCTTCGCCTGACAATCGGTGCCGGCGGCGAGGTTCGAGTCAGCATTCCAGCCTGGGCGCCCTACAAAGTCGGCGTCGATTTCGCTAGCTCGCGCCAAGATTGGATAGTTTCCCGGCAACGACCCGTTGCTTATCTTAAAGACGGCCAGGCAGTCGGCAAAGCCCACAGGCTGTCGTTACTGCCGGTGGTAACCCACAAAGCCAGCGGACGCGTTAGTGACGGCGCCGTTACGGTGCGCTACCCGGCGAACCTCAAACCGACCAGCCCGGCCGTCCAAGCCGCCGCTCGCCAAGCCGCCGAACGGGCTTTGCGCAGTCAGGCCCGGCAATTACTACCGCAAAGGCTGGCAGTCCTGGCCACTGCCCACGGTTTCAAATATGGCAAAGTATCGGTTAAGCGCCTGAAAAGCCGCTGGGGCAGTTGTGACCAGCACGGCAACATCGTGCTTAATATTTTTTTGATGCAATTGCCCTGGGACCTGGTGGACTACGTGCTATTGCACGAGCTGGTCCACACGGTGGTACTGAAACATGGGCCGGACTTCTGGCAGGCCATGGATAAGGTTTTACCCGACGCTAAGGCCCGGCGCCGCCGCCTGCACGATTTTCACCCCGTGCTCGATAGCTAGCCCATAACGCTTATGGCATAATGTCGGTATGCCGTTTAAGTCGCCGACCAGCGAACAATTGGAGCACGAACGACTGACCAGCCTTATCAATAGCATGGCCGACGCCGTCATTGCCGTTGACCAAGAGGTGAAAGTCGTGCTTTATAACGCCGCCGCTTTAAACATCCTGGACGTCAACACCATCAGGAGCGGTAGTGCCCTTAGCCGGCTGTTCAAACCGATTGACCGCGATAACCAGCCGCGTGATGTCACGGCCATGGTTAAAGCCGCTAAACTGCCCGTAACCAGCCGCGACCTGCGCCTGGAGTACGCCGATGGTAGTCTGGTAAATCTTTATATCAGCATCGCGCCGGTCCACTTGGGCTATGCTAACAGGGGTGAGCAAGGCTATGTCATATTACTGCGCGATATCACACGCGAAAAATCACTAGAGGAAGAGCGCGACGAATTCATTAGCGTTGTAAGCCATGAGCTAAGAACGCCGATCGCCATCGCCGAGGGCAATATCAGCAACGCTGAATTTATTGTCGGCAAGGGCGGCGACGAGACGGCTATTAAAAAGTCGCTTAAAGACGCCCACGACCAGGTACTATTCCTGGGCGACATGATTAATGACCTGTCGACGCTAAGCCGGGCAGAACGCGGCAAACTGCAATTCAGCGCCGAACCAATCAACATTAAAGAGCTGGTCGAAGAACTCACTTCTAGCTATGAAAAAGAAGCCGCCAAGAAGGGTCTGGAATTCAAGACGGAACTGGATCCGTCTGCTAAGACACTTAACTCCAGCCAGCTCTATGTGCGCGAGATCCTGCAAAATTTTATAACCAACTCGCTTAAATACACCCACGAGGGCAAGGTCAGCCTGACGGTTAAAAATGACCCCAAGGGTATTCGTTTTGTCGTTAGCGATACCGGCATCGGCATCAGTAAGAGCGACCAGGAAAGGGTCTTCGACAAGTTCTTTCGCAGTGAGGATTACCGCACCCGGCAGGCCAATGGCACGGGCCTGGGCCTATACGTGACAATGAAGCTTGCCCGCCTGATACACGCCGAAATTGACTTGCAGAGTGAGCTCAACAAGGGCTCGACCTTCACGGTGTTCATACCTAATTTGGATTGATGCGCATGACCGGTATGCAAACGTTTCGGCCCTTCCAGATAACCTCACCAAATTCGTATTGCCACATCGAGTAGTTGAGCAACCAAACGTCATAAATCGCGGCTATGGGTAGTAAAACCAGGCCGCGTAGAACGAAGCGCCGGTAGGTTAAATTGATGATTTCGCTATGCGTCAATGTGGTTATTGCGAAAACCCCTGCCGACAGCCCGGCCAACGTCCAGAACTGCGTGGCGGCGGCTATTAGCATGCCTATCGGCGGCCAAACGAATAGGGCAAGCTCGGCCAGGCTGACCAGCGCCACCAATTCGGGGCGGCGATGCAGTTGGGGGTAGCGCATACGTAGTGAGGTATCTTGCTGATCCTGAGCGGCTTTGTGGCTGGTAACACCGACGGCTTGGTCGGCCTGCAGGAAGAGGTAGCCATTGCCGCTGGCGGCACAGTACCGGGCCAGATAGCCTTCGGGCAGGATACTGCGGCGGACAGCCTCGAAGCCGCCGGCTTTTCGCAGTGCCTCACGCTTTATTAGCCAGCAGGTGCTTAGCACAGGCGGCCGTTTCGCTAAGTGGCGCGGCAGGCAGACCTCCCAGGCGTAACGATTGGGTTGGATCAGTAACTGCCGCAAGCCCAAACGTTTTTTTGGCACGTTGCGCGGCATAAGGCTCAGCATAGTTTTATCGCGCTGTAGGAGTGTCGACACCAGCTCACCAAGGCTGTCCGGCTCAAAGCGCGTGTCGACTCCACAGAATAACAGCAGGTCGCCGTTGGCCTGTTCCGCCAGCTGGCGGTAAGCGTAATTTTTGGCCAGCCAACCTGTAGGCGGGACTTTGCCGGAAACAAAGCGTACCCCAGTCTGCGCGAAGGCTTTGATAATTGCCGGGGTGCGCTTGTTTTGCGAGCAATCGTCCAGTACCAGGATTTCCAGCTTGGGGTAGGTACTGGCCGTCAGTGACCGTAAACAGGCCTCCAGGTCATCTGTTTCGTTGCGGGCCGGAACGGCGACTGTCAGCGTGGGAAGAGTGTGGTCAGTGAGAAGCTTTAGCCCAGTAGGCGCCGTTTTGCGTAGGTTCCTGACAGTCGCCATAGCGACCAGGCAGGCGCCGGCCAGTTGCAGGCCGGTGAGCACGTAAAGACAGGTCAGAACACTGGTATTATTGGCCGACACAAGTTCATATATCAATACAATAACCAGCTGGAGGCCGCCTAGCCATAAAAAAGTGCGCCAAAAGGAGAGTCTCAGGTAATCGGCCTGCACGCGGTGTTTGAGTAGTCGCCACAGATTGATGAGGTGGTAAAGGCCCAGGATACTTATTAGCAAAAGCGTAAGCGACATGCTTAAACTATAGCAAACGCGCTTGACCCCGAGGCCCTAAATTGCTAAGCTTGACAGAGTCGCCTACAGATTATTGTAGGCTTTTTAATTTTAAGAGGAACGGCCAGTATGGCAGACCAGCCGGATAAAGCAGGCAAGAAACGTCGGGTACGCAACCCGGAAACTTTCCGCGAGCGCGCGGTTAAGGCCGGCGAAGAGCCTGAGAAGACCAGTTCGGCCAGCAAATTGAAGCTAGGCGCCGGCAAGATCGTCAACCCCGTGGCTAAGCCGGTCGGAAAAGGGCTCGGTAAAGCCTTCAACCGGAAGCCTTTCACCTGGCTTAAGAAGCCTTTGCGACTTATCGGCCGCATTCTTTTGCCGGTTTACCTTCGCAACAGCTGGCGCGAGTTACGTAAGGTCCATTGGCCCTCACGGCGCGAAAGCTTTCGCCTGACCTTCGCCGTACTGCTTTTCGCCCTGGTATTCGGCGCCGTTATCGCCGCCGTCGACTTCGGCCTCGATAAGATCTTCCGAAACGTGCTATTAAAGTAATTAACTGAGAGATTAAAGAGTTTTATGAATAACAAACGTTACGACACAAGCAAGCAATGGTACGCCATTCACACCTACAGCGGCTATGAAGAGAAGGTCGCCGAGAGCATCCGCCAGCGTGCTGAAAGCCTTGACATGAAGGACAAGATCTTCGAGGTCCTAGTCCCCAAAGAAAAGATGATTGAAATTAAGAACGGCAAACGCCGCGTGGTCGAAAAGCGCATCTTTCAGGGCTACGTGTTGGTTCATATGAAGCTAAGCGAGGATGCCTGGTACATCGTGCGTAACACCCCCAGCGTCACCGGCTTCGTGGGCAGCGGCACCGATCCCACACCTATAGAGACCGATGAAATCGAGAAAATCCAGAAGCGCATGGGTCTCGAGCAGCCCAAGCACAAGATTGATTTTGCCATCGGCGAAGTGGTCAACATCATCGACGGGCCATTCAAGGGCTTCGACGGTTCTATCAATGAAATCGACGCCGCCAAGGGCAAGCTCAAAGTACTGGTCAACATGTTCGGCCGCGAAACCCCAGTCGAACTCGACGGCTTGCAAGTCAAGCGCGTTTAGTGTATAATATACCTATGAGCGGTCAGAAAAAGCCTCATTATGAATATGACTCTATACGGGTCTCTGAGTCGCTGGCCCAAATAGCCTACGATGACATTGGTTTTAAAGTTCTAAACATCATAGGGACCGCCAATAGTGACATGCTGGCTCTTTTAGCCGCGTGTGCTAAGGAGCATGATCCGCCCAACGAAATTATTTTAGTAGCCGTGGGCTCGGTTTGCACGTCCCGATTAGCCGAAGCTGGTCAAGCAGAGGTTGCCAGTCTGCGAGCCACAATTGATATGTGTCTGCCCGAATCCCAGAGGTCTAGCCAAGATGGTATCCCTGGGGTATAATAAAAGGGTTACGCACTTCTGTCTTAATGCAGTAAATTAATTAAGAAAGGGAAGGAGAGGCTCGAGCCCCGCTCGCCTCGAACAATTCTATGGCAAAAGTAGTTAAAGCTAATTTAAAGATGAAGATCCGCGGCGGCCAAGCCAGCGCGGCTCCTCCCGTTGGTAGCACTCTCGGCCAGTACGGTGTTAACATGATGGATTTTATCCAGCCGTTTAACGACGTCACAAAGGACATGCAAGGTCAGGAAGTTACCGCCCACATCGTTATCTATGATGACCGCAGTATGGACTTCCGCGTGGTCGGCTTGCCTACGGACGACCGCATCCGTAAAGAACTCGGCATTCAAAAGGGTTCCGGCCGCCCCAACAGCGAAAAGATCGAAAAGAAGCTCAGTCAGGCCCAGCTGACCAAAATCGCCGAAGAAAAGGCCGCCGACATGAACACCGACGACGTAGAGGCCATTAAAAAGATGGTCGCCGGCACCGCCCGCAGTATGGGCGTGGAGGTCGGAGGCTAGATGATTGATGAGAAGGACAAGGTCTATTTTGGCCCAGGCACTCCCGAGGACAACACGCCTCACTCGCCAACGTTGGAAACCTCAGGACACCTGGCCCTTAGGGCTGATGAGATTGACCATCGCGACAAACCGGCACTGCCGGTGCCGGCTGAACAGCTCGCCGTAATCATTCATGAAATTGTTAAGGGTGCCGATTTAAGAAGTTAATTTGTGGGAGGCCGAGTAGGCCGCTAGCACCACGAAAGGAAATTTATGCCCACTACCAAGAAAGATTTATTAGAAAAAGCCAAGGAGCTTGGCATTGAAGTTGACGCCAAGAGCACGATGCCACAGATTCGCGAACTGATTGAGGCCCAGGAGAAGCCAGCCAAAGTCACCGAAAAGCCGGATACTAATGAAGACGAAGAGCCTATATTGACCAAGGCCGGTAAACACAGCGCCAAAGCCCTCCGTGAGGAAGCCGAGAAAGAGGCTAAAGAAGCCCGCAAAGCTTCTGCCGAAACAGCCGAAGACAAGCCGAAAACGGTAGTGGTTCCTAATCGTCCGCGCGTAGAACGCCGCGGCAAGCATTTCCGCAAGAGCGCCGAGCAAATTGATCGCACCAAGACCTACAGCGTCGAAGAGGCCGCGGACCTGGCTAAAAAGACCAGTCACGTTAAGTTTGACGCCACCGTGGAACTGCACGTTAACCTGGGCGTCGATCCGCGACAGGCCGACCAGAACATCCGTGACAACCTGGTCCTGCCGGCCGGCACCGGCAAGACGGTACGGGTAGCCGTGGCCGACGATGCTCTGCTGGCTAAACTGGATAAGAACGAAATTGACTTTGACGTATTGGTATCTACGCCCGACTTTATGTCTAAGCTTGGCAAATATGCGCGTTTGCTCGGCCCTCGCGGCCTAATGCCAAACCCCAAGAGCGGAACGGTAACCACCGATATTGACAAGGCCGTTGCCGAGGCCAAGGCCGGTCGGGTCGAATACCGCGTCGATACTACCGGCATTGTTCACCTGGGGGTCGGCAAAGTCAGCTTTACGCCCGTTCAGATCCGCGACAACATACAGGCCGTGCTGACTAGCATAAAAGCCAATAAGCCCCAAGGCGTTAAGGGCAATTACATAAAGGCCGTTCATGTCACTACTACCATGGGCCCGTCCATAGCTGTCGACATAAGCACTATCGGTTAAAATGACCACGTCTGGCATAATTGAGGCATGAGCTTGCCCCAAAACGGCTTACTAATCGTGTTCGATGGTATTGATGGCGTCGGCAAGACCACCCAGCTGGAGCTGGTGAGGGACCAGCTTGTAAAAGACGGCCAGCCCGTTGAGACCAGCCGTAACCTGGGCGGAACGCCGATTGGCGAAGCCCTGCGAGAGGTAATGCTGTCGGGCATGGAGAGGCCGGAGACCGTTAACTTGTATATTTCGGTAGCTATCCAGGAAGCGCTTATTGAAACTACTTCCCGACGGCGCCATGACAAAATTATCTTGATGGACCGCGGACCGCTGTCGCTGGCCGCCTACGAGATGTACGGTAGCGACCTGGATGAGTCGCTAACTTGGCCGCATGTTGAGAACGGCATGCGGGGCCTAGCCCCCGACCTGACGATTATCTACGAAGCCGACGTAAAAACATCAGTGGAACGAGCCCGCCGCCGTTCCGATAAGGCGGACTATTTTGAGAGTAAATCACTGGAGTACTTCGAAAAGGTCGCAGACGGCTATCGCCGGTGCGCTGAACGGTTCCCGGATAAAACGATCGTTATCGATGCCAACCGTTCCATAGAAGAGGTCCAGGCCGACACCATGGCCGCCATCGCCCGGCTGTTATAACCCCTATTTGCGT
>CAYRPQ010000033.1:0-7473 GCA_964426315.1 uncultured Candidatus Saccharibacteria bacterium
CCGCCCTGGAGCGCTGGGGGTTCGGCCAGGCCTCGGTACGCTTTATTTGCGGCACCCAGGGCATCCATAAAGAGCTGGAAGCCGCCACCGCCAAGTTCGTGCAAGCCGATGACGCCATCACCTATTCGTCGTGCTTTATGGCCAACGTCGGCCTGTTCCAGACCTTTTTCGGGCCGGAAGACGCTATTATCAGCGACGAGCTTAACCACGCCTCGATTATCGACGCCGTCCGCCTGACCAAGTCGGAACGGCTTATTTACAAGCACATGGACATGGCTGACCTGGAGGAAAAACTGAAGAGCGTGGCCGACAAGCGGCTAAAAGTTATCGCCACGGATGGCGTTTTCTCGATGGACGGCCACATCGCCCCCCTAAAAGAAATTTGCGACCTGGCCGATAAGTACAACGCCCTGGTGATGGTGGACGATGCCCACGGTACAGGCGTGCTCGGCGAAACCGGCCGCGGTACGCCCGAACACACTGGCACGCTTGGCCGGATCGACTTTTTAACCAGCACTTATGGTAAGGCCCTGGGCGGCGCCGGCGGCGCTTTTACCGCTGGTCCTAAAGAAGTTGTCGAGTACCTGCGCCAACGCTCGCGCACCTACCTGTTTTCCAACGCCCTGGAAGTCGGTACCGCCGGCGCCTCGTTGTTTGCCCTGGAACACATCCAAAAACATCCCGAAATACGCCAGCGCCTGACCGATAATACCGTTCTATTCAGGCAGGAAATGACCAAGGCCGGCTTTGATGTCGCCGGTAGCGAGCACCCCATAACACCGGTTATGTTCGCCGAAGAAAGCCAGGCGGTCGACACGGCCGCTAAACTATTCGACCAAGGCATCTACGTGGTCGGCTTCTCGTACCCGGTAGTACCCAAAGGTAAGGCCCGCATTCGGGTGCAAATTTCGGCGGCGCATACGCCCGAAGACATCAAACTATTGGTCGAAAAATTCGCGTTGGTCAGCGGAGACGGCCGGTGAGCGAGGGGCGCGAGCTTTTCGGAACCGACGGCGTTCGTGGCCTGGCCGGCAAATATCCCCTAGACCCGGTAGGCGCCATGAAGATAGGCATGGCGGTTGGTACCCATTTTGCCAAACCCGGCCAGCGCATAGTACTCGGCAACGATCCGCGTGAATCGTCGGCCGGCCTGGTTAAGGCTTTGATCGAGGGCTTAACAGCCGTAGGCGTGCATGTGACCCAGGTCGGCATAATACCGACGCCGGGGCTGGCCTACCTGACTAGGGAAGGCCGCGATTTTACTGCCGGCATTATGATTACGGCCAGCCATAACCCTTATAAATACAACGGCGTTAAGGTTTTTGATAAGAACGGCGGCAAATTAACAGATAAGACGGAAACAATACTTAACAAGTTAATTGTGCAGGGAACACCGGAGCGAACGGCCGGCAAAAGCTCTGCCGACAACGGGCTGGTGAGAGCCTACGAAGATTTCTTGGTCAACAGCGCCGAAGGTTATAAGTTGGCTGACTTGAGCCTGGCTGTCGACAGCGCTAACGGCGCCGCCAGCGGCCTGGCCGCCAGGGTTTTTACGCGGTTGGAGGCCCAGGTAACAGCCCTCTTTAACCAGCCCGACGGCCGTAATATCAACCAGGGTTGTGGTGCCACTAACACCGACGCGCTTAGCCAGAAAGTCGTCTACGACCAGCTGGAGCTAGGTGTGGCCCTCGATGGCGACGCCGACCGCTTAATGCTCATTGACGAACAAGGCCGTCAAGTGAACGGCGACCACATCCTATACATCCTGGCTGTGGCTGGCGGCCTGCAGGGCGTGGTCCTGACGGCGATGAGTAATCTGGGAGTTGAGAATGCTCTTAAAGCACGCACCATAGACGTTAAGCGGGTCGGCGTCGGCGACCGCTACGTGCTGGAAGGCCTGCGCGACAGCGGGTACAGCCTAGGCGGCGAACAGTCCGGGCATATCATCCTGGCCGATCGTCTGGCCACGGGCGACGCCCTGCTGGCCGCGATTCGTACCCTGGCCGCCGTTAAAGCTTCTGGCAAAAGCCTGGCTGAGTGGCGCGACGAGGTACCGATGTTGCCCCAAACGCTTATTAACATACCTTTGGTCGATAAGAGCCTCCTCGAAAAGCCCGAAGTCGCGGCTTATATCAAGCAGGAAACCCAAGACCTAGGCGATAAAGGCCGGCTCCTTATAAGACCCTCCGGTACCGAGCCATTAGCGCGGGTGATGGTGGAAGCCGCCGACGCGGGCCAGCGAGCCGATCGCATCGCCTCCAGACTGGCGGAACTGCTATGAATCAATTTCCCAACGCCTTAGCGGAAACCCCCGCAGAATTGCCTATCGAAAAGCTTGGACCGGCCGGCAAGCAGGCCGCCGACGAGCTGGCCTCGGCCGGTTACGAAGTTCGTCTCGGCCTTAGCCGTAAATATGCCGCCGACATCATAGAAATGGCCAAGGAACCGGCCATCCGCGAGTTCTGCCCCAACGACATCGGCTCCCGCTTTAAAGACCTTACCGCTACCGAGCAGTGGCTGGCCAAACACCGCGCCGTCTTCCTGCTGGTAAAAAAAGACGCCGACGGCTTGCGACTGGCCGGTTACGGCTGGGTTGGGCCCGCCGGATCGAGCCACGTGCCGGACGGTGAAAACACCCTGGCTATTCGCATCGGCCAGATCGGTCAGGGGCAGGGACTGGCGACGCCGTTTACAAAATTAATGGCCGATAGCTCGGCCGTTCTGTATGACGCTAAAAACCTATGGCTGGAAACCTGGCAATCTAACGGCGGCGCGGTTCACGTTTACCACAAGGCCGGATTTGAAGATGTCGCCGAAGCGCCGGCTAAACGCCCGACGGCCGCCGGCGGCCAAGTCCAGGACACCCGACAGTTCATGTCGCTCAGCAACGACCGACTGCTGACTTAGCCTATAATGTAAGTATGCAGGCAGTGATAATCGACGGCACCGTCACTCGTTTTAAGGGTAACGGTCGTAAGTTGGGTTACCCGACCGCCAACCTGATCACGAAGACCGGCCTTAAGGATGGGGTTTATTTCGGCTATGCCGACCTGGCCGGATTCGCCAATCACCCGGCGATTATATTCGTGGGCGTGCCGACCACCATGGGCGATACTGACCGCCGGGTAGAAGCCTACCTGCTGGACATACCCGACCAGGATTATTACGATTTACCGATCCGACTGGATGTCAGGCACTACCACCGGGCGAACCAGACTTTTGCCAACGTGGACGCCTTGCTCGGAGCTATCAGGGCCGACGATGCCGCCGGCCGCCAGTGGTTCGTACACGCGGCTAGTAGCGGTAGTGGTCAGGCTTAAGCGGGCCGTCGACCGGCACACCAATGTACTTGGCTTGTTCGGGCGTTAAACGGGTCAGGTGGGCACCCAGCGCCTTGATGTGTACGGCAGCAACCTTTTCGTCGAGGTGTTTGGGCAGGCGGTGCACACCGATGTCGTAGGCGCTGTTGTTGGTGTAAAGCTCGATCTGGCCGAGTACCTGGTTAGAGAATGAGCAGGACATCACGAACGACGGGTGACCGGTGGCATTGCCCAGGTTCACTAAACGTCCCTCGGAAAGGATTATCAGGCGGTGCTTGTTGGGCAGGGTGTAGACGTCGACCTGGGGTTTGACGTTCATCTTTTTGACGCCGGGCAGTTCGCTGAGTTGTTTCATTTGGATCTCGTCGTCGAAGTGGCCGATGTTACAAACGATGGCGGTGTCTTTCATCTGCTTCATATGGTCGAGGGTGATGATATCTTTACAACCGGTAGCGGTAACGAAAATGTCGCCTAAGGGCGCGGCTTCTTCCATGGTGACGATCTGGTAGCCTTCCATCAGGGCCTGCAGGGCGCAGATGGGATCAATTTCGGTAATCAGCACGCGGGCGCCGAAGTTACGCAGGCTTTGGGCGCTGCCCTTGCCAACGTCGCCATACCCGGCTACCACGGCCACCTTGCCGGCGATCATAACGTCGGTGGCGCGCTTGATGCCGTCCATCAAAGATTCGCGGCAACCGTAAAGGTTATCGAACTTAGACTTAGTAACGCTGTCGTTGATGTTAATGGCCGGAATCTTCAGCGTGCCGTCTTCCATGAACTTGTGCAGTTGTTTGACGCCGGTGGTTGTTTCTTCGGAAACGCCCTTAATTTCGTCGAGCAGTCCGGAATGCTTATCGTGAATCAGGGCGGTTAAGTCGCCGCCGTCGTCGAGCAACATATTGGGGCCTTTGCCGCCGGGGAACTTCAGGGTTTGCTCAATGCACCACCAGTACTCTTCTTCGGATTCGCCCTTCCAGGCGAAGACCGGCGTGCCGGCGGCGGCCAGGGCGGCGGCGGCGTGGTCCTGGGTAGAGAAGATGTTGCACGACGACCAGCGGACTTCGGCGCCCAGGGCCTGCAGGGTTTCGACCAGCACGGCCGTTTGGATGGTCATGTGAATACAACCGGCGATGCGGGCGCCCTTCAGCGGTTGGGCCTTGCCGTATTCTTGGCGTAGTTCCATCAGCCCGGGCATCTCTTTTTCAGCTAAGGTAATTTCTTTGCGGCCCCACTCGGCCAACTTAATGTCTTTGACTTTGTAATCCGCCATTAAAGCTCGATCTCCTCGTTAAAGTTTTCTTGATAACGCCGGGCAATGGATTCCGGCGCCAGTTCGGCCTGCGTACCGTGTTGCTCCAGGGCAAACGACGCCACCACCGAGCCTAATTGTCCGCACTTTCTTGGTTCCCATTGTCGCAAATAACCATATAAAAAGCCAGCCCGGTAGGCGTCGCCGGCGCCCGTCGGATCGGTGATATTGGCCGGCTTGGCGCTGGCAATTTTAATGGGCTCGGTGTGCTCTTTGCCACTGATAACCGAACCGTGTTCACCGTGCGTGCTGATCAGAACCGGCACCTTGGCCTGGAGGTCGGCCTCGCTGAGGCCGGTTTTCTTGGACAGCAGGCTAAGTTCGTATTCGTTGACTATAACGACTTCGGCCGCCTCGACGCCGGCCCGCAAATCGTCGCCCGAAATATTGCTGACCTGTTGGCCGGGATCGTAAACCAATCGCAGGCCCTTCTCGGCGCACTCGGCCACCTGCCTACGCATCGCGACAGGGTCGTGCGCCGACAGGCAAATCAAAGCATCCTTATTACCGGCCCAAGGAGCAAAACTCAATGTCTCGGCGTCGGACATAGCGCCCGGGTAAAAACCGCCGACCTGGTTACCGGCGCTATCGGTAAGCACGTTGAAAGAGGCGGTGGCCAAGCGGCTGTTGTAAACGCCGGAAACATCAACGCCCAGCTTAGCGAGCCGCACCAAATAATCAGATGCGTCCGCCCCGACGGCACCCAACAGCACCGGCGCCTCACCAAGAGCCGCCAGGTTATAAGCGATGTTGGCGCCGGTGCCGCCTTGCGATATATCCAGGCTGTCGACCAGTACGCTCACCGACAGGACTTCGATTTTACTGGATTCGATTAACTCGCGGTAATGACCCGAGAAATTCATGATCCGGTCGATGGCGATCGACCCACAGACAACAATTTGCGCTTTTCCCATGTCTAACAAGTATATGACAAAGGCCGGTCCGATTGCTACCGTCTATTCAAGCAGGCGCTTAACTTTGGCTACCACTTCACTGGCCGGCGTCAGGCCTTTGATCGTAAAGTCGTTAGCGCCAAGCTTCATAGCCTTTTCGATGTCGGCCTCGCCGCCGAGCACCGAGTAGACGATTATCGGGATGTCTTTGTATCCCGGATCGTTCTTAAGCTGGGTTAAAACGCTGAAGCCGTTTATTTTGGGCATGATTAGGTCGAGCAGGATCAGGTCGGGCCTGTGCTTTTTGACCGAGGCCAGGGCCTCCTCGCCGTCTTCGGCTTCGATAACTTCTACGCCGGGCAGGGTGCGCACGGCATCCTTGTAAATTTGACGAAAAGGCAGTTCATCGTCCACCAGCAGGATTAGTTTGGATTGGGTTGGTTCGTCAGCCATGTTTTCCTCCTAACGGAACTTTAATAACTATGGTAGTGCCCTTATCAGATGATGATACCACGCCAATGTCACCCTTTTGTAGGCCTACCAGCTGTTTGGCCAGGTACAGGCCGATGCCGGTACCGCCCTCGGCTTCGGGGGCGGCCGACAGCACGTTGTCTTTCTGGAAAATGCTATCGATGACTTTCTGGCTCATGCCGCGGCCCTGGTCGGTGACGCGGATAACGCCATAATCACCTTCTTCGCCGGTTTCAACCGTAATGGCGGTATTCTGCTTGGTGTAGCTGACAGCGTTAGCCAGCACGTTACCGAACACTTCCACCAACTTGTCGCCGTCGGCCCGCACGGTTATGGCCTCGGGTGGCGGCACCACATTAATTTTCAGGTTCTTTTGCTGTAAACGACCCTGGTATATAGCCACGCCCTTATCGACTATATCGGCCAGCGGCACCGGCTGTAGGTTGAGCCGCAGGTCACCCCGCTCGATAACGGTGATGTCGAGTAAGTCGGTCAGCAGTTTAATGGCATGGATGGTTATTTCGTCGATCGATTTTAAATACTCCAACTGTTTCTTATTGAGCGGCCCGGTGATGCCCTGGATCATGTTCTCGACGTAACCCTGGATCTCACCGACCGGCGTTTTGAGCTGGTGCGAGGCCAGCGCCACGAAGTTACTCTTCAGTTGCTGGATCTTCTTGGTGCTGGTGGCGTCATCGAAAACCATCGTGCCACCGATTACATCGTCGCGCAAAACGATCGGCGCCAGGGAACTGACGAAGGGAAACAACGAGCCGTCTTTGCGAGAGTAGTAATACTGGCTTATGTGTTCCACGCCGTGCGCCTGGCCGTCGTTGTGCCGGCTAAGCATTTTCAGCAAGGGCCGGTCGCTGGCTTTGACGCGTTGGCCGTTTTCGTCGAGTAAGGGCAGGATTTTATCGATATTAACTCCGACCACCTCCTGTCTCTGCCAACCGGTTAAGGCCTCGAAACTATCATTTACCAGCTTAATGTTAGCCTCGGGATCGACGGCCACCAGGGCGCTACCCATAGTTTCGATGATAGCTTCGATTTCGGCCCGCTGGGTGGTTTCGGCCTTTAGCTCTACGGCCAGCTCGGTTCGTTCGCGTACCAGCTTCGCCACGAAGTCGGTAATAACCGTGATTGTCAGCAACATGGCCGGCGCGAAGAAGATGGTCTGGACGAAGAAGTCGGTGTTGGTGTGCAACTGAGGCGCCAGTATGCTCTGCGACTTGACCGTGCCGAAGTGGTCGAGAGTAATTAAAAGATCGTAAATGACCGACGCCGCCGCGCCGGTGGCGTAAATGGCTCCCCGCCCTAGCAGGGCACCCGACATGACAATCGGTATGACGTAGAGCATGATGGCGATGTTTTCGATGCCACCGTTGCCGTAAATCACGCCGGTGATGATTACCACATCTAGCACCACCTGGGCCGTCGCCAGCGCCTGGTAAACACCGTAACGTTTAAAATGCCAGTT
>CAYRPQ010000034.1:0-7137 GCA_964426315.1 uncultured Candidatus Saccharibacteria bacterium
AACTATCTTGACGCGATTTTGGCACTCGGGTATAGTGAGTGCTAGAAACAGGTGTCCTGTGCGAGGGAATAGCTGTTAAGTGAATCTAACGGAGGTATTGATGAGCACGCCATTGCAACCATTGGGTGATTACGTAGTCGCCGTCGGTGAAGAGGCTTCGAGCAAGACAGCCAGCGGCCTATACCTGCCCGAAAACGCCCAGGAAAAGCCCAAGACCGCGTTGGTCGTGGCCGCCGGCCCCAACGCCAAGCAGGTCAAAGTCGGCGACCGGATCGTTTATAAAAGTTACAGTACCACCGAAGTAAAAGTGGACAGCCAGGAGTACATCCTGGTTAAAGAAGAAGATATTTTAGCGAGGGTTAAATAATGGCCAAGAAAGTTTTTTATGATGATGACGCCCGCCGCCGCGTGCTGGCTGGCGCCGAAGTTCTTTATAACGCAGTGAAGACTACGATGGGCCCCAAGGGTCGTAACGTGGTTATTAGCAAGACTTATGGCGCGCCGACCGTCACCCATGATGGCGTGACCGTCGCCAAGGGCGTGGAGCTGGCCGATGACGACGACGAAACCCTGGGCTACAAAGTCGGCGCCGAGCTGATCAAACAGGCCGCCAGCAAGATGAACGATGTAGCCGGCGACGGCACCACCACGGTGACCGTGCTGACCTACCACATCCTGAACGAAGCTAACAAACTGGTCGCCGCCGGGCACAATCCGATGCAGTTGCGCAAGGGCCTGGAAGCCGCTAGCCACGACGTTATCGCCAAGCTAGCCGGCATGTCGGAAGACATTAAGGGCAAGAAGAGCCGCGTGGCCGAGGTGGCCACCATTTCGGCCGGCGACGCCGAAATCGGCGCCCTAATCGCCGACGTTATAGACGCCGTTGGCAAGGATGGTGTGGTCACGGTCGAAGAAGGCCAGGGCCTGCAAATGGAGAAAGAAGTCGTCGAGGGCTTTACCTTTGACCGCGGCTTCGTCAGCCCTTACATGGTGACCGACACGGCCCGCATGGAAGCCGTTTACGACAAACCGGCTATCGTTATTACCGACCGTAAGATTACCAGCATCCAGGAATTCCTGCCGCTACTAGAAAAACTGGCCCAGACCGGTAAAAAAGACCTGGTGCTAATTGCCGACGACGTAGAGGGCGAAGCTTTGGGCACGCTGATCCTGAATCGCCTGAAAGGCGTCTTTAACACCGTAGCCATAAAGGCTCCGGCCTTCGGTGACCGCCGCAAGGATGTCCTGAACGATATCGCTATCTTGACCGGCGCCACGGTTATTTCCGAAGACACCGGTATGACCTTCGAGAATGTCGACGTGGACGTGGTCGGCGGCGCCCGCCGGGTAATCGTCAACAAAGATGAAACTACTATCATCGAGGGCGACGGCACTTCTACTGAGATCAACGCCCGTATTAAGCAAATTACAGCTCAGGCCGATGCCGCCACCAGCGAATACGACAAAGAAAACCTCGAGAAACGCCGCGCCGCTTTGAGCGGCAAGGTTGCCGTCATCAAAGTTGGCGGTGCCACCGAAACCGAGATCGAAGAGAAGAAGTTCCGCGTTGACGACGCCGTCCACGCCGTTAAGGCTGCCTTGGCCGAGGGTGTCGTACCCGGCGGCGGCGCCACACTGGTCTACCTGGCGGAGGGCATTAAAGTCTCCGGCGCGAACTCCGAATCGGCGGGCGGCCAATTGCTCAAAGGCGCTCTAGACCAGCCCTTCCGGATCCTGCTCAACAATGCCGGCATCAACCCGGACGAATTCCTGCATCAGGTGCGAACAGGCAAAGGTTTGGTAGGGGTCGACGTCAACGACGGTTCGAAAATGGTTGACCTTAAGCCTGCCGGTATCGTCGACCCGACGCGGGTTACCAAAGAAGTTATCCAGAATGCCGTTTCGATCGCCGGCACGGCCATTACCATGGGCGCCCTGGTGGTTGACGTTCCCGAACCGAAAGCGGCTCCTGGCCCGGACATGTCCGGCGCCATGGGCGGCATGATGTAACTTCTTAAAACGCTACTGCTTTCTCTGTTAGCCCTGCGGTAGTATAGTGAAGTCATGAGACTTTTCAGACGTTCCAAAAGTATAAGTGAGAGCCAGCCAGTATTGCCCGGGTCACTGCCCGAGCAAACCGTTTCCCGGTCGCGAATCGACTGGAGGCGTGCCGCACCACGGTTGATCATTTTGGCAGTTATATTAGTCGGTGTCGTGTCAGGTATATTGTGGGCCGCCGGTGTGATTGGCAAGGATAAGCCCGACGCTCACGGCAAGACTACGATTATTGCCCAGTCTGACAAGACGGCGCCGTCACGCAAGGCCGAGCCCCGAAAAGTCGAGTCAGGCAAGAGTAACGGCGGCAAGCCGGCGCATTCCGCTGTCGCTACCCAAGCTGAGGGTACGTCAAAACCGGCGCAAACCGCTAGCACGACACCCAGTCCTAGCAACACCTCTTCGCCGACAACTTCGTCCACGCCCGGTACCCCAGCCACAAGCACTACCGCCCCAAGCCAGGGCGGACAGCTCACCAATACCGGACCGGGTGAAACGGCGGCCATCTTTGTAGCCACGACGTTAATAGGCTCAATAGCGTATCAAATAAACCTGCGTCGCAGGCTTAGCTAAACTTCCGGCTGGTTCTGGCGGGGCTGGGTGAAGTAGTTAATCTCGTTAACGACGTCAAGTAGGGCCTGCGCGCGCGTTTTTTCGTCTTCGATACTGTGGGCGGCCGCGTAGGCTTTGTTGACCAGGTCCTGGTTATCGCTGGCCTGGATCATCATCATGATGGTGCGGAATTTTTCTTCGGGAGGCATGTCGAGGTCATCGATCAAGGGCGCTAACTCGTCTAGGGCTTTGATCTTGATGTCGACCAGCTCATGGCTCCCGGCATCGTCATCATCATTTGTCGGCGCCGGGCTTGGAGTGCTCGAGCCGCCATGCTGGAAAGTCGGCGCCTTGGGCAGGCCGGCCGGATAAATCACGTCGCTGATCGGCTCCGCGACTTCGTCTTTCAGGGGTTCTTCGCCTTCATCGTGCTTGTCGTGAGCGGAGTCGTCGTCAATGGGCGTACCAGGGTGTTGCCAAGGCTGGTCATCACCGGCTGAGTCTGTGGCACCGGCGTCAAAGGTGTCGGTGTCCTGAGGACCGGCTGAATCGTCAGCTGAGGGTGTGTCGGCGGGGGTCGCGACCACGTCGCTGGCTGATTCGGCCGCCACTACGGGCGGTTCCTCGGCAGGAGCCTGTTCGTGCTCTTCGGCACCGGGATGCACCACCTGGTTGGTCGTTTCTGTCGGGTGCTCTTCGTGCGACTGTCCGGAGTGCTCGTCATGAGCTACCGGCTCGCCGTGCTCATCTTTGCCATCATGATCATCGTGGTGCCCAAACATTATTCCCCCTAAACGATATTCTTGGCTATACTATATACAATCCTACAGTAAAAGCACAAGAAGTTTGGAGGTAATATGCTCGATGACCTTAAGATGATCCACGACCGGGACGCCGATGACGCGCTGGGCGTGGCCGAGAAACAGTGGCAACAGCTAAAACACAGGTACGATGTTAAATTGCCCGACCTGAACGGCATACAGAATGTGGTACTGGCCGGAATGGGCGGATCGGCACTACCGGCGGTCTTTTTGCGGTCGTGGCCCGGCACGCTGGTGCCGTTCGACATTGTGCGCGACTACGAACTGCCGTCCTATGTTGGCAAAAATACCCTGTTTATCTCTTCCAGCTACTCGGGTAACACCGAAGAAACACTGGCCGCGCTGGCCGACGCCGAATCTAAAGGCGCCCAAATCGTGGTCATAGCCGCCGGCGGCAAACTGGCCGCCAAGGCCACCGAAAAGAACTATCCGACTTTTACGATTCCCGGCGGTATCCAGCCGCGGATGTCGTCTTTCTTCTTCCTGGCGGCGTTCGTGCAGTTATTGGAACCTCTCGGGCTAATTCCGAAGGGTAGCCAGGCCGAACTGGACTCGGTCGCCGACTGGCTGAAAGACCAGACAGCCGATTGGAAGGCCGAGATCCCAACCGCCAAGAACCCGGCCAAACAGCTGGCCCTGGAGCTGATAGGTAAATCCGTAGTCGTTTACAGTGGCCCCAAACTCTTCCCGGCGGCCAATAAGTTCAAAATCTGCCTTAACGAGAACGCTAAAAACGTCGCCTGGGTCAATCAATACCCCGAATTTAACCACAATGAGTTTATTGGTTGGTCCAGCCACCCGGTCGACAAGCCGTACGCCGTGGTAGAAATTCGTTCCAACCTCGAAAACGAGCGCGTGCAGAAGCGTTTCGTGGTCACAGAGCGGTTATTGTCCGGCAAACGCCCGGCGCCCGAAGTCATCGAGCCGAAAGGCGATAGCCTTTTACAACAACTGCTCTGGACCTCTAACTTCGGCGACTACACTAGCTTGTACGTGGCACTTCTCAACGGCCTGAACCCCACGCCCGTCGACCTGGTCGAAAAGCTCAAAGTGCTTCTCGACAAATAGTCATCGGCGCTTGGTATACTTAAGGCAATATGAACAGGCGGTCGCCGGGCATTCAATTTATGTTGGCTTTAGTGGCGGCCAGCCTGGTGAGTGTCGGTCTATTCACCTACGGGGCGTGGCGCAACCACAGCAGTGATTTCAATTACCTGGTCTGGAACCTGTTTTTAGCCTGGTTGCCACTGCTGTTCGCGGTGCGACTGGTAACGTTGCTTAGGCGCAAACTTTGGTCGAGCTGGGAAGCCCTGGGCTACAGCGTGCTTTGGCTGATTTTCCTGCCCAACAGTTTTTATATGATCAGCGATTTTATTCACTTGCTCGACGTCCAGCGGGTCAACGTTTTATACGACGCAGTGATGTTCACATCGTTCATATATACGGGGGTGATCCTGGGGTTTAGTAGTCTTTACCTGGTGCACCTACAACTCAAGCGCCGCCTGGAATCGCAAGCCGCCACGGTTGCCGTGGCGCTGACGCTGTTGGTGTGTAGCTTCGCGGTTTACATCGGCCGTGATCTGCGCTGGAACAGCTGGGATGTCCTAACCAACCCCGGCGGCCTGTTGTTCGATCTCTCCGACCGGCTACAGCACCCAGCCTCCTATCCACGCATGGTATTGACGGTGACCTCGTTCTTTGTACTGCTGGCCAGTATGTACGGAGTGATATGGCGAGGCGCCCGACTGCTACGCCCGGCACCGAGAGCTTAATCTGTTATCATTAGTGTGATGAAGCAGGAGTTAGAGCAGTCAATCGCGACCGCCGCGCACGAACTGTTCGGCGCGGAGGCCGAAGTCGAACTGACACGCCCCGAGGAACAGTTCGGCGACTACGCCACCAACATCGCATTGCAGTTAGCCAAGCCACTGGGCAAAAATCCGCGCGAGATCGCCGAAACCTTGGCCGCCAAACTCCAAGACGCGTTGAAAGAGCAGGTGAGTGAAGTATCGGTGGCCGGCCCGGGCTTTATAAACCTCAAACTGACCGACGTGGCCCTGTTGAAAGCCACCGAATCCAAACCCGCTAAAACGCTGGCCGGACAGACCGTAGTGGCCGAATACTCAGACCCCAACCCTTTTAAAGTCCTGCACGCCGGGCATCTTTACACCAGCATTGTCGGTGACGCCATCGCCAACCTGCTGGAGCAGGCCGGTGCCGAGGTCCACCGCGTTAACTTCGGTGGCGACGTCGGCCTGCATGTTGCCAAGGCCATGTGGGCCATTCTGCAGGAACTCGGCGGCGAACACCCCGAAAAGCTCAAAGAACTGCCGGAGGCCGAACAAGCCGATTGGTTAAGCGCCCGCTATGTGGAGGGCAACACGGCCTACGAAGAAAACGACGCCAACAAGCAGGCGATTACCAGCCTCAACAAGCAAATCTACCAACTGCATGACAATAACGACCGTGAGTCGCCGTTCGCACAAATATATTGGACTTGCCGCGACTGGAGCTACCATTATTTCGAGGCATTTTACGCCCGTATCGGTTCCAAGTTTGAAAAATATTACCCCGAGAGTCAGACAGCCCCAATCGGTTTAAAGACCGTCCGTGAGCACGTCGGCGATGTTTACGAAGAAAGTGACGGCGCAATTGTGTTCAACGGCGAAAAACACGACCTGCACACCCGCGTTTTTATCAATTCCGAAGGCCTGCCAACCTACGAGACCAAAGACATCGGCCTGATCATGCTGAAGTGGCAAGACTACCATTTTGACCGATCGGTCGTCATAACGGCCAATGATATCGCCGAGTATATGAAAGTCGTCCTAAAAAGCCTCGAACAGTTTCGCCCCGAATTGGTTGAGGCCACCTCGCACCTCACTCACGGCCTGATTAAGATGCCCGGTGGCCTAAAAATGAGCAGTCGCCTGGGTAACATACTACGAGCTGTAGATATCCTGGAGGCCACGGCTGTGGCCAACAAGGAGTTAAGCGGCCAAGACAATAAAGACACGGTCCTCGGTGCAATTAAATACGCCTTTATTAAGAACCGCCTTGGCGGCGACATCATTTACGACCCCAAGGAATCGGTCAGTCTGGAAGGCAACAGCGGGCCTTACTTGCAATATGCCCACGCCCGGGCCCGGTCGATCCTGAATAAGGCTGACGGGGCAGGTGAAATGAGCGGCGAATTACAAGCTGGCGAGCGCTCGCTGGCCCGCAAACTGGGTGAATACGCCGAAACTGTCGACAAAGCCGTGGCCGAGTTGATGCCTCATCATATTTGTACTTATTTATATGAACTGGCGCAGACCTTCAACCGTTTTTACGAGAACAATCGAGTTATTGGCGACGACCGCGAAACTCTCCGCCTAGCCTTGGTTAACAGATACGCAGTGACGCTTAAGACCGGCCTGGAACTGCTAGGCATCCCGGCGCCTGATAAAATGTAAATAATAAAGAGGAGTTTTATGGCAACCAAATCACCAAAAGGCGAGCCTGAGCAGACAAGGGTGGTAACAAACGGTTCAACAATCCGCATAGAGCAACCTCAGAGCAACCGCGGACACAAGCCCAACATAGTCATCTCCAGCTCCGACGAGTTCGTTGGAGGCTTCCTGGACTTCCTGCGCGAACACGCGGTTGTCGGCTTGGCCATCGGCTTCGTCATCGGCGTCCAGGCCCAGACCCTGGTCAAACAGCTGGT
>CAYRPQ010000035.1:0-7133 GCA_964426315.1 uncultured Candidatus Saccharibacteria bacterium
CGCTGTTCCTTCGGTGTTAACCGGTTTAACGACGGTCTGGCTACTGCCGACAGCCATCAGTTCTTTGGCCCGAGCGGTGCTTAGACGCGGCAGGTTAATGAAGAAACTACTTCCCTTGCCGACTTCGCTTTCGGCCCAGATCCGGCCGTTGTAGAGCTCGATGATTTTGCGGCAAATGAACAGTCCCAGGCCGGTACCGCCTATGGTACGGGTGGCCGAGTTATCGACCCGGTAGAACTTCTGGAACAAGTGCGGCAAGTCGGCCGCCGGAATACCCGGCCCGGTATCACGCACGAAACACTGCACCACTTGGTCGTTCCCCGTCAGGCCGACTGTGATCTTACCCTCGTCGGTGTATTTTACGGCGTTGTCGAATAGGTTAGTTATAACCTCGCGGACCCTGTCGGGGTCAACCTGCACGTAGTACAGCGGCCGGACGACCCGTCCGCCACCCCCTTTGGTGGCATCGACACTACTGGTATTGCCGGCCGCGAACTCCATCAGCAGGCCTTTCTTTTCGGCCACCAGCCGCAGGTCGGTGGTCAGCTGTTCCAGGAACTCGCCTATTTCGACCACTATCGGATGGCTGGTCAGCCGGCCATCCTCGGCCTTGGCGCTGGTCAGCAGGTCCTGGAATAACTGGCCCAGGTGTTGGGTCGAGGAGTGGGCCTTTTCGATGTAGCCCCTGGCCCGCGTGTCGATGGTCGAAACCTTGTCGTTGAGCGCCAGCGCCAGGTAGCCCTCGATAGCCGCCACCGGCGTGCGCATCTCGTGACTGGCGGTACTTATAAAGTCGGCCCGCTGTTGCTCGGCGGCCTTTTCCTGGCTAACGTCGCTAAAGACGGCCACCGCCGCCGTCACCTGCTTGTTGTGATCGAGCAGAGGTGAAACGTTTAGCCGGATCGGCAACTGCCGCTTATCACGGGTCATCAAAAAGACGTTATCGCCCTTCACGCTCTGCTCCGAGGTAAAAACTTTTTGCAAAGGATTGTCCGATTCGTCCAGCTCGACGCCCTTGTCGTTGACCAGTTTCAAGACGGGGATAACATCGACGCCAATGGCTTCTTCCACCGGCCAGCCGCAGAGCCCCGCCCCGCCTGGATTAATTAGTTGGATAACTTGCTGGTCGTCAATTAAAATAACGCCGTCTTCGATGTTATCGATGATGACTTTGAAGCGCTGGTTTTCGTCCTGGAGGTTGGCTGGCAAGCGGGTTTTTTTGCCACCCGCATTTTTGCCGCCCCACCCGAAGATACTCATGCTTAACAGTGTAGCAAAAAATGCTTAAACAAGGTTATGTTTTTCGGCCGTCTGGACGGCCGCTAACAGATGTGGTAACATTCTTAATCGCGTGCGGCCTCATCGTCTAGCGGCTAGGACACCAGGTTCTCATCCTGGTAACCGGGGTTCGATTCCCCGTGAGGTCACCATTGCTATTTATCACTATTCATGTTATTAATATATTATGTTATACGAACAGCTAAACGGTGGTCACAGCATTAAGGCCACTTTCCAGGATGATCTGGAAGTAGATGCGGTTAGCGCCGCATTTCTGGAGCACAACGATTATGTCGTGGAACGTGGCAACACCCCGACCGGACATCAGAAAAAGGTGGCCATGTGGTCGGGTTCGCCCCATAGCTACGAAGGACCGAACGCTCGTCCGCTGATTGAGAAGTTAACGTATTTTGTAGAACAGACCGACGAAGTCGTTGACGACCTTTTGGATAATGTCGCTAATCCTGATCGTATCGAGGTGGCCGGCCGTCGTATGCAGCTGGGTGATATTGCCGGCCACTTATTAGAAAGCCTGGATATTCAGATAGGCCTGGATGCCGAGCTAGACGATGTGGGCGAGCGGTAGTTCGGCCCAGTTGGTGGTCCAGCGCGGGCTACGCAGGCGATGGCGCGGTTCCCAGGCGGCGCTGAGGTCTTCAGCGGCGTAACGGATGGTGCGCTTGCCGTACCGGTCGTTTAGGGCGTCTACGGCTCCCAGGCGGGCTTGCGAGGCCCGATCGGTGGTTATGCTTACTTCGCCCATTAAATCGGTCTGGAAGTGGTCTTGGCCCCCCAGGTTATAAAGCAGGACGTCGGCCCGGTGGTACTGCATGGATAAGCGAAACTTCTGGTTTACCAGATCGACCAGCCGGGCGGTTATTAGGCCGGTGTCGGCCGTGGGGGTGCTAAATGTTGCGCCTAGCCGTTGGCGCTGGTAGCCGGGCTTGTGGCGGTTGGTGCTCAGGCTGACCACGGCGTCGCGGGCCAGCAGGTTTTCACGGCGCAGGCGGAAGGCCGCCCGGGCCGTCAGGCTGGCGATAGCCGCCTCTACCACCTGGAAGTTATTAGTGTCTTCGCCGAACAGCCGGCCATGCATGACGCTTTGGCGGACCTTGCCGAACATTTCTAACTTATAACAGGCCGTGCCGTTGAGCTCGGCGACCATTTGGCGGCCGTGGACGCCCATCAGCGATTGGGCATACTGGGGGCGCATCCGCGACAGATCCAGGGCGTTAAAAATGCCCTCGGCCTTGAGCTTTGGCGCCAGTCGCCAGCCAACGCCCCAAACATCCTTGATGGGCGTTTGCATAAGGTACGGCGCCCTGCCCCCGGGCGGCAGGCTGAAGAGGTCGAGCACGCCGGCGAGCTGGGGATCTTTTTTAGACCGTTCGGCCGCCAGTTTGGCCAGCAATTTGGTGGGGGCGATGCCGATGGAAACCGGTATGCCCACCTCTTTTAATAAGCGGCGCTGTAGGGCCCTGCCCCAGGCCGTGTAGTCGGCGATTTCGAGCTCGCTGAGGTCTAAAAAGGACTCATCCACCGAATAAACCTCGGTGCGCGGCGTGACGCCGGTTAAAATACGTGTGATGCGCTCCGAAATATCGCCATAGAGCTCGAAGTTGGCGCTGAACTGCACCACGCCCTGATCCTTGAAGACCTGGCGGTATTTAAAGGCCGGCGCCGCCATTGGGATGCCCAGCGCCTTGGCCTCATTACTGCGCGCCACGGCACAGCCGTCGTTACTGCTCAGTACCACGCAGGGCCGGCCCTCCAGGTCGGGCCGGAACAGCCGCTCACAGCTAACGAAGAAGTTATTGCAGTCAATGAGGGCGAAGATCGGCATATTGGTGTATTACGGCCGTTACGACGCCCCAAACGTGGGCATCATCCGGCAGTGAACGCTGTTTAGCGATCACAAAGCCGCTGTCCTGCCAAGCAATCACCAGGTCACTGTCGCGGGCCGCTGGGGCCCGGTCGATCACGGCCACGTCGCCGTCGTACAGGCCCTGGCTGGCCCACGAATGCCCGCCTATCCTAAACAGGTAGGTACTGCTGGGGTGCCGCACCAACAACTGGTTCAAATCTAGCGCGAGCGCCTGTTTTTGGCCGCGCCGATCCAGCGCCGGATTAGGGAATCCGGTGTGGACTGATACTCCATCGCTGTTGGCCATATCCTGAATATTTGGTTCCATAGCTCGTTCTCCTGTTTCTGATTTTTCATGACTCTACTAATAGGTACTCGCGGCCCTTAAAAACCAGCTTGCGCGGGAAGCTCTCAAAGCGTAGCTGGTTATCGTTCTGGCTAAAAAATACCGAGCTTACTTCAACGTCCTTGCGGTTAAAAGCAATTGTTTCCATCTCAATCTCCTAAGTGTTCTAAAGTAATAAAAAGACTAACTGACAGAGGCCAGTAAACGGGTTTGAGGTGGAGCTTACAGCGGGATTTCGCTACCGTTCAGAGCTGATCCTTAGGGCTGGAAACTAATGAGTTTGAAAGCTTGCAGGGACCGGAGTGTGCATGCTTGTGAATAAGTCCGAAGGGTAAATCTTACGAAGTCCCCGCGTGGCTAATGCTTATTATACACCACTGTCAAGCTTGCGGACATCAAGCCTGTGCTTGACAACGGTAGCGTCTCAATGGTTTTATGAGGGCTATATACAAGGGGTTAGCATGTCAGAGCTTATCAACAGAAGTGTTCGGTACGGGGCGAGTTTAGTGGCGCTTTACGGGGCTACGCTTGGTCTGACCTATCTGACCAAGGACAGCGTTAATCATCAAAAACAAGCAAGGCTTGTTCCGGCACATGTAGAAGCTAGTTCGGGCAATAACGTGCTCGGCGAGTCGGCGAAGCTGGCGGCCGAGTTAGATGCCGGCGCCATAGGCGCTGTACTCTTCTTAGCCATCGGCCTGGGTGGCCCGGTTGGAGAAAATGAGTTTATTGCTGGCGACGGCGATATGTAAGACTTTATTTGATGTTGTCGAGGAAAGTGACGAGTTCGCGAGGGGTCAGTTCGGCCTTGACGAGGTAGCCGTCGGCGTGGCTTTCGATGTCGGCTCTCACCTCTTCGCGCTGTTCGAGGTTGGTGGCGATTATAATTTTGGCCTTGAGGGGCGGCACGCGAGCCGGGTCTTTCAGGGCTCTTAAGATCTCGACTCCGGTCAGGTTTGGCACCATCAAGTCTAATAAAATCAGGTCGTATTTGTTGGTCTGGGCTTCTTCGAGGGCCTCGACGCCGTCGGCTTTGACGGTGACATCGTAGCCGCTCTTGCGCAGGGCGCGGGCGTACAGCTCGCTAATAAACGGCTCATCCTCGATGCAGAGGATACTGCGGCTGGTGGCGACGGCTGTGTCGGGCATATGATTACTTTACCATTTTAGCGGCGATATAATGAGTGGTTCTTGATCCAGCCGTGGGCGCTGCGGGTAATGTCCTGTTCGCCGGCTTTCTTTTGGGCCTCGGCCAGCTTGGCGTACGGCAACAGTGTGAAACCGAAGGTGGCGCCTTCGCCTTCTTTACTGCGGACGGTCAGGTTGCCGCCGTGGGCGTTAACGATGGCCTTGCTCAGGTAAAGCCCCAGGCCGGTGCCGCCGATCTGGGCGCGGTTGCGGTGGTCGCGGTAGAACTTGGTGAACAGGTTGGGCATGACGCCGCTGGGAATGCCCACGCCGAAGTCCTGGACGGTGGTTTCAACCAGGCCTTCCTGGTTGAGCTTGGTTTCAATGTTGATGACCTTGCTGTCGCCGCTGTACTTGATAGCGTTATCTATGAGGTTGTTGATGACTTCGCGGATACTCAGGCGGTCGACTCCGACCGGCGGCAGGCCGGTCTGGATGCGGCACTTGATGGTGATGCCGCGGACCTTGGCTCTTAACGAGATGAGTTCTATGGAGCTTTTCAGGATGGCGCTCCATTCTTCCTCTTGCAGTCTGAGCTCCAGCTGGTCGTCGTCCACCCGGGCGACGTTAAGGATGTTATTGACGAAAGCCGTCAACTGGTCGGCCATGGCCCGCATCTTGAGCATGAAGCTCTCCAGCTCGGGGTCCATCTTGCCTTCCAGCTCTTCCTCGAAGACTTCGATGTAGCCGCGTAATAGCGTCAGCGGCGTTCTCAATTCATGGACGCTGAGGGCGATGAAGCTGACCGCCTGGTCGTCCTGGCTGTATTCTTGGGTGTGGTCGAATAGCACCAGCATGGTTTCCTGGTGGTCCGGGTTGTCGCGGTTGTAGTAGGCCGCCAGGTCGAACAGGCGGCCGGGGTGGTTGTCGCGGACGTTAAGGCGCACCCGCTCCCAGCTCTCAACCGCCGTGGCGCTCTTAACTTTGACTTCTTTAAGCCAACTGTCGAAAGTGTTGGTGCTCGGGAAAGACATGTCCAGGACCATGTAAACGTTCTTGCCTGTCATCTGTTCGGCGGCCAATCCCAGATAGTCTGCGGCGGCTGAGTTGGCGAACGTAATGGTTTGGCTCGGATCCAGCATAACCAGCGGTAGCGGTAGGTTCTGGGCCACGAAATTATTCTTTAGGTCGTGCAGTTTGGTCTGGCTATCGGTGGTTGCCTGCTCGGCCACCGTGGACAGCTGGTAAACCTGGGCCATCAGGCTGGTGACCAGTTCCCTGCCCAGCCGCAATTTGGCGACGTCCGGCGAGGCCTGGCCGTGCTCGGTCGGGCTGATATGCAAAACGCCCTGCCAAATGGCTCTCAGGGGTTGCATGAGGTAACGACTAAACAGCCAGATCACCGATAGGCTCAAAATCAGGCCGGCCACCAGGCTAATGCCAGCCACCGCCTGGTGGCTCAGGTGGGTGTGATCGGTCAATTGCCAGTCGATGGCGATAGTCAGGATGTTTTCCAGCGTTATCAGGGCCAGCAAAGAACGCCGGATATTTTTCTGGAACGCCTGCAGGTAGTCCATGGCTAGGGCGCGTAGGTGACGCGGCCGGGATCCGCCAGCGCGGTCAGCCAGGTCTGGCCCGGGGTTAACGGTATGGCGTTGCCGGCGGCGTCGGTGAATTTAATCTGGCTGGTGTTGTCGGCCTTGGTCCAGTTGCCGATGGCGACGGCGCCGTCCTGGAAAATGAAGGCCTGGCCACTGCCGATGACGCCGTAAGCCGAGTGATGGTCATCGGCCTCCAACCCGTAGGACATGACCATTGCAATAACCACCTTAGGGGTGATCTGCTGGCCGTTATTGGCGTCGCCTTGCGGCGCACCGCCCTCGCTCCTGAGGTAGCGGTTATGGGCCGCGTCGTAATCGTAATGGACGTTATAAAGAGCGCCGGAAATGTTGAAGTCTATGGTTTTGGCGGTTGGCACTTTGACCGGCGTTTCTTTCTTTTTACGGGCGAAGCCGACGTAGGTGCTGGTGGTCAGCCCTTTGGAAGCTTCCAGCTGGTTCAGGGCGCTGATTGAGGTGTAAACGTTGTGCGGGGCGGCCCGGCTGGCGATACGCTGGTACGAGCCGCCGTTGGCGAATTGGTCCAGGTCGTGCGCGCCCCAGGCCTTGATGTCGGCCAGGGCCTCCGGACTGCCGCCAACGTGAGCATAGCCGGCGTCAAAACCAAGTTCCCACTGTACGTAATAAGGACGGGCACTGCGGACGGGGCCGATACTGCCCGGCGCGGTGTCTTGGAATAGCGCCAGGAAGCGCGTGATGCCGCCCTCGGCGATGGCTTCAAAAACGACGCCGGCGTCGCCCAGTCCGGACTGTGGCCGGGCGTCCTGGCTGTTCTCGATCATGGCCGCCGTGACTGGGCGCTGGTTGACCGATGGATCCACAGGCAGGCCGGTCAGGTTGGACGGCACCGTCTTAGCGACCACCGGCTTATTGATCTTGATGATCTTGGCCGTCGGCG
>CAYRPQ010000036.1:0-7109 GCA_964426315.1 uncultured Candidatus Saccharibacteria bacterium
AGCCGGCGGGTAGCGCCCATCAATCCCAAAATATACAGGGGTATAAAGGCTAACAAAAAGCCGGTAAACCAGCACCAGAAGGCATAACGGCCCAGCCGTTCGTTAAGCCTGAAGCCGAATATCTTGGGGAACCAATAAGTTAAGCCGGCGAAGAAGCCGAAGACGACGCCGCCGATGATCATGGTGTGGAAGTGAGCCACCAGGAACAGGCTGTTATGCACCTGGAAGTCGATGGCCGGGACGGCCATCATGACGCCGGCCATACCGCCGATCGAAAATGTTACCACGAAGCCCAGAAACCACATCATCGGCGTGGCGAACTTAATTCGACCGCGGTACATGGTGAACAGCCAGTTGAAGATTTTAACACCGGTCGGCACGGCGATCAGCATGGTCATGATGCCGAAAAAGGCGTTGACGTCGGCGCCAGCGCCCATCGTGAAGAAGTGGTGCAACCATACGGTGAATGACAAGAAAGTAATTGAGGCCAGCGCCACTACCATAGAGGTGTAGCCGAAGATCGGCTTACGCGAAAAGGTCGCTACCACCTCCGAGAAAACGCCGAAAGCCGGCAGAATCAATATATAAACTTCAGGGTGGCCCCACGCCCAGATGAGGTTAACATACATCATGGCGTTGCCGCCGCCCCCGGCCGTAAAGAAGTGCATGCCCAACGTGCGGTCCAGCGCCAGCATGGCCAGCGTGGCCGTCAGGATCGGAAAGGCGAAGATAACCAGCACCATGCTGTTCAGAACGCTCCAGGTGAACAGCGGCATCTTCATAAGTGTCATGCCCGGTCGGCGCATCCGCAGTATGGTCACCAAGAAGTTAATGCCCGATAAAAGGCTACCAATGCCGGCTATTTGCAGGGCCCAAATCCAATAATCCACCCCCACACCGGGGCTGTAGGCCAGCTCGCTGAGCGGCGGATAGGCCAGCCAGCCGGCGGCCGAAAATTCCCCCAGTACCAGCGACAGGTTGACCAGGATCATGCCCGACGCGAACAACCAGAAAGCCAGCGAGTTCAAAAACGGAAAGGCCACGTCGCGGGCGCCGATTTGCAGGGGCATAATCAGGTTAATCAGGCCAAACATCAGCCCCATGGCCACAAAGAAAATCATAATCGTGCCGTGCGCCGAAAATATCTGCTGGAAGTGGTCGGAACTCAAAAAGTGGGCGTTGGTGGCTTGTTGGGCGCGCATCATGGCGGCGTCGGTGGCGCCACGTAACAACATCACTATAGCCACCACCACGTACATAACGCCTATTTTCTTGGGGTCGAGCGAGGTCAGCCAATCGCGCCACAGCCACTTCCACTTTTTCTTGTAGGTTATAAAGCCAACCAATCCGAGCAGGCCCAGTGTCATGGTAACCTGGGCAATGGTCACGATGTAGTTGTGTTGCAGGGCTGACCAAGTGAGTCTTCCTAACATATCATTCCCCGCCCGGCACCATGTATTTAAGCAGTACTTTGTTGTACAAATCCCTGTCGACCGAGGCGTAAAGTTGGACCGGATTGTTCTCGCTGGGCCGCGCCAGACGCTTATAATCACCCATGCCTAAGCTGTCCGGCGAACTGCGAACTATCCCCAGCCAATTGTTAAAATCGGCTTCCGAGGTAGCCTGGGCCGTGAAGCGCATACCGGCGAAGCCCCGGCCACTGATGTTGGCCGAAGAGCCGTCGTAACTGCCGGGCTTATCAGCCGCCAGGTTAAGCTTGCTCGACATGCCGGGCATGGCGTAAATCTGACTGCCCAACTGGGGAATCCAGAACGAATTCATCGGCGCGTCGGCCGTAATGTTGAAGGTCACCGGCGTGCCGACCGGGAACTCCGCCAGGTTAACGGATGCGACGCCTTGCTGGGGATAAATAAACAGCCACTTCCAGTCGAGCGCCACTACTTGGATGGTCATGGGCGTGCCGCTCAATTGCAGAGCTCTGTGCGGATCCAGGGCGTGACTGCTGTTCCAGGTAATCACCGACAGCACGCCGATAATGGCCAGCGGAATACCCCACCACACGGTCTCGGCCCATCTGTTTCCGGCCAACTCCGGCGAGTAGCGGGCCTTCTTGTTGCCCTCGCGGTAGCGCCAGGCGATCGAAAAGGTCAGAATGTAAACCGGCACTACCACCAGCAGGCCCAACAGCACTGTCGTGATCATCAGCCGCCGCTCCCTAAAAGCCACTACCCCGCGTGGGTTCAGCACTGCAAAATTCTTAGCGTGGAGGTACCAAACAACCAAGCCTATAAACCACAAAATAATAAAGGCTAGGAAGACCCGCTTGTACTTTTTGTTACCCTTTTTGCTCACGCCATCCGCCTTAAGTCAAAAAACTCATGCTTTCTCTACTATAACACCTTGTCGCCGGCCTACGTGTTAAAATTGCGGAAGATGTCTATGCTTAATAAAAAGGCCAAATGGTGGCTGATGGCGACCGTTGCTCTATTGCTGATGATAGCGACAGTGCCGCTGGCCATTTGGCTAACGCACAGCCAAAGCGCCCAGCTCGAGAATACCGAGCGTCGTTGTGACGGCAAACATCAGGCCGTTCATAGAGTAATTATCCAAAACGACAAAGTAACCCCCGTTCACACCGATGCCAAGCAATGCGACAGCCTGACCATTACTAATCTGGATAATCAGGACCGCATTATGGCCTTCGGGCAACACGAAAGCCATATTTCCTACGACGGCATTTCGGAGCGCGTTCTAAGCCAGGGCCAAAGCCTGACGGTTACATTGGGCCAGGCCGGTAGCTTTCCCTTTCACGACCATGCCCAGGATAGCGTCCAGGGCACCTTTACGGTTATTCGTCCGCAGTAACGGACTTCAGGCGGCGGCTGGCGTGGGTGCCAAAAATCAGCACGGCCAAAATGAGCAGGAAGAGGATATAAACGGCGCGGTCTAGGATGTTAGCGGCTACGATTGTCGAGCTACTAACGTGGTGCAGGTGTTTGGAAAACACCAGGAAAGATTCGCGGAAGCCGATGGCGCCCGGCGTGATCGACACAAACAACGCCAGGTTGGCGGCACCGGTGTAAATCACGGCTTGCGATAACGTGACACCGGGTGCCACGCTGTGTAATTCAGAGTAATAAATCAGCGCGATAAGGCAGACCTGCAATAGACTGGCTAGCGCCATCAGGTACCAACCTCCCAGATCTAACTTGGCCAGACGAGAAGCTATTAGCGCCTGTCGGCTGGCTACAAACGCAACCATGGAGCCGAGAGCTACCAATGGCACCAGCCACCATTTGAGCAGGCCCGACAGCAGAAATAGACTGCTAAAGACGCCGTAAAAGAAAAAGTAAAACAGGCTGGCCACGGCGTAATTTTTCAGGTTAAGGTCGTATTTTTTCTTTAGATAGACGGCCCTAAAAGCCGGTCCGCTCTGCAGGGGCCCGAAAAAGTTAACCACCGCCGTGTAGGCCGTGACCAAAAAGGTTTCGGCTCCACCCAGGCGCAATTTACAGAGGCGCAGTGTAGCGTAGGCGTTCAGGGTCAGGGCCAGAATGGTGCCGGCGTAAAGTGCTAGCAATAACACCAGCAACCCGGGTGATGTCTGGCCCAGCCGGTGCCGAACTTCGGGGTGATCAATAAAGTAACGTACAAACACGGCCAGGGTGGCCAGCAGAATCAGCACCGCGGCCGCGCGTTTAATCAGGCTGTGCTTCATGTGAGTATAATAGCAAGTATTAAAATGTCGCGACTAAAGTTTTCTGTCACAAACGTAACCAAACTTCTGGCCAGTTCCGGTTTTTTTAGGTTTATAGTTCTTTTGCTGGTGGCACAGGCCGCTTGGATCGCGCTAAGCGGCCGCTACCCGATGGCCTTCGACGAAGATTTCCACCTGGGAGTTATTAAGCTGTACGCCCATCACCCGTCGCCGTTCTGGAGCTATAATCCGCCGGGCACCGAAATTTACGGGCCCATCGCCCGCGATCCATCGTATTTATATCATTTGCTAATGAGCTGGCCCTACCGGCTCATCAGCCTGTTTACTCACAACCAGGTCGCCCAGGTGATGTTGTTACGGGCTATAAACATAGGTCTTTTCGCCTCCGGATTGGTGCTCTTCAGGAAACTGCTGGGCAAGGTGGGCGCTTCAAGGGCAATGGTGAACGTTTCGCTACTGGCCTTTGTGTTGATCCCGGTAGTACCGATGCTCGCCGCCCAGATTAACTACGACAACCTGTTCGTTCCGGCAGTTGGCCTGAGCCTGTTGTTAACGGTCAATTTCGCCGAGGAACTACGAAGTAAAAAGCGTGTTAACTTGAACCAATTGGCCTTGTTGGTAACCTGCATACTGCTGGCATCCCTCGTAAAATACGCCTTTTTACCCCTGTTATTGGTCATAGCGGCCTATGTTGTTTGGGAATTGGTGATCACTTTTAGGGGCTGGCGCAAAATTGCGGCGGCTTTCAGGGCGGGCCTAGCGAAAACCGGGCGTCGAGCCCGCTGGACACTGCTGTTGGCCGTTTTGCTGGCCCTGGGGCTGTTTACGGAGCGCTACGGTGTGAATATGGTGCGTTACCACAAACCGGTACCCGACTGTAACCAGGTTCTGAGCCTAAAACAGTGTCGCTCCTATGGGCCCTGGGTGCGTGATTATGACTTGGCGGCGGCCAAAAAATCACTGCCGCCGACCCATGACAAAGTAAAAGACAACCCTATAGCCTACACTACCGAGAACTGGTTTTACGGCATGTGGCTGAGGCTGTTTTTTACTTTGAATGGCCCGGTCGGGCAATTTGAAACCCGCGGGCCTTTCCCTGTACCGGCCATCGGCGCCATCGTATTTTTTGCCGGGGGTTTCCTGTTGCTGGTTCGCTACTGGCACAGGATCTTAAAAAGTTACAATTTGGAGGTGATACGGTTCTTTATGATGGCCACGCTGAGCTATATCATCGTCCTCTGGGTGACAGAATACCAGGCCTATCTGCACACCGGCCAGCCGGTGGCCGTCAACGGGCGTTACCTTCTGCCCGTCCTGCCGCTAATACTGGTGCTGATCGCACTGGCGTACGCCAGACTACTGGCCGGGCGGCCCCGCTTAAAGCCCTGGCTAGCCGGCTTGGCTATAGCTTGCCTGCTGTGGGGCGGCGGCGCGCTGACCTTTATCTTGCGGAGTAATGACAACTGGCTGTGGGATAACAGCACCGCTCGGCATGTAAATTACGACGTTAGGACGGTCGTTGGCCCGCTGGTGCCGGGTTATCGTAACCCGATCGAGTTTTTGCGCTAAGTCTTGGATCCGTACCGGAGGCGTTTGGTCTGCTCCAGGTTGTCTTCGATCAGAATGCGGTTGATGCGTATCAGGTCGGCGATAATGTTCAATACCAGGCACAGGAAAGCGGCGATCATCAGCAAAGAACCGACCAACAGGGACTGGATATGCCCCCGGGTACTGCCGTCCTGCAAGCTGAAGTAAACAAAGCGCGCAAATGGCACCAGGCCGAGCACAAAGAGCGTGCTACCCAACCAGCCAAAAATGATGTATGGCTTGTACATTATGTAGGCCCTAATGATCGTTAGGGCGGTTTTGCGCACATGCTCCCAGTGGGATTTGAAGAGGCGCGACGGGCGGGTCGGCGGATTGGTGTCGATCTCGACGCTCACGATATGCAGGCCCTTGTAGCCGGCCTGGATGATGGTTTCGGTGCAGTAGCTGAAACGGGTTATAGTGTTGAGCCGTAGAAGTGACTCGCGGCTGTAGGCCCGAAAGCCGCTGACGGCGTCGGGCAGGCTGGTGCCGGCGGCCTTGTTAACCACGGCACTGCCCAGGCGCTGTAACAGCTTCTTAAACAGCGAGAAGTGCTCTATAAGGTGCGTTTGGCGGTCGCCGATGACGATATCGGCCTTACCTTCTACAATGGGCTGTACCAAGTCGCTAATGCGTTCCTGGGGGTATTGGTTGTCACCATCGGTGTTAACGACTATATCGGCGCCCATTTCGAGGGCTTTCAGGGCGCCGTCGTGAAAAGACCGCCCTAAGCCCTGGTTGCGCACGTGGTGCACGAAATGTTTGACGCCGTGCTGGCGCGCCACCTGCATGGTCTTATCTGTTGAGCCGTCGTCTATCACCAATACCACGATCTCGTCCACGCCGTCGATGCTATCGGGGATGCTCTCGAGAACCAGCGGCAAAGTAGCTTCTTCGTTGAGGCACGGTATTTGAATGACTAATTTCACTAGTTTTAGTATAATGGAAAGTAATTCAATGCCACAAAAACGCCGCCGCTTGCCCCCTAGTGTCATGCCCGCCCAACAGCGGCCCGTCCAAGACGTGGTGGCGGCCAAAGCGGCGACTAATTTCCCGACAGTCGGTATGACCTTGCATAGCTACCAATACGATCCCCGTGACCAAAAACGCCGCCAACCGGGGCGCCCGCCGGTAGTGCGACAAGGCCGCTGGCAGAAATTCAGGCACGGCTGGAGCTTGAAACGGGTGGTAATCAGCCTATTTATAATTGTAATGCTGATAGGCGGCTTCGTGGGCGGCAAGTTCCTGTATAACGCCCACAAGTTGTTCGGGGGCAACATATTCGGTATTTTGCACTCCACCAAGCTCAAGGGCGAGAATACCGGACGGGTCAACATCCTGCTGGCTGGCAACTCAGCCGACGACCCCGGTCACGGTGGCGCAGACCTGACCGATTCCATCATGGTTATCAGCATCGACACCGTTAGCAAGCGGGCCTTCCTGCTCAGCCTGCCCCGCGATCTCTGGGTGCACGTGCCCGGCGACGGCCACGAAAAGCTCAACCACGCTTACGTCGTCGGCGAAGACACCAACTTCAGCGAGAATGGCTACCCCAACGGCGGCATGGGAGAGCTTGCCAAAGTGGCCAGTAATGTCACCGGGCTTGATATCAATTACTACGCCCTTGTCGATTACCAGGCGCTTAAGCAATCTGTGGACGCCGTCGGTGGCGTCGATTTCACGGTTAAAAGCACAGACCCCCGAGGCTTGTATGACCCCAATATCGACTGGACCAACCACGGCCCGCTCGTCAAACTCACCAACGGCACCCACCACCTGAACGGCCAACAGGCCCTGGACCTGGCCCGCGCCAGGGGTGACGCCTACAATTCCTACGGCTTTG
>CAYRPQ010000037.1:0-6832 GCA_964426315.1 uncultured Candidatus Saccharibacteria bacterium
AGGAGCAGAGGCATGAGTGATAAGAAGCGCGAACTAGCTTTAGACCTACACGAAATTGGGGCTCTGAAGTTTGGCGAGTTTACATTCAAAAGTGGCATTGTCAGCCCTATGTACCTGGACTTGCGCCTGTTTGTTAGTTACCCGAAAGTTATGAAGAAGGTTGCCAAACTCTACGCCGAGCAACTCAAAGGCCTGAAATATGATCGCCTGGCCGGAGTCGCCTACGCCGCCTTACCGATTGCCGGCGCCATCAGCCTGGAGCTCGACCAGCCGTGGCTTTTCTTGCGTAAGGAAGCCCTGAAAAAAACTTATGGTCTCGAGCGGAGCCTCGAGGGCGAGTTCGCCAAGGGCGAAACCGTCGTCATGATAGAAGACCTGGTGACGAAGGCGACATCCTTACTTGAGGCGATTCCGGCCATGGAAGCCCACGGCCTTGTCATCAAAGACGCCGTGGTATTACTTGATTACGAAAAAGGCGGCCAGAAAAACCTAACAGAAGAAGGCTACAATCTGCACGCTTTCATGACCGTCCGCGAGCTAGTCGACATCATGTTTGCCGAAGGCAAAATCGATGCCGCCAAGCACCAACAGTGCCTGGACTTCCTAAGCAAGTGAAATGATCAAGCTCATCATTTTTGACTGGGATGACGTCTTTACCCTTGGTTCAAAAGAGGGCTACATAACTTGCCTGCACCAAACGCTTGTTGACCTAGGCGTCCAGCTTGACCCTGAAGAAGAGCACAAGAGAATACTGGCCACATGGAGCCATCCTCACCGCGAGGAGTTGAATAATCTATTGCGCGAGAAACCCGAACTATTAGACAGAGCTTGTGAATTATATGAAGAAAAGTTTTTTGGTGGCATTTTTGTGAAGATGCTGACATATGTTGAAGGCGCCAATGAGCTACTTGTAGAGTTGAGCAAGACGTATCAACTGGCTGTAGCTACTGGCGCTCACCCTGAAGTTTTGAAAAACCAGGTCATGCCCAAATTCCAGGTGCCTGATGTCTTCGCTCAGATTATATCGGGCTATGAGCTAGACGATGCTGATAAAAACAAACCACATCCGTTTATGCTCGAAACAATTATGGAAACCCAAGGTTTTACACCAGCTGAAACACTATTTATCGGTGATGCTAAGAGTGATGTGCAGATGGCCCATAATGCCGGTGTGGAACCAATAGTTGTGCTAACCGGTCATCTTGCTCGCTCGCAAGCCGAGGAGCTTCAGGTCAAGCACATCATAGATGACGTGACAAAGTTGCCGAGTGTTTTAAGCCAGCTTTAGCGCCGGCTACCCTCGACCTAGGCTCTGGCATTGCAGAAGATTTACATTCAGAGTGATTCCTCGGAACGGTCCGAGGAGAGCCAAGATAGCTGGTGGGCTAGGTTTTTACTCCCAAGTTCTGGAGCTGTGCTTTCAAAGAATCAATATCCTTGTAAACCAGAGATTTTAAACCTATTGTTTTGGCAGACTTAGCATTTTTCGGATTGTCATCAATGAAGATCGCTTCGTCCGCCCGCACGCCCAGATCGCGCAGGCTGTGCTCGAATATGCTGGGGTCCGGCTTGATCAGCCCCACGTCAGCCGAAATGGTGATAACATCAAACAATGGCTCTAGGTTATGTTGGTCGAACACCTTCTTTATGTAGGTGGTACTGGTGTTCGATAACAAAGCAATTTTATAGTTAGGCTTCAACTTTTTGATAAGTTCGACCATCGCGCTATCGATGAAGTTGGTGTCGTCGAAGACGGCTTTGACGTCGCCGGCCGATTGCCCGCTGAGTTTGCCCAATGTCTCATAATGTTCCTGATCAGTTACTAGCCCCAGGTCCAACTGCCTTGATGCTTCGTGTAGCTCTCCACCACGCTCCAGTCCGCTTTGGCGTAACCACTCATGGAACGGATCGCGGTGTATGACATCAAAAAAGTCGAAAATGACGGCTTTATACATTAACTTTGTTCCTCGACCCAGGCGCGGGCGTTGTGGAAGATTTGCATCCACGGTGATTCTTCTTGCCAGTCGGCCGGGTGCCAGGAGAGCTGGCGGGTTAAGAAGGCGCGTTCGGGGTGTGGCATGATGATGGTGGCCCGCCCGTCGGGCGTGGTTAGCGCCGTGATGCCCTGCGGCGAGCCGTTCGGGTTGGCAGGATAGGTTTCGGTAACTTTTCCGTAGTTGTCGATGTATTGGGCCGAAACAAGATTCATATCTGGTTCGGTGCCGTGGAACTCAGCCCGACCCTCGCCGTGGGCGGTTGGCACGGGCAGGATCGAGCCTGCCATGTCTTTTAGCAGGATTGACGGCGATTCTTTGATCTTTACCGTGACGACGCGGGCCTCGAACTGCTCGGAAGTGTTCTTGAGAAATTCCGGCCAATTCTCCGCGCCAGGGATCAATTCTTTAAGCGCCGCCAGCATTTGGCAACCGTTGCAGACGCCGAGGCTGAAAGTATCGGGGCGCGCGAAGAACTTTTTGAACTCGGCGCGCAATTCTTGATTAAACAGGATTGATTTGGCCCAGCCCTCACCTGCCCCCAGCACGTCGCCGTAGCTGAAGCCGCCGCACGCCGCCAGACCGACGAAGTCGTCCAGCTTGTGTTTGCCGCTGATAAGGTCGTTTAGGTGGACATCGATGCTGGTGAAACCGGCACGGTCGAAGGCGGCGGCCATCTCAACCTGGCCGTTGACTCCCTGCTCGCGGAAGATTCCGACCTTAGGCTTTTCTTTATATGTCTTTTTTCTAGTTTCAAAGGTCAGCTTGGGAGACAGGCCCGGATCTTGATCATCTTTAACGGCGGCGAACTCCTGCTCGGCCGCTGAGGGGTTGTCTCTCAGCTTCTGTATTTGGTAGCTGGTATCGCTCCACCACTCTTCCAGTTTGGCGCGACTATTGCGGTAAATTTCCTGCGAGCCATCTTTAATAACAATGCTCTGGTCCTTAGCCGGCTTGCCAATAATGTAGGCATGCTCGCCGACGTGATCGAGCACGGCCTCGGCTTGGTCGGCGGGAACTTGTATGACCATGCCCAGCTCTTCATTAAATAGTTTTTCTAGTGAATCGCCCGGTAGTTCGCTTAAGCCCAGGTCTAGACCACAGCGGCTGGCGAAAGCCATTTCCGTTACTGTGGCAAGTAGGCCGCCGTCACTGCGGTCGTGGCAGGCCAAAACTTTGCCCTCTTGTTTGAGTTTAGTAAGGGTTTCAAAGAATTTTTTAACTGGAACTGGGCTGGCGTCTGGTGTTTCTTGCCCGGTTTGGTTATATACCTGGGCCAGTGCCGAGCCGCCCAAACGGGTTTTGCCTTCGCTGATGTCGATGAGGATTAGCGCAGTCTCTTCATCGGTTTTGAGTTGCGGGATCAGGGTTTTTTGGACTTTGCCGACTGGCGAGAAGCCGGTAATTATAAGCGAGACCGGCGCTGTGACCGATTTGTCGTCCCAGGTGGTGCGCATGCTCATGGAATCTTTACCTACCGGGATAGTAATGCCGAGCGCCGGGCAGAAGTCTTCGCCGATGGCCTTTACACTGTCGTAGAGATTTTGGTCTTCCTGTTTGTAGCCGGCGGCGGCCATCCAGTTGGCCGATAGCTTGATGTCGGATAATTGTTTGATGTCTGCCGCTACTAGGTTGGTGATGGCCTCGCCCACGGCCATCCGGGCCGCCGCCGGGGCGTTGATGACGGCTAGAGGGGTACGCTCGCCCATGGCCATGGCCTCGCCGCTGTCAGAGTCGAAAGCGACGGCCGTCACAGCTACGTCGCTGACCGGCACTTGCCAAGGGCCGACCATCTGGTCGCGGACGCTCATGCCGCCGACGGTACGATCGCCGATAGTGATCAGGAACTTCTTACTGCCCACGGCCGGCAGTTTAAGTACGCGTTCTACAGCGTCTTCAAGCTTGATATCTTTAAGATCAAGCTCGTTAGCTTTAATAGCTTGGCGCGTAACCTCGCGGGTCATCTTGGGCGGCTTGCCGAACAGCACTTCCATCGGTAGGTCGACAGGCTTGTCTTTAAGCAGGCTGTCGTTAAGGACTAATTGTTCTTCCTCGGTGATTTTGCCGACGACGGCGAACGGACAATGTTCGCGTTCGCAAAGTTCGCGGAAGCGTTCCAGGTCTTCGGGCGCGATGCCGAGCACGTAACGCTCTTGGGATTCGTTGCACCAGATTTCCAGTGGGCTGAGGCCCGGCTCGGCGCTTGGAATATCGCGGAGTTCGAAAACGGCGCCACGGCCCGAGTCGTGCACCAGCTCGGGCAAAGCATTACATAAACCGCCGGCACCGACGTCGTGGATACTGATTATTGGATTCTTCTCGCCCAGTGCCCAGCATTGGTCAATAACTTCCTGGGTGCGGCGCTCGATCTCGCCGTTACCGCGCTGTACCGAGGCAAAGTCCAGGCTTTCGTGGCTGGCGCCGGTTTGCTGGCTGGAGGCCGCGCCACCACCCAAACCAATCAGCATGGCCGGTCCACCCAGTTGGATAACCAAAGAACCGACCGGCAGCCTGTTCTTTTTAACGTGCTGGTCGCGGATGTTGCCGAGGCCGCCGGCGATCATGATCGGCTTGTGGTAACCCCAAACATCCTCGCCCACTGCTTGCTCATAAGTGCGGAAGTAGCCGGCCAGGTTGGGACGGCCGAACTCATTGGCGAAACCGGCTCCGCCAATCGGCCCATCGAGCATGATGTCGAGCGCCGAAACGATCCGGTCGGGTTTGCCGTAAGGCTTTTCCCAGGGCCGTTCGGCTCCGGGCAGGTTCAGGTTGGAAACGCTGAAGCCGGCCAATCCCATCTTGGATTTGGCGCCGCGGCCGGTGGCGGCTTCGTCACGAATCTCGCCGCCTATGCCCGTAGCGGCGCCCGGAATCGGCGCGATGGCTGTCGGGTGGTTGTGTGTTTCGACTTTAATAACGGAGTGTACGGGCTCTTTGTGGTAGCTATAGGTTCCGTCGGCTGAGCTAAAGTACCGCCCGGCCACCGGGCCTTTAATTACGGCGGCGTTATCGCTGTAGGCCGACAGCACGTCCTGGCCGCCCTTTTCGTAGGTGTTTTTGATCATTTTAAAGAGGCTTTTAGGCTGTTTGGTATCGTCGATGGTCCAGTCGGCGTTGAAGATCTTGTGACGGCAGTGCTCGCTGTTAACCTGCGCGAACATCATCAATTCGGTGTCGGTCGGGTCACGCCCCAGCTTATTGTAAGCATCGTACAGATAATCGATTTCGTCGTCGGCCAGCGCCAAACCCAGCTCGGTGTTGGCACCGGCTAGCGTCTCAATGTCTATATTACGTAGAGGCTTGGGCTCGTGTTCTTCAAATAGGATTTTGGCCGCCTCTATATCAGTTAGTACGGCTTCGGTCATACGATCATGCAATAAATCCTCAATGCTCAGGTTGTGCTTACTGCCCTGAACGTAATAAGCGACACCTCGCTCGACTCGCTTCACCGCCTCGATACCAGAGTTATGGATAATGTCGGTAGCCTTGGAAGACCACGGCGAGATGGTGCCCGGTCTTGGCACTACAAGGTATAAGGTGCCATCCCGGGTTCCGCTAAAGGGGGTGCCGTAGGTCAGTAAAGACGAAAGCTCCTTCTCTTGCTCGTCCGAAAGTTTTCCGTCGGCATCCACGATGTGGATGTACTCGGCAGTGACTGCCTTAACCGACGGGTCAACAGCCTGCAACCGCTTTAATAATTTTTGCCTGCGAAAGTCCGAGAGAGCTGCGATTCCCGGATAGATTTTCACTAGCGCATCTCCAGGGTTTCGCCCTCGAACGTAATATCCAGGGGTTTTATAACTACCTGGCGCGGGCCGGCTTCGACAGCGCCGGCATTCCAGGCCTGCAGTCCGCAGTCTTTGGCGGTTTCAATTACTTTTTCTGCTTGATCGGCGGGCACATAAACGGCGTAGCCGGCGCCCATATTGTAGTTACCATACATTTCTTTTTGGTCGTTACCTGAATGCTCGGCGATAAAGTTAAAGATTTCCGGCACTGGCGGCACTTCGTGCATGATGTAAGCGAAGTCGGCTTCGTCGCGCATCAGTTTGCGCCAACCGTGGCCGGTGATATTAGAGAGGTAATGGACGTCCAGCCCGCCAGCCTGAAGGGCTAATACCAACTCTGCGTAAAGACGTGTTGGCGCCATGGCGGCCTCGCCGAGCGTTTGGCCGTCGGCTAGCTTGGTTTGGTAGCCTTCGGGCAGGTCTTTGGCTATTTCGCGGATCAGGCTGATACCGTTGGCGTGCGGCCCGCTGGACTCGATCAGTACTATGGCGTCGCCAGTCTGGATGTTCTTGCCCTGCACCAGCTGTTTTTGGTCTTTAATAACGCCGAAGGCCGAGCCGGCAAATTCTAGGCGGCCGTCTTCTACCACGCCGGGTAACGACTGGGTTTCACCGCCACCCCAGGTTACCTGCGATAAGTCGCAGGCCGCCCGCCAACCCTTAATAAAGTCTTCGGCCAGTTTTTGGTCGGTCAGCCATTCATAAGAACTCGAGGACCAGTAGGCGTTCAGCACCACCGGGGTGGCGCCGACCGAAACGAGGTCGTTAATAATGCAGGCCACTGTGTCTTGGGCGACTGCCGCGAAGTGCGAAACGCCGATAGATCCATAAATAGACTGGGCGATCAGGCTCTTGGTGCCGAGGCCTTCCTGCACGAAAGCGCCCCACTGCTCGCCCATCTCGAAAACGTAGGCCGATTCGCCGCGGGTACCGGCCACCTCTTTAAAACCGAAAGGCATGTTGGCGGCCGTGGCCAATCCCTCTTTTTGGGCCAAAATTTTGACCGGGTCGGCTTGGGAATAATTAACAGACTTGTGATAATCGAGCTTT
>CAYRPQ010000038.1:0-6681 GCA_964426315.1 uncultured Candidatus Saccharibacteria bacterium
CGGGCGCGTCGTAGAGGCTGAAACTGGCCACGATGTTGCCCAGTATGGCCTGGGCCCGCTGGCTGATGTTAGACGACGCCACCACCCTTATAACCACCTCATAACCGGGGTGGCGGGTCTTTTCGTCGATCGCGTCAAGGGTTGCCTGCTCCAGGTTCGACAGCTCCGGCGGCTTCTTAGAGTCTTCGCCGCCGCCACCTTCGGGCGGCTTGACGAAAGCCTGGGCCATGTCTCTCATAAGACCGCTCGCACCAAAGCCCTTGTGGCCTTTGCGCTTGCGGCTGGCCACGTCGGAGGCGGCTTTGCGCCAACCGGGGTTGGCCGGACGCATCAATATCTGAATACCGGCGCCGTCCTCTTTACCCAGGGTCGACATGGCGTTTAAGAGGGCCTGCATGCTGTCGCGCTTGAGATCCTGATAGGTCGCTATCGGATAGGCGAAGTTCTCTTTAAGGGTCAGTTCACCGCCCAGGGTGCCGGTAACCTTACCGACCGGGCTGAAGATGTTGTGCTCGGCCACTTCCTCGAGACGCGCCGTCGGGTAGGCGCTGTTAATGGCCTGCTTAACTACCTCCAAGAGGGCAATCGGCACGGCCGCGTAGAAGTAAACGAAACCTTGGTTGCCCACGATCTCGAAAGCAAAGTGCCGCTGGCCATAAAAAGTGCTCCGGAAATTCTTCTGGAAGGTGCTGGCAATGATGTTATAGACAATCTGGGCCTTGCTGATGGTTTCGTCGGTGACGTCGCGGACGTCGCGAGTGCCTATTTCGGTGTCGTCGCTGGGCGGCGGCAAATGAATGAGCAATGGCACCATCTTAAGGCCGCGTTCATAGTTTTTTTGTTCACGAAAAGTACGCCGGGTTTGTAAAAAAACTATCGGCCCCGCGATCAATATCATCACGAAAATGATGGCCAGGATAGTAAGAAGTGCTGTCATTTAGTCTACTTATTAAGTTTTATGGCCTTATTGTAGCGCTGTTTCATGTAATCAGCCTTGACCACTGTTAATTCCTCGCTTTGCTTATAGGGGTCGTCCCTGGTGTGCTCGACAATCTGTTTAGCCTTGTCGACCCACTCTTTTTCGATAAGATCACCGTCGTCCGCCAGAGGTACACCGCCCGGTTGCGTTGTGTCCGTTACACCAGTTTGCGGTGTCATCATGGGCTGGATGGGCGGTACGGGCAATGCGAAGGGTTGAGCCAGGGGCGTGGTCGCCTGCGGCGGCGCTGTCGGCGAGCGCTCAGCACCTGCCGGGCGGCCTTGCTGTTCAACCACCGGTTGGGCCGTCTCGGGCGGCGTGCCGGCCCCTGCCTGCTCCATTGGCGGCGGCAACTCTATCCCGCCGGCTGAGTTATTGGAAGGATTCATACTTCCTATTATAACAGGCTAACTATTCAAATCACGCCTGGCATTTTTAAGATAAATGCCGTAACCATAACCGATGAGCGACAGGGGTAACAGCACCATGATGTCACGATGCGTTAGTCCACCGATCGACTGGAGGGCTAGCAGTCCGGCCACAATACCCGTCAGGTAGAATGAAACGGTGCGCTGTCGTCTTATGGTCAGGCCGTACAGCCTGCCCGCCCTGAGCAAACCGCGTATTACCCAATAAAGCGTCGCCGCCAAAAGACCAAAACCGATAATGACTATGAATGAGGGCACTTTACTTACATCGGTAGTACAAAATAAAAGGCCGTCCAGTCCGAGCAGACCGACGGCTTGCCATAATGATCGACGCGAGCGTATTTTCATGAGTGTCCTTAAAGTACGAATAACAGGGGTGGAATAGCTAAAATGGTGCCGGGGCGACAAATCCGCTCATATAAATAGACTATTGGAGCGCTTGCCGCCCTACGGCTAGACTGACCGCTCTATCGGCTTTTAGGGCCAAACAGAGCGCCATACGGATAAACTCCGTTTGCAAGTCGGAACCCCCGCGAGGGCAACGTGTGAGGCTTCAAGTTTTGGAGCTTTTTGTTTTTGTGACTTACACGTACATGCTAGCATGCGAGGGCCCAAAAGTCAATCCGCTTGTGCTTGCCTGGCGACTATTTTTAGCTCCGTATAAAATCGGCTCGAAAGTTATACACAGGTTTGTGAAATTTTTAAGCATAATTGTTATTGACGACCCTAAATCGATTCTATAAGATACGTATAGCACTTGAACAAATTAAGTGCTCAAAAACAAAAAGACCCCTGGAGACGACAATTTCTCGCAAGTTGTCGTCTCCACAAAAAAGAACAACAACCCAAACCTTAACAGCCAAACAAAAACATTAAATAATTGTTAAAGCACCTTGTCCCTTCCCGGACAAGGTGCTTTACTTTTGGCCTGAAAGCGCGTTTTGAGCGCGCGGAAAGGTCATAAGCGAACATGGGTTCAAGCGTTCAAAGTATTATCAATACTGGCAGTGCCGGGACTATCGTTGACATAGAATGTCACCTGTCTAATAACCTACCAAACATCGTAATTGTCGGCTCGGCCAGCCGGGCCGTCGATGAAGCCCGCGAACGCATCAGGGGTGCTTTCGCCACTAGCCACATAATGCTACCCCGTAAACGGGTCACTATTAACCTGGCGCCGGCCGATATTCCCAAAGCCGACAGCGGCTTTGACTTGGCCATAGCCGTAGCCATACTAAAGGCCAACGGCCAGGTGGGCCAGCCCCTTGCCGCTAACCAAGCCTTTATAGGCGAACTGGGGCTGGACGGGCATACCAGGGCCGTCCGTGGCATCATTGGTAAGATCCTGGCTGGCCGCGCCCGTGGCATAACCGACTTCTTTATCCCGGCCGCCAATCTTAGCCAGGCCCAATTGGTTCCCAGAGTCACCCTTATCCCCATCGCTAGCTTAGAACAACTTTATAATTACCTATCCCTCAACATACCTCTCAGAATAATAAAAACCGGCTCCGGCAAATACTCGCCCGCCGCTCTAACGAGCCACCAGGCCGAGCTACAACTAAGCGAGGTGGTCGGCCAACACCAGGCCAAGCGGGCCCTGGAGATCGCCGCCGCCGGCGGCCATAACATCTTCTTCAGCGGACCGCCCGGCACCGGCAAGAGCATGCTGGCCAAAGCGCTGGTTTCCATCCTGCCCCCACTTAACAGGGAGGAAGTGTTGGAAGTTACCCATCTACATAGCTTGGCCAGCCACGATTACGAGCACCTGGTAACCGAACGACCTTTCCGAGCGCCGCATCACAGCGCCAGCTACGCCGCCGTAGTTGGTGGCGGTAATCGCTTGCGCCCCGGCGAAATCAGCCTGGCTCACCGCGGCGTGTTGTTCCTCGACGAGTTGCCGGAATTCAGCCGCGAAACCCTGGAAGCCCTGCGCCAGCCATTGGAAGACCGGTTCATAAGCCTGGCCCGGGTCCACCAAACCGCTGACTACCCCGCCAATTTTATGCTGGTTGCCACCGCCAACCCCTGCCCCTGCGGTTACTGGGGCACATCCCAACGCTGTCGGTGCGAAGCATTCGAAAGAAAACGCTACCGCGGCAAGCTATCCGGCCCTATTCTTGATCGGATCGACCTCTACGTGGAAGTGCCTAAAGTGGAGCACGAGAAGCTATTGACGCAACTGCCCGACCCTCAAGCCGACGACACTGTTCGCCAAAGAATTCATCGGGCGCGCCGGTTTCAAGCCAGGCGATACACCAACCCCAGCAAATTTAACGCCGACATGACAAACGAAGACGTTAGATTGCATGGTCACCTCGACCCCGAAGCCGTTCGCGTGCTCAACGCCGCCGCGAACCACAGCCACACCTCCGCCCGCGGCTACATGAGGGCCATTAAGGTCGCGCGTACTATCGCCGACTTGGAAGCTTCAGAGGCCATAACGGCCTCTCATCTTAGCGAGGCCCTGGCCTACCGCCCCCAACCTCCAAAGGAAGAGAAACATGCCAAACCTTAAACTTTTAGCCTACCCCCGTAAACAATACATAAACCATACATTTTACGTATGGTTTATGGGGTATTTATGTATGGAATACGTATGGACAGCAAAACAATTAACCTAACACTGCCTGCCAAGCTACTTGAAGAACTCAATGAGGCGGCTAAGGCGAATTACGCTTCGCGTAGTGATTATATTCGTGAGTCAGTGGTCGCAAGGCTCAAGCGCGAGCAAAGTCTGGCTGCACCGGTGGTTTCCAGCACTCCGGAGATCGACGAGGATGAGGCACTGCTGAAAAAATACGGTATTATCTAGCAGTTTGAACTCTGGGGCTACATCTGTTAGAATGCCTGTACATTAATTCATTAATGGTAAGCGGGAGACAGGTCATAGCCAAATACACCCGCCTGAATGATCAAATTCGGGCGCCAAAACTGCGGGTCATCGATGAAGAAGGCAAGCAGCTCGGCATTTTGAGCAAGCAAGAGGCGTTAAGCCTGGCGCAGGAGCGTGACCTTGATCTGGTGGAAATATCGCCGGACGCCGACCCGCCGGTCTGCAAGATCGTCGACTGGGGCAAGTACAACTACCAGCGCACCAAGCAGCTGCAGAAGAACCGTAAGACCACCAAATCGCTCGACATGAAACAGATGCGTTTCGGCCTTAAGATCGGCCAGCACGACCTCGACATCAAGATGGGCAAGGTCACAAAGTTCCTCGAAGCCGGTCATAAGGTGAAGATCACCATCTTCTACCGAGGTCGAGAGCAGGCCCACAAAGAGATCGGCTTCACCAAGGCCCAAGCGGTAATCGAGAGCTTCGGTGATACAATCGTAGTTGAACAACCGCCCCAACTAGCCGGCCGACAACTTAGTTTCGTCGTCCGCCACAGCGGCAAGAAGAAGGAGAATAACGATGCCAAAACTGAAGACGCATAGCGGTACCAAAGACCGCGTTAAGATTAGCAAGAACGGCAAGGTAAGGGTCGGCTCCGCCAACCAAAACCACTTTCTGAGCAAGAAAAGCGGCAGCCGCAAGCGCTCCCTGCGCGGCCTGAGCACCAAGACCGGCAAAATGGCCAAGAACATTAAGAAGAACCTCGGAGTATAAGCATGAGAGTCAAACGAGGCGTTACCAGCCACGCCAAGCACAAGAAAATCCGCAAAGCCACTAAAGGCTTCAGCCACCCCAACCGGGTGAGTGTTAAGCGCGGCAAGCAGGCCGTTACCAAATCCCTGCAGAACGCCACTCGCGACCGCAAGAACCGCAAGCGTACCTTCCGCGAACTGTGGAACGCCCGCATCAACGCTGGCGCCCGCCTGAACGGTACCACCTACAGCAAGTTGATCGCCGGCCTCAAGAAGGCCAACATCACGCTGGATCGCAAGGTCCTGGCCGAACTGGCCGTCAACGAGCCCAAAGCCTTCACGGCCGTCGTCAAAGCCGCCCAAAAATAACTTGGATCTGAATCAATCCCTTTTTATTTCGACCGCGGCTACGAATTTCGGCTGGCGCCCTTCGTCGAAGCCACCAAAGCTATCGGCAGTGGTGTAATCAAACACCTGGCTTACAACTGCGGTACCAAATTCAAAAACTTGCTCATAGGGTATGGTAATGCCACGGGGATCTAATCGACGGTGTATGCGCGGGCTTTGCTCAAGGGTAATGGTACCTTGATCGTCTAGAGATACACCAGTGACAACGCCACGCAAAAATGTATTATTATCCACGCGTCCGTAATGACGATCTTTGGAGCCGTGAGTCTCCAGACGCGCAGATCTCACTCTATAGAGTGTGTTATGTTCGTAACGACGAAAGGTAGGATTTAGGCTTAGGGGCCTAGTAATAAGTACCTGCGCCCCTACTATACTCTGAACAACCTCTAATTCTTCCCAGTTATGTATTCTATCGGCAATCAGTTCTTTCTTACCGGCCAGCAATGTACCGGCATAGCCCGCTCGCGCCACAGCTCTTAAATATGGACTGGCTAACTTTTCGTGATCACGAGCTTCCATCCAACTTTGCACAGTTTCGTCTGTATACGACCTGGCCACTCTATCCACGAACTCGCCGGCTTCAGTGGCTGAAGAGCTATCCGGATATTCTGCGCTATTTACAAAGCCAGAGGCAAGATCTGGAGGAGGCCATACGATAGGTATTTCTGAGTCCGGCCCCTTGGTCATATAGGCACCCAGTTCCGTATATACATTCTTGATATTCTGCAAGGCATTTAGAGTCCGCTCCGTACCCTGAAGAAATCCTTCGCCTGTGGCTTGTGCGATTTGGCTATGCCTAGTTCTCATAAGCACTCCTTAATAATGTAAGATTAGTCCCCGTTTCGCCTCTTTGCAAGCACGAGCAATATAAAAAGCCCTCAAGATGAGGGCTTTTTAAGCAGTCAGATTAGCGTAAGCCGGGTTTTGTCGAGACTGGTCATCTATCTAGGCGCACTGTTGCCAGTACGCTCGAGCGGTTTTTGTGATGGTTCCTTAGCGGGACGCTTTAGGCTTTAGGCCTTAAAGTATCCATCTCCTTGCAGCAGGCAGGGTTTACCTCTTCCCAGCGTCACCGCTGGGAACTGCGGGCTCTTGCCCCGCTCGTTTCACCCTTACCTTGGCGAACCAAGGCGGTATCGTTTCTGTGGCACTTTCCCTGGGGTCGCCCCCGGTCGCCGTTAGCGACTGCCATTTCCCTTTGCTGCCCGGACTTTCCTCGTGCCGAAGCACGCGACCAGTTACTAATCTGACCACTGTTGACTATAGCACTTATGGCTTAAT
>CAYRPQ010000039.1:0-6485 GCA_964426315.1 uncultured Candidatus Saccharibacteria bacterium
GGTCCGGGCCAAAATGCGGCAAGACATCACAGACATAGTGCGAAATAAAGCTGGCTGGCACGGCCACCAGCGGATCACCTACAGTCAGGCCTATCAGGGTACCGGTCAGAGCGTGGTTTATGGCGCGCATTAGCGGTTTTTTAGAAGTTTCGGGATTTCTGGCAAGCCGACGGACTGCTCCTTGCCGGATTTGAGATCTTTAAGTTTGAAGCGGCCACTCTTTAGCTCTTCCTCACCTATGATGAGGACATTTTGGATGCCCTTTTTGTCGGCTGTTTTGAGCTGGGCGCCAATTTTTTTGCCGGACAGGTCGACGGCCACATTCAGGCCTTTTTGGCGTAGCCCGGCGATTACTTTTTCGGCCTTCACATCACCAACTAAAGCTATATATAGATCCGTTTCCGGTTTGAGTTCGGGCAATAAGCGATGTGCTTGCAGGAAATTGGCCAGCGTGACGTCGCCCCAGCCGAAACCAACGGTCGGTACCGGCGCCACGCCGAACAACCCGACCAGGCCGTCATAGCGGCCGCCGCCGAGCATACTGCGGTTATTCTCGGGGTCGGTGTCGAAAACCTCGAACACGATACCTGTGTAGTAGTCAAAGCCGCGCATTAAGGTGCCGTCAAAGCGGACATTTTTAAGGCCGGCAGCGACTAATTGTTCGAGCAGCTCTTTTAGCTCATTAGCCGCCGACTGCTTAAGCGCCTCGGCCGGCAAATCTGCCAGTTTTTTAGCATCCAGAAGGCCAAGCAGCTTTTCGGTAACGCCGGTTTCACGCTGTTTGGGCGTCAAGACCTCATCAACACCCGTAATGAATTTATTCCGGTCCATTTTAGCCATTTTGTCGATCAATTTAGCCATGGTCTGCTGAGCTTTGGCGTTAAGGCCAAGGTAATCGGCCAATAGGTAATCGACCAGGCCACGATGGTTAAGCCGGATTTCGTACATGTCTTGCGAGGCGCCAAAGGCTTTAAAGACGGCGTCCGTCAGCTGGATCATTTCCAGCTCGGCTGAGGTATCTTTAACACCGAAAATATCAACGTTCAGCTGCCAGTGTTCGCGCAGGCGGCCCTTTTGTGGCCTTTCATAGCGCCACAAATTGGGGATCGAGTACCAGCGCAGAGGATAGCCCAGCTGCTGGCACCGGGCGGCCACCATGCGGCTGACCGTCGGCGTCATCTCGGGCCTGATAACCACCTTACGGCCGCCGCGATCCTCAAACGTATAGGTCTGCTCGTTAACGATCTCGTCGCCGGTCTTAGCCAGGTAAATATCCAGCGGCTCCAGGATGGGCGCGTCGTACTCTTCGTAGCCGAAGCTCTCGCACACCTGGCGCCACACGCCGAACATGTACTTCTGCAGGCGCTTGTCTTCGGGGTAAAAATCCCGCGCGCCTTTATAGGGTTGTGTCGAAAGTGCCATAGTTACCTCCATTATAGCTTATCTATTGCGCTCGTTACGCCGGGCCAGCTCATCGTACACCGCCATCATTGACAGTCCGCGTGCCCCCAGTGCCACTGTGACGGCATAAACCATATCAGCAGCCTCGCCGACAAAACGCTCGGGGTCGAAATCCGGCCGGCACTCTTCGCGCACCAGCTCAACGGCTTCGCTGCCGATTTTCTTCACCCTGGCGTTCTGGTCGGCAAGCAACTTCTCGGTGTAGGTCTCGGGTACTTTGCCTGCCTGTAGGCCACTGCAGCGCCCGGCGATAGTTTCGAGGCTGGCGGCGTAGCGTGAAAGTATTTCTGAATCTTTCATACTACTACCGCCTCACCTGCTACAACCGGGCACACAAACTCAGACCGCATGGCCGCTTCGGCTATCTCCCTGCGGGCCTTGTTACGCGTTGCCTCGCCGTCGCCCCTACCCGCCAACATGCCTTCAATAGGCATGATATAAGCCCTAACCCCGTATTGACCTTCTTCCAGAGATTTCCCAGTATCCATGAGGTCGACGATAGCTTGATAGCCGCCTTCATTACCTACCATTTCGACGCTACCGCTCCATCGATCAATGGTCGGCCGCCAAACAGGGCGACTTCTGATCCCGTCCGCCGTCCACGCACCATTGCAACCATCAACGAATTGTCCGGTGATGTTTTCATAGGTAGTCGCGATGCTTCGGATAGTCTGTCTGCTCGGGTTCCTTAAGGCTAACGGCACTGCCAACACCATTTGGCACCTGGCAATTCCCAGACTGCCAAGTTCGCAAAGTACGTTGACCTCATTAGCGTCAAGAACTGCTTCCCATAGCTTGTCTTTGCCAACAATCACACGGTCAACCAGGCCTTTCTTAAGCGCCTGGGTTACGTCGCCGTTAGAAAAGCCCAGCACCCTAATACCGGTTGAGCGGTCGTAGAGCTCTCTTGTTCTGCCGAAAGGCTCGGGGCCTTGCGGCAAATCCGTGCCTGCATTTTCATTGAACCAGCGAAAGCTTGCCTCGGTCAAACGACCTTTGTTCTGGACTCCAAAAATGGCATTTTCCAGCTCGAAATTACTCATTGTATCCTCTCCACTTCGGCGCTTACTTTAAATGTCGGCTCTTCCTGGCAACCGGTTGGGCCCCACACTGTAATGTTCTTGCCAGTGGGTTGCTTTACTTCCATAAGATTAAACTTATATGGATCTGCTGCGAGCCCAATGGTAGCCGCAATACTGGCAGAAGCACACGCCGACTGATTGGCCAAGGTGCCTGTCGCTTTGACGTAAAGCCGAGGAGTAATTGAGCTGTCATTTCTTACGACATCTCCGAAAGCAGGCATCAAAAATCTGTCACAGAGACTGCGAAGCTCCGGCTTACCGAGCGACACCTTGCCCAGGCCTACCCTGTAGCCGATCCCGTTAAGGAGCACGATTCTTCCCAGGTCGCTGTCGTTTATCGCGAAATATGGCAGCTGTAGCGTAATTTCAGGCTTGCCATCTCTCCGACGCCAATGAACAGGATTTTCCCAATTGTTAAGCGCAAAAGCGCCTTCGTTCTTTCCGCCGTAGTCACTCCATTGCTCGAAGTCACTTTGGGCCTGCGCTAGGCAGGCGTTCATGCAAGGTCCGGCGCCCATCATTCGCAACAACCAGCTGTCGCCGCCAAGCGAACGCCTATCAATTAGGTCACTGAAGGCAACCTGCTCCGTTCCTTGAGCCAGTAATTTCTTACCTACTTCCTCCCCCTGTACGACGGTTTCATAGCTGGAATCACGTCCGCAGGTGAAGATGCCTCCCCACCAGCGCCGTCTGACTGCCGCCGGCTATTAAATATTGTTCTGCTTGTAAATTTTCCATATATCTTCTCCTTAAAAAAAAATTAATTATCTAACGTACTAAAAACGCCGGAGCGATGTCCGGCGTTAGGATTTCAGGGTAACAGAAAACTTAACCGACAGGCTCCGGCGAGATATGTGAATGATGCTGGTTAGATGTAAAGTATTTCATCTTGCGGACTATTATAACACTTATGCCAATGATTTCAAAAACCGGGCGATATTAGAAGCGCCCAATGTTAGGCAGTAAACGATGGCCTGACCGTGACGCAATTTTGGTAATTTAACTTCTTCTACTCCAGCAATCGGCACCGCCGCGTAAGGCACTACCGTATCGGTCGGCGAATAATAGGTGCGTATCTTGGCCTTATCGGTAACGGTGAACTTCTTAAGACTCGTCTGGAGGGTGTACATCGAGGTCTTAAAAGCCGGGTTATCGGCGTAGGTCCGGTCGCTGACGGTTTCGGGACCATTGATCTTAGGGCAGACCAGTATCACGCTATTAATTTTATCGGAGCGCTCGACATAGGCGTTAATCACGGCGCTGGCGCCGGCGCTAAATCCCAGCAGGGAGACTTTATGACCCTTGGCTGTGTATTTATCAATTTGGTTTAGCAGGCGTTCCAGTTTGGGCTCATAGTTCTCCTGACCGGCCCAAGGCATGGCATGGCAATGACCGCTAAGACCATATAGCCACCAGGTTTTTATAAGAAACCCGTGGCCCATGGCGTTGTCCATAATGCCCGGAACGTAAATAACATGGTGTTTGCTCATAGTCTAAAAGAGGTGGAATGGCGCGGCAGCCACTTCCGTTAATAGCCAGGCGCCCAAGCCGACGCCGATAACATCGAAGAAAATATCTGACAGGGAGTTGCGGAGCGACTCGTAGCCGAAGGAAATGCCCCGCTTGGCCAGCAACGGTGACAGCACCAGAATTTCCAGCGGTTCCCATAGAACCATAATTGCCAGCGCCGTGAACGGGTCCATTAGCCAGCCCAAAAGGATGCCCGTCACGACGTGCACTACGCTCCACCTGTCAAACAAGTTACCGTTTCGATTGGGTTTGGGGGTAATGGGTTTTCGCTGAGACATTGCTAGTATGGTTCCCTTCTAGTATAACCGACTCAGCGCCTAGGCCGGCGGCTAGGAGGGCCGAAGCGCCCCCGACTGCCGAGGTGTCAAAGAAACTAGTTATCGCCTGGTAGCGGCCAGGCGGCGGTACCAAAGTCTAGGTAGCCGAGAGCCCTTGCGCAGGCCATTCCAGGGTCGACTACACTCATCTCGACGAGTGAATGTCCGCGTAAAGTTGGGCCGGCGAACATGGTTTCTGCGTCACTAAACGGCTCGACCATAATTGCCGCGGCCGCTTCCAAGTCTAGTTCACCTTCACTGCAACGCATGAGCATACCGAGAGTACTTCTAACATTGCAAGCATCACTTACTTTGGTAGGGTAACTGCGTCCATCCACCGGTGAATATACGCCCATATTTTCAATCATTTCTGCAGGCAAGCCAGTCACACCAAGAGCATGTACTAAAGCTATTGCCTTTTCACCGCTTTCAAGCAGTGCATCAACTTCTGGCCTAGCCTCATCCTCAGTTATCAGGGCCCTGATCTGGCCATCGAGGTCCGGCTCACCAAGATCAAACCTGTCGTGTCTATCGGTCATTGTTTACTGCCTGCATAATTTTGCATATTATACATGGCTTTATGAATCGTGTCAATAGTTTGGTGGGGATGAAAGGACTTGAACCTTCACGCCTTGCGGCACTAGTTCCTAAAACTAGCGTGTCTACCATTCCACCACATCCCCTAGCGGCCGGTACCGAAGTATTTTAGCTAATTTCCTGGTAAAAGACCAGTTGGGCGTCGCCGTAGTTTTTGGCTTTGACCTCTTTTAAGCCCTCCAGCTTAAGCGGCTGGGCTTTGGCCGGCCAGGATAGCACCAGCGTGCCGTTATCTGCCAGGTGGCGAGGCAGGATTTTAAGGTCGCGGTAGGGGATGTCGTCGTAGGGCGGATCGGCTAGTACCAGGTCGAACTTGGTGTCTCGGTGGCGAGTAGACCAGGCGTTGGTGAAGGCGCGGGTGGCTTTGACGCGGTCCTCTAGGCCCAGCGCCTTGATGTTTTCCTTGCTGACCTGATGGGCGGCCTGGTCGGAGTCGATGGCCAGGGCGCTGGCGGCGCCGCGGCTGACGGCTTCGAAGGCGAGCGCGCCGCTACCGGCGAAAGCGTCGAGCACGCTCAGGCCCTTCACGTCCCCCAAGACGCCAAATAGCCCACCCCGGGCCTTGTCGCTCATCGGGTGGGTGCGGTGGCCGCGCGGCGCCGCGAAGTTCCGCCCGCCCAGCCAGCCGGCTATGATTCTCATGCCAGCGGTTCCTGCAGGCCGGCTTCCAGCGCCGCGCCGTACCACACCAGCGTCACGGCCTGTACCAGGTCCGGCGCCAACTGCTTGCGGATCCGGCTGGCCAGCTCAACGGTCCAGCCACGGATATAAAAGGTGTCGTACAGGTTAAGCGAAGCGATGTCCTGGGCGGCCTGGCGGAACCATTTGTCGAGCGGTTGGGTGGCAAATACTTTGATCTCGTTCTGGCTCGGTAGAGCCGTTTTGATTTTGAGGGGCTTGATTAAAACCGCGACGCCGGCTTCGAAAGCGGCATGAGTCGTGAACAGCCCCTTGGGGCCCCACATTTCCCAGTTATTTTTAACGGCGCGGCCGACGGTTTCGCCGGGCAGAAACAGCTTCTTGGTGATGGTAGTACGTTTATCGATACTGCGGCCACTGCTCAGCTCGACCAGCTTTTCCTCGTATGGATAGTGGTGCGCCGGCGTCAGGCCGTCCACCACGGCGTGGGCCAGCCAGGCCGCCTCAAAGGAGGACCGGACGTTGTCTTTGGCTTTCAAAGCCCCTACCAGCTCTCGATAATGGGTCTCTATGAGCTCGATGAGTTGCCTGTCTTGCGGGTCGAAGGGCCGCATGTAGTGCCAGGGTTCGTGCTGGGCCGGGCTCTTGCGCTTAATGGCGTCCGGGCCCTTGTTGCCTTCGAAGTTCAAAATGGCCTTGGCGTTCGGAAAGGCGCTTTGTGGCAGTAGTCTCTCCAGATGCCGCCGGGCCACGCGGTCGATTTTTTGGTGCGCGCCGAGTAGCTGTCCGGAGTACTTATTGAAGGTCGAGCCGGAGTACATTAATTAAAATTGGTGACTGCCCGCAGGCGATTTACGTG
>CAYRPQ010000040.1:0-6469 GCA_964426315.1 uncultured Candidatus Saccharibacteria bacterium
TATGGCAGATGACGTCGAGGTGGGAAAGACGCCCGCCGCCAAACCCACTACCCGCCTGTTCGGTAAGAGCAAGCAGATGGAGTATGAGATCGAGCGGTTGACCCGCGAGTTGGGCCGGCGCGACCGAGAACTGGCCGAGGCCCACGAAAAACTAAAACGCCTGCGAAACGTGGCTGTCGATAATAAATTATTAGAGGAAGAGAACCGGCGCATCGTCCGCCAAATGCGCGAGTCGACCAACCGGCTAAAGGCACTCGATGAGGCCAAGGACGATTTCGTCAGTATGGCCAGCCACCAACTGCGCACGCCGCTGACCAGCGTTAAAGGTTATGTCAGCATGGTCCTGGAAGGCGACGCCGGCAAGATTAACGAGCAACAGCGCAAACTGCTCACCCAGGCTTTTTCCAGCTCTCAGCGCATGGTTTACCTGATAGCCGACCTGCTCAACGTTTCGCGCCTGCGCACCGGCAAGTTTTTCATTGACAGCGTGCCGGTCAACCTGGCCGAAGTTATCGAGCAGGAACTCGACCAGCTCAAGGCCGAGGCAGGCGTCCGCTCGCTCAAACTGGCTTACCAGAAGCCCAAGCAGTTCCCCGAGCTAATGTTGGACGAAAACAAAATTCGCCAGCTGATCATGAACTTCGTCGATAACGCCATCTATTATACCCCGCCGGGCGGCAATATCGCCGTTAAGCTTATAGATAAACCGCAAACCGTTGAACTGCGGGTCGAGGACGAGGGCATGGGCGTGCCCAAAAGCGAACAGCATCACCTGTTCACTAAGTTCTACAGAGCCAGCAATGCGCGCAAAGCCCGCCCCGACGGTACCGGCCTGGGCTTATATATGGCCAAAAAAGTTATCGTGGCCCAAGGCGGCTCGCTGATTTTCGATAGCACGGAAGGCAAGGGCAGTACTTTCGGCTTCATATTCGATAAAAATAAACTGGCGGCGCCCGCCAGCTCGCCGGCGCCGTCCAAAAATAGCCCATAAAGTAGTTTTTTTCACACACTTTACGTCTAATATGGTGTGTAATGAGGTTGCGAAAGGTGTTAATAGCGCTAATGTATATTATCAGTACATAATGTTGACAAAACATAATGCTTGTGATATATTGGTGCCAGAACACTTTTAGTGCGGTTAAGCACAAAGGGTGTGGGGAAATTAAGTAGTAATGATTCTGATCTGCAAGCAGACCAGAGGAGGTAGGAACAAATGACTCAGCACGAAGGCCAAGGCTCGAACCTGTCACCCGAAGACATTCGCAGAGAGCAGTTTGCGAATCTAATTGAGGCTCATGACAGAACGATGGCGCGTTTAACAGAAGTTAACGCCCTGATCGAGCCAGTTATTACTGCCGGTCGTGAAGCCCACGCCCAACTGGGCGAGGCCTTAACTGCTTTAGAGCAGTCGCGCCAAGTTAACGCCGAAGCCCACGCTTTGCTGGGCCAGACCCGCGAATTCCTGCAGGCTTCCGGTATCGACACCTCTACCCTAGCTACCCCCCACACTGACGAGAATAAAAAGAACTGGCTTGGCGCCGCCAAAGAAAAAGCCGGTGAATGGTTTACTCCCAAGACTCGTAGGACTATACGATTAGGCGCTACAGCTGTAGGCGCGCTTGCTGCCGGCGGTGTTGCTGCCGGAGTAGCCGGTGCCGAAAGTAACGTAGACCCGGGCGTACTTAAGACGGTGGTTAAAACCGCTCCTGCCCAACCTACCAGCGCAGACAAAGCGCGCTATGCACACGCCGAAGACGCTAAGAGCGTGCCGGGCTACGTCAAGCGGCTTATGGTGACCAAAAAGAACGTGATGGGCGACGTGCGTTACACCTTTAGTCCTGAGCACAAAGCCGACAAATCCGACCACACAAGCTCAACCGACGCCATGTCTAGCATGATTCAATTTCATAACTACGGTGGTGGTGGTATAACAGCCGATAAACTACTTGTGGCCTATGCTGATACCGTAGACAGTAACAACGCCTACATGCACAAAGAATTCAAAGTTCGTCATGGAGACCTTAGCGAAGGTCCAACCCCTACAGATCCCAAAGTCATAGCCCACGAGCGCAAATCGCTCGAAGATGACATTCTTAACCACATTAAGGCTTACGGAATCGTAGAAGGCAAAGACCTTAAGGATCGAATCTTCCGTAACCACGGCCAGCACGCTAAAATTATTTACTCTGCTGGCAATGTTAAAGTAGGTCGCCACCAAAAGGTGTTTATCGTAGAGCTTGACGATGGCACCATACTGACCAAAAAGCTCTTTGAAAAGCCTGGTGGCCGGTTGTGCATGAACAGCTTGACCCAATCTACTACCACGCCTAACGTCAAGGTTACTCTTACCCCACCTCCACCTACCGAAACCGTCACCACAACCGTTCCTACGACCACAACTGAAACTACTACCACAACCGTTCCTACTACTACGACCCAAACCGTCACCACGACTGTACCTACCACACCAACCGTACTGACCACTCCTAAAACGGATACGGACAGCGCTCCCGCTAACCAAGTGACTGAACCACCCGCTAGCCCTGACAACCCGACTATCCCTGTAGCGCCGCCTGCCAAAACAACTCCCTCAACCTTAACTAACGAGGCTCCGCCTACCGGACCTGCTGAAACCGGAACCGATGGTGGTCCAACACAGACCGTTACACCGTCCAATCACACCGGCCAAACAATTCCAGTTCCAACAACTACGTTTGATCCGCAAGGCTAAATGAAAGAAATGAAGGAATATACCATGAAAGTTTTTAACAAAATCCGCTCACTTAGCCACAAGAGCAAAGTTGCAATTGTAGTCCTAGCACTTGGTGTGGGTGTAGCTATCCCCGTGGTCAACGCTGAGTTTGCCCCGGCTCGTGCCACCTACGACTACAATAAGTTTGATCCGAACAATCTTAATTGTAACGATCCAAACAATCCTGCCGCCCAACACGGTCGTTGTGGTTCGCTGACTGGCCCCGTTTTCAACTCGTTCATCAACACCCCTAGTTATGGTGATGAACGCACCTTTTTTGACGGTCGTCGTAGCGATCAGGCCGCCAGCGCAACCGCTGATACTATCCCAAACGTTAACGAAGGTAGCAAAGAAGTAATCTTGCGCATCTATGTACACAACAACGCCAACCAAGATACCGACTGCCTGCCGGCTCACCTTACCAACACCGGCTGTAGCCAGATTGATAATAACGCTCCGGGGATTGCCCATAATACCCGCGTGCGGATTCAGCTTCCAACCGATGCATCTCAGGTAGCCCGTGCTACTGCTTTCATAAGTGCTGACAACGCCACTACTGTGTCTGATACTACGGACATGACTGGTACCGAAAAGTTCACTGCAACGCTTGTGCCTGGCTCGGCTAAGCTATTACGGGACAGCAATCAGTATGCCCTTAGTGATAGTATTGCCGACCCTAATGGTGCTCTAATTGGTGACAGTGCGATGGACGGTAACTTACCCGGTTGTTTCAACTTTGCCGCTCTCATAGAAGTCCATGTCAGGATTAATGTTGTACAAACCCCACAGCTTCAACTCGTTAAAGAGGTTAAGATTAAGGGTGCCCCAAGCTGGAGCAAAGAAGTAAACGCTAAGCCCGGAGACGATGTCCAGTGGCGCTTAGGTACCAAAGACATCAGTAACTCTAACTTAGACAACGTAGTAGTACGTGATGTTCTACCCCCGCACGTTCAAGTAGTCCCCGGTAGCGTTCGCCTGATTACTACTACCAATGACGATGTACAGCCAGATGGACCACTCTTTGCTGGTGGTTTCAACGTAGGCAACTACGTACCCGGTAGCACCCAGTATGTAATCTTTGATACGACTGCCGAGGGTGACTTTACCGGTTGTAGCGTAAGGGTGCGCAACATAGCGCATGCCCGTTCCGACCAAACCCCGACCGAACAAACTGATACCTCTGACGTGATCATCACCAAGGAAAACTGTAATACGCCTCCGGCCTACAGTTGTGACCTGTTGACGGCCACACCTGGTGATAATCGCACCGCAACCTTCACGACCAATGCGACTGCCGGCGGTGGTGCCACCATCACCATGTACAGTTACGACTTCGGCGACAACACGCCGGTGCTGAACACCGACAAAGCCAGTGTGACGCACACCTACGCTAAGCCCGGCCAGTACGCTTCCCACGTAACCGTCCAGTTCAACGTGAACGGGCAAGTGCAGACTGCCAGTGGCGCCAAGTGTGCCGCTGTGGTGAACTTCCCGACCACTCCGAACACGCCACCTACCACGACTACGCCTGGCACGCCGACCACGCTGGTTAACACCGGCCCCGGCGAAGTTGCCGGCATCTTCGGCGCTACCACTGCCTTTGGCGCGGTAGCCTACCGCTGGATGCTTGGCCGCCGCCTGGCTCGCTAACACTGTGGATAAGCGCTAGCGCAAACACCGCTTTTGTGCTACGGTAAGGCAGTTAGCAAGAGCAAAGACTGACCGCTCTAAACACAAAAACTTGACACTTAAATCCCCCTGCCGAGCGGGTAGGGGGATTTGTACTTCGTACCTGTTATAATACCAGTCGCGGCCTCATCGTCTAACGGTTAGGACACCAGGTTTTCATCCTGGCAATCGGGGTTCGATTCCCCGTGAGGTCACCAATAACCCGCTAAATAAAGCGGGCTTTTGTTTATGCAGCTGATGAAAGAATGTCTGGATTTTCGAGGGCCACTTCACGAGGCACGTAGGGTATAATCTCGGCGCAGCCACCAGTTACGTCGGCCCGTAAGCTTTTAAGCGCTTCGGAATGAACTTCATACATTCCGCGGTGGAATACAGCTTGGTCGGGGGGCATATCCGTATCCGTGCGCGCCTCTTTACCAAACATCCACTGTTCACCATGAAAAGCTAATCGTCTTTCATGGTGATGTATAGCCTTTGAAGCGGCTTTCGTTAGAAACATTGGATCACCTTCAATTTGGCCCACAGCTGAAGGCACTGCTGCCATCGGATCGCCTTCCAGATACCGACGTCCGGTTTCCAGCATAACGACATTCATCTTGACTCCTTTCGGGCTGTCACACTCATGGCAGTCACGATAGATTTTTTATTTGGCGTGAGGGTACGTCAACAATTTTCATTATCCGCCCGAATTTTTAAAATGCAAGCGCGAAAATTGTCACATTCCGGCGCCGCGTTATATACTAAAACGTAAGTGTTACTCAAGGGGTGGAATGTTCACTAAGCAGACAATTCGCGATATTGATTTAAAAGGCAAAATCGTCCTTTTAAGAGCCGACTACAACGTGCCCCTAGACAAGGGTAAAATCACCGACGATTACCGCATCAGGCAGTCTTTGCCGACGGTGGAATATATTCTTGATCAGGGCGCCAAGCTTATAATTTGCTCCCATCTCGGTCGGCCCAGTGGCCCGGGCGATAGCGCCAACAGCCTGTTCCCGGTGGCCAAGCGGCTCCAACAGTTGCTCGATCGCCGCGTGGCCTTCGCCACCGACTGCGTTGGCGAGCCGGCCAAGAAAGCCGTGGCCGGTCTCAAAAAGGGCGAAGTCGTGCTGTTGGAAAACCTGCGTTTCCACCCCGAGGAAAAGGCCAATGACGACGCTTTCGCTAAGCAGCTGGCCGGGTTAGCCGAAGTCTATGTTGATGACGCTTTTGGCGTCGTTCACCGGGCCGACGCCAGCCTGGTAGCCATTACCAAGCACCTACCCGCCGTTTCAGGCCTACTGCTGGAGAAAGAAGTCAAAACCCTCACAAAGGTGATGGAACAGCCGGAGCGGCCGCTAATGGCCATTATTGGCGGCGCCAAAATCAGCGACAAAATCGAGATACTGCAGAGGTTTATTAAAATTGCCGACTTTGTAGCCATCGGCGGCGCTCTAGCCAACCCTTTCCTGGTGGCCCAAGGCATCGAGGTTGGCGATAGCCTTTACGACAAAGCCGACGTACCGGTTGCAAAAAATGTTCTGCGAGCCGCTCACGAGGAGGCCGAACAGCGGCCGTTCGTGTTCGCCGTGCCGCACGACGGCGTTGTGGCCGAAAGGATAGACAAGGTTGCTTCCACCCGCATCGTGGAGTGGACTTCGCACACCATGGCCGACATCGAACACTACCCGCACCGCGTGCCTGTCAAGGCCAGCTCGGTACGCGACAAAGAGAAAATTCTGGATATCGGACCGTTTAGCGCCTCGTTTATAGCCGGCGGCGTACAGCTATCCAAAACGGTCATCTGGAACGGTACCATGGGCGTTACCGAAACACCCGGCCTGCAAGGCCCGATAGGCCCGACGGCGCATGGCACACAGACAGTCATTGAAGCTTTGCTGGGCGAGCTGGGCAGTAAGCCCTTCACGGTGGTTGGCGGCGGCGACACCGTCGGCTATGTCGAATCACGCAAACTGACGGAATATTTCGACCACGTTTCCACCGGCGGCGGCGCCAGCCTCGAGCTGATGGCCGGCCACAAATTACCGG
>CAYRPQ010000041.1:0-6234 GCA_964426315.1 uncultured Candidatus Saccharibacteria bacterium
CGTTCCAGTTGCGGCCGATCAGGCGCTTAACTTCATAAATGGTGTTTTTGGGGTTGGTCACCTGCTGGCGGCGGGCCACTTGGCCAACCAGCCGTTCGCCGTTCTTATTCACGGCCACGACAGAGGGCGTGGTGCGGGCGCCTTCGCTGTTAGCGATAATTTCCGGCTTGCCTGACTGCATTACAGCCATTGCCGAGTTAGTGGTTCCCAGGTCGATTCCGATAATTTTGCTCATTGGCTTAATCCCTTCCGTTAATTAGCAATCTTGGTTTACTACTGTCAGTTTAATAAATTGGCACTCTAGTGTCAAGAGTGCCAACTATGTGATTTATACAATATGCTCGGCAATCCGGGCGCCCTGGTAGCGTACCCGGCGGTTCGGGCGGAATGGTTTCAGGCCTTCGGGGCTCCATAACCAAGCGTAGGCCGCCGTTAAGCCCTGCCCTAATGCCTGTTTGGTGGCCTGGTCGCAACCTACTAAGGCCGCTCTGTCCTGGACAGCCCTGGCAGTCTGTTGAGAGGCTTGCCGGTATTCATCTGTCGTAAAAGCGGCAATGCTTGCTTCAAGTAAGTCTATCTCGGTGTCCGGGCTTTGGCAGACTTGGGCGAAGACGGGCTTAATGAACTGGCGGTAGGTCGAGTCAAGCGTCACGGTGTCGGATCCGTTTTCGGCCAAGACGGTTACATGATAGGGCGCCCTAGGGGGAGGTAGAATCCGCTGGGAGCTCGTGACCTTCTGTACCAGCTCCGTTTCTATTCCCCTGTCGTTAAGCCAGCATTGTACCGCTGTCGAGGCAATATCGCAGAAAGTCCGCGCCAACGGATCCACGAACCCGGGGTAAAGCTCCGCGATACCGGCTTCAAGACCGGCCGAAACTTCACCCAGTTCGATACCGGGCAATACCGTGGGCCCTGGTACTCCAACAGGCATGACTACTGCCTGGTTACCCGCACCATGGCATGGCGGATGACGTCGTTGCCGATTTTGTAACCGGCTTGGAGTTCTTCGGATACGGTTTCATCATTACCTTCGCCTTCCGCGCTGACAGCTTCGTGGAGTTCGGGATCAAAATGTTCGCCGACGGTAGCGATGCGCTCCACGCTCATCTCGGCCAGGGTTTTCTCGAACTGCTTAACGACAGCCTGGATACCTTTAATGTAATCATTGTCTTTCAAATCCTTGGGCACGTGTTTGAGAGCCCGCTCGAAGTTGTCGATCACCGGTAGTAGGTCGGACACTACATGTGCTTTTACGCTAGTGCGCAGACGGGCGATTTCTTCTTCGTGACGACGGCGGATATTGATAGCGTCGGCTCGCTCACGTTGCAAAGCCTGAGTCAGCTCGCCGACTTGTTGCTGTAACGCGACAAGATCGGTCTTCGTGACTGGTTTTTTGAGCTTATCGCCCACCGAGTCTTTCCTTAGCCCTTAGGTAGACATAAGCTGGGAAAGTAACGGTTTTAAAGAAGCCTGTGAAAACCGCCTGACCAATTCGCTCAACCGAAATGCTGTTTTCTTTGGGCACAGGGTACTTCTCCAGAGGCTCGGCGCTAGCAATAAACCTCCCCATCGCTAGATCAAATTCGGTCGGTTGTGGTGCCGTTGGCACGTTTGGCGCGGTAACAGTCGGTACTGCGCTGTTGGGGGTGGTGCTGTGTTGGCCAAGTTCCGGACTGGTGAATAAGAACTCACGGCCATCAGGTTGTAAGCTAGACATAAAGCACTTCCTCGAGTTCCTGGCCAGCGCGGGCTACCAGGCCCATGACTTCGCGGTAGCTTTGGCGGGTCGGGCCGAGCGTGCCGATATAACTGCGGTCGCTGAACGGACTGCGAAAGCGACTGATGATCAGACTGACGCCGGCTGTGCGGCCAATTGGGTTTTCGGCGCCGATGTAAACGCTGAGCGGTTCGTTGGGCGCGGCTTCGCGTAGCCAGGGCTCGAGGTTGTCGAGAAGTTGGGCAACCTGCTGGATCTGGCCGCCGCCGATGAATTCCGGCTGGCCGAAGAGATTTGACAGGCCGCTCATGTATAGTTGGTTGCCGATGGTAGCCAGGCCCAGGTTGTGGGTTAGCTCGACCAGGGTATCAACGGCGTTACGGATCATACGTTCCGGGGCGCCGGCGCTTTGCACGCGGGCCGCCAATGCTTTTTCAGCGCGGCGTTCCTGCAGAAGCGGCTGTGTGTTTTCAACGATGTTATTAACGTAAAAACGATAGCCTTTATCGGTTGGCACTCGGCCGGCGCTGGTGTGCGGCTGTTGTATGTAGCCGTGACGTTCCAGTTCGGCCATTTCGGCGCGGATAGTAGCCGAGCTGACGTTAAAAACTTTGGCCATCAGGCTTGAGCCTACAGGGCTGGCAACCTCGGCGAACTGCTCCACAATAGCACTAAGAATGTTCTGCTGACGCTCCGTCATAATGCCCCTATCTTATAATTTTGGCACTCAGGAGTCAAGAGTGCCAAGTCTACTCGGCTTGGTGGAGGTGCGCCCGGATATCTTTGGCCAGTTGTTCGGCGACGGCGCGGGCGGCCGGTTCGTCAGGAGTGGTGTGTTCTTGCGAATCTATTACGGTCATGACGTGTTCAAAAGCCTGGCTTAAGTCGTTGTTGATGACCGCCACGTAGTAATCTGTGCTGAGCAATTGATCGAGCTCGTTTAGGGCGGTTTCCATGCGCAGACGGGAATCGTCGGCGTCGACCACGTCGCCGTAACGGCGTTGCAGGCGTTCCTGCCAGGTCTTGAAGTCGGGTGGTAGTAAAAATACGGCCATCACACCCGGGTCGAGCGCCTTATACTCGGCCACGCCCTGCACCTCTATATCGGTCATGGCGGTTTTACCCTGGTCATGGGCAGCCTGGATTTCGGCCACGCTAGTGCCGTAGAGGTTGCCGCTGTACATTTTAGCTTCAATGAAAGCACCGTCGTCGAGCATTTTCTCGGCCGTTTCCATATTAATAAAGTGGTACTCACTACCGTCGCGCTCGACAATTCCATGATTAATGCGCGGCGGCCGGGTGGTATGTGAAACGATATGGTGGAAGCGATCGGTTTCGAGCAACTTGGTTTTAAGCGCGTCCTTGCCGGCGCCAGTCGGCCCAACCAGTAATAGAACCGGCGTGTCTTTGATGAGTCGGGCAGTAGCCTCGGACGGTTTGTAGTCTGCCAGTTTTTGTTTCAGCGATTGATCCATTCATAAGTTATAGCAGACTGCCAGAGGCCGGACAAGCTACGGCCTCTGTTGACAAAGCATAAGCATTTGATACTATGCAAGCAGATAAAATCTATTTAAGAGGAAAACAAAAATGAAAAAACTCAATTCAAAAGGTATAACCCACCTGGTGACTATGCTGGCTGTAGTTTCGCTGGTCGCTATTGCGGGTGTCGCGTACCTGGTAGGCAGTCACGCCGACAGCTGTAATCCAAAAGCCGGAACGTGCAGTGTAGCAGACCAAGCCGCCACATCTGATAGTACGATTACTTATGCCATTAGTTGCACTATGGGCAACATACCTAAGAACTACAAATTAGGCACAGTAATTAAGCCAAGTGTAAAATTTACAAACTCCAGCAATCGTAAAATAGCTGTTGATGCTGTAGGTAACATTATTTCATATGGAGATACTGGCACTACAAGCAAAGGCGGCCCAGTTAAAGCAGTCGTACCGGCTCATAAATCGGTGACCAAAGTAACTGGCTTGCAGTACACGGTTGCAAAAAGCTCGTCTAGCGCCCATGCAATACAATTCGGTGTTAATGGAGCGATCGGAGCTAAAACCTCATTCGAGTGCGATAAGGTTATTAAGCTACCTTCTTAGATAACCGGCGCTAGTCGCGTTTCAGCATGACGGTGAAGGCTTCGGCCGGGATGTCGACCCTGCCGAATTTTTTAAGGCGCTTCTTGCCTTTGGCCTGCTTGGCCAGGACTTTCTTTTTGCGTGATACGTCGCCGCCGTATAGGCCGCTGGTGACGTCTTTGCGGTAGGCGCTGATGTCTTCGCGGGCTATGAAGCGTCCGCCGATGGCCGCTTGTAGGGAAACCTGGAAGTTTTGGCGCGGGATAATTTCTTTGAGTTTTTCGACGGTGTCGCGACCCAGCCTTTCGGCCTCCGACTTATGCACCATAACGCTAAGGGCGCTGACGATGTCGCCGGCCACGTAAAAATCGAGGCGCACCAGGTCTTCGGCGCGGTAATCGTCGAGCTCGTAATTAAAGGAGCCGTAGCCGCTGGTCAGGCTTTTGAGCTGGTCGTAAAAATCGGTCAACAGGTTGGCCAGCGGCGCCTCGAAACTGATTAGTGCCTGTTTTTCGACGTAGCTAATGTTCTTTTGCAGGCCGCGCTTGGAGTTAATTAGCTGGATGACGTTGCCGACGTAATCCTGCGGCACGACGATTTCGCCCCTGATCCAGGGTTCGCGGATTTCACTGATCTTGGCCGGGTCGGGCAGGTCGGCGGCGCTTTTAATATCAAGTTCCTCGCCGTTTAGTAGACTGATTTGGTAATCGGTCGAGGGATTGGTGACAACCAGGTCGAGGTCGTATTCCCTTTCCAGTCGTTCGCGGACAATGTCCATGTGCAAAAGGCCTAGGAAACCGATGCGTACCCCAAAACCCAGCACCGGCGAATTTTCGGGCGCGAATTGTAAAGCCGAGTCGCTTAGGCTCAGTTTTTCTACCGCGTCTTTTAATTCCTGATACTGCTCGTTGCTCTCCGGAAAGAAGCCGGCGTAAACGAAAGGCTGGACGTCGCGGTAACCCGGCAGTTGCTGTTTGGCCGGGTGATCGGCAAGTGTTATGGTGTCGCCGACTTTGGCATCGCGGGTAGTTTTGAGATTGGTAATGATGTAGCCGATTTCGCCGGCCTGCAAAGCTTGGTTGGCCTTCATTTCGGGCCGCAGGGCGCCAACTTCCAGCGCCAGGCCTTCGGCCGACGTGGCCACCATTTTAATATTGGCGTTTTTCTTAATTTCACCATCGAACACCCTCACATAAAGAATCACGCCACGGTAGTCATCATAATAACTGTCAAAAATCAGGGCTCGCGTTTCCGAAATTTCCGACGGCTTAGGCGCCGGGATGTCGTTAACGACACGTTCCAGAACGGCCTCCACGCCCTGCCCGGTCTTGGCCGAAATGTGCAGAATCTCGTCTTCGTTACAGCCAAGTAAACTTATTATCTCGGCGCTGACTTTTTTTACGTCGGCAGCCGGTAGATCAATTTTATTCAGGACCGGAATGATCTTCAGCTCGGCGGCCAGCGCCAGGTAAACGTTGGCCAGGGTTTGGGCCTGTATACCTTGCGTGGCATCTACTACCAATAAGGCGCCTTCGCAGGCTTCCAGGCTACGCGACACCTCATAAGAAAAATCAACGTGGCCGGGCGTGTCGATCAGGTTCAGCTCATAGTCTTTGTATTGCATGCGCACCGGCGCCAGCTTGATGGTAATGCCCTTCTCGCGCTCCAGGTCCATCTTGTCGAGGTGCTGGGCCTTCATGTCGCGCTTTTGCACTGTGCCGGTCAACTCCAGCAAACGATCGGCCAGCGTCGACTTGCCGTGGTCAATATGCGCGATAATGCAAAAATTCCTAATGTGATCCTGGGTCATAGTTCGAATTTGACGGGTTTGAGGGCGATTTTTTTGAGGCGGGCGATAACGGGGCGCATTTCTTCTAGGTCGAAGATGGCCGAGACGGTCATGTGGACGCCAAACGTGACGGCGGCTATAAAGAATAGCTTACTGCCCAGGGTGAAGAAGCCGCGGTCGTGCAGTCCCAGCGGGTAAAGTGAAATCATTATGAAGCCGGCGACGACGCTGAAGCCGGTAACCGAAACAATCTTCCAAACGCCTTCCCAGAAATAAGCATCGAACAAGCGGTGATCGCGCAGGAGCATTATTACCGACAAAATAAAGACTTCTACGGCCGCTACGATCGATTGGGCCAAGGCCAGGCCGGCCACTCCGTAAGCGCTGGGTCGGGCCAGGGTTACGGCTAGGAAGATGTTCAGGGCAATCGTGAACAGCGATACGAATAGCGGGGTTTTGGTGTCTTTTTGGGCGTAAAACCAGCGCGAAATAATGGAGTAAATGATACGGAAGAATATGGCTACGGTCAGGTAGCCGAAAATGGTGGCGATCTGCAGGTTGCCCTTGGAATAGATTAAACGCGCCAGGTAGCCCCGGCCAAAGAAGCAGACCACTACAAGCGGCGCGGCGATCCAGATCATGGCCCGCA
>CAYRPQ010000042.1:0-5988 GCA_964426315.1 uncultured Candidatus Saccharibacteria bacterium
GCTTGAAACTACTGCTGATGTCTTCGACCTGCTTTTGGGTGTCGGCGTAATGCTCCTTCTGCAGGGATAATTTAGCGTCGGCTATGGTTTTGTCATAGCGGTTGCTGGACTGTTTGAGATTGAGCAGGCCGTAGGTAGCCAGGACTCCCAGCCCAATCAGCGCCACCACCAACATAATCACCCATTTGCGAAGGTTAACGTTGAGCCGGGCGTAGCGATAGCCCGTTTTGACATCCGGCGGCAGTAAATTAATCATGACCTGAATAGCTCCTTAGGGTTAGCCAGGCTTAGGCCAACGACGGTGGTGTACATCGGCCGATCAGCGGCCGGGGGCGGCTGGAGGTTCTTATAGTCCAGGTAGTGCCACGGGTCAAGATAGCGGACTGCCAGGCGTAAGGCCTGGGTGAAATAATCGCTCAGGCCGGGCATGTTGGCGCCGCCGCCGAGCGTCAGGACCTGGTTGACTTGCCGCGTCGAGCCGTAGCGTTCTTCGTAATAGCGCATCATTCGCCGGATCTCTTTGATAATCTGCTCCATGGTCGGTTCGATGGATTGCCTGATCTCGCTCTGTCGCTTGCTGACCCCCAGTCCGTAACGGGTTTTTATACGGCCTGCCTCCTCAAAAGTCACATCAAGTTTATTTTTTATGGCGTTGGTAAAATCGATACCGCCGCCCTGAACCGTGCCGGTGACCAGAGTGTGTTTGTCATAAATACTTATATCCGAGGAAACCGAGCCAAAGTCTATAATAATAGCGGCCTCGTCACTGCTGTGACTGATCGAAAAAAGCCTGCCCGAGGAGCTCAGGGTCGGTTCTATGAGCACCGCTTCCAGCCCCATAATGCGCGCCAGATCAAGATATGAATCAACAATCTTACGCGGTACGGCCACCACGAACAATTCGGTCGTTTCGGCCGTTTGCTTAATGACTTCGTAGTCCAGGTAAAGTTCGTCGAGCGGCAGGGAGATATATTGCTCGGCCTCCAGCTCGACAGCCTCTTTTAGCTGGTTAGCCGGCAGATTGGGTACCTGCACGGAACGCGTGAAGGTACGGTAAGCGGGCAGGGCCATGGCCACCCGACGGGTGGTTATATCACCCAACAACCCTTTCTTGAATAAATCATTAACCGCCTTGGCGATAATATCGGGTTTTACGACCATGCCGTCTTTCTGTGCGGATTCTTCGAAGTTGGTGAAACCGTAGCCCACCACGCGGGGCAGGTGATTTTTAGCGGCCGGACCCTCGGGCTGTTCCAACTGCATGACTTTTAGCGAATTATGGCCGATATCCAGGCCGAACAAAGGCTTGTCGTGGAAAAAATCAGGAGTTTTAGCGGTTTTCATCTAAGGCCCACCCAGGCATATTATTAACATAAGTATAACAGATAGATCGAAGCCTTTTCACTGGTGGCGATATCCTTTAATAACCCAGGTAGTATTGCCCGTGCCGGTAGATGAGCCGAAAGTGATAGTGCCGGTGTTCGTAAGGCTGATGGTTTGGCCGATTAGGGCGCCGATTTGGCCGCTGTTTTGAACCTGCACCTGCGACCAATAAGCGTAAAAGATGGAGTTTGGCTCGTCACCGGAGTTGTTCAGCGTAATGGTTGTAACCGACCGGGAGCTAGCCAGATCGGTACCGGTAACAGCGGCGCAATCGGGCGAACAGGCGGCTTTGCTATAGAAGGTATAGATTTCGAAGCCGGTGCTACTGGCGTTTGAAGTAAGAGCGGAGCTGTTTAAGAAAGTCGCCCCGGCGGCGCCGTCCACCATGATGTTTGGCATGGTCGAGCCCAGAGCGTCGGCAACAATTATTTGGCCTTGATTGGAAGTGGTAAGCGAGCCGGTAATCCAGACGTTCCCGGCGACCGTTACCTTGCACTTGCCTTTAACGGTCACATCACCGGTGATTTTGGTGTTGGCGGCCCAGGTCAGCGTATCGCTGTTGTTGCAGGAGGCCTGGGCGCCGGTAATGGTTGTCGCTACCGCCGCTTTTTGGGCGGCCCGGTCGTAGGTTGGCAGAGCCTGAGGCGCCACCGTACCGCCTACCAGACCCGGATTGCTCATGCCACTGCCATCGGTCTGGTTAGTGGCCTTAACCTGTCCGTAAATATGAGCCGTGTTGGCTATACTTATCGGCTGGCCGTTTTCGCCGCTGTTGCAAACCCGCGGGTAGGTAGAATCGGCCGGATTCGGACAAGTCTGGTCGGCGACCTTGACGTTGACGGCATTGGTGCTCAAACCGATTTGAGCCGAGTTGGCTAGGTTAATTTCGCCGTTCACGAAGACATCGCCGCCGACAACTTTAGAGCTGTTGCTCATAAACAAACCGCCTTCGCCGCTGATGACACTGAACAAACCTCCCGTCACGGGACGTAAGTCCACATAGATTTTAACCGATCGCGAAGCCGTGGTGGCCGACGCCGGCCAGTAGGTTTTGCCGGTTATGGCAACCGTTTTAGTCTTATCATCGCCGCCGATGCTGGCGGTGAAGGTGGTTTTTAACTTGCCGTCATTGTGGAGGGTAGTCTCGCCACCGGTGCCGGTCCAGGTGTTATCCTGGCTAAATTGCTCAACGGCGTAATCGGCGCCCGCGTCGGCTGCCAGCTGTGCCTCAGTATGCAGTTGATCCTGCCTGGCCACCTGGAAGCTGGTTAGTGATAAATTCGTGTAGTACAAAGCAATAAGAATCAGGAAGGGCAATACTGCCAGGAAGACCAGCAAAATGGAACCGCGTTGTCCGATGTCGTGGAGTTTTTTCATTAGAACCTGTTCCTTAGGGTTACGCGCATATTGGTTGTCAGGTTAATGGGCTTGCCAGGAACACCCCGTTCCATAATAAGGGCGATATTAACCGACCGGGCGTCGGCCGCGGTGCTGGTCTGGACGGCATCCTGATCATATAAAGTAAATACCATCGACTTCACGTAATCAGCCAACTTAGTGTCAGCAGGGCAACTGGAACTCGCCAGATTGGGCGGGCACGAGGTGGTCAGACTGTTTCCGGTGGCACCCGGGTTGGCCAACTTGCGTTCCATCAGGGCGGTGCCGTTTTTGTAGTACACCAGCTCGTTCATGTAAGGATTGCCGGTATCGGGATCGATGATGTAATTGTGGGAAGAATCTATAGCCGGTACTGCGATTATGATGACAAAGTTGCTGTTAGTAGTGTTCCAGCCGCCGGGCGGAGAATTGACGTCGGTGATCTGATTGGTCTGCCTAACGCCGTCGCCAAAGCGCAGATTCTCGACAGTCGAACGGAGCAGGTTCTGCGAGTTAACGGTCATTTCGGACAGCAGGTTATTGCGGTTGATAATCACGAAATAATTGGCCGACATGCCTAAGAAAGCTGTACCTATAACCGACAAAACGCTAATTACGACCAGCAGTTCCACCAGAGTAAAACCCAGATCAGCCCGGCGGGCTGATGCTGTAGACGCGAGGGAACCGTCCACGATGGTGCTATCTTTATTGTCCGACACCGAGTTCTCCAACGTAAGTTGTATAGCTATAGGTATTGCTCTGCCCCTGGTCTTTGTAGGTGACCGATAGATCGATCTGTTTCAGGCCATTGCTAGGATTGCCAACCGTCATGGAGGCGCTACGCGTCGGCGGCATTTGGGAGGGCAATTCCGAGGACAGACTCGTAGTACCCGGCGCCAGACCGTTGTAGCCGATGTTGCGCAAAGCCTCCACCTTAGCCTCGATATAGGAATTAGCAAGGTTCAAGTAGCGGCCTCGCTGGCTTACATGAAGGTAGGTAGTGACGACCTGGCTCATTGAGCCAATGACGATTCCGGCCACCACCATGCTAACGAGCAGTTCCACAATGGTTAGGCCTTCCGATGACAGTCTGCGTGTTTTCATGCTAATGCTTATTGTATTATAAAAGCCCCGGTTTCCCGGGGCTTTTTAGTAGGCGAATCTTGAACGGCTTAACTACCGTCTAGGTTCTTGGCGACTGCGGTGGTCTGGCCGCTAACCGTGCCTTCGAAGGTGGCGGTTAGGGTGTATTTGACACAAGTAGTGTCATCAGACTCGCAACTGGCGCCGGCGCTGTTCTGCACAGCGTAGGCGTAGGCCTTGGCGGCAGGTGCGGCGACTATACAGGTACTTGAGCCTGAAGCCGGTGAGGGATCACAGGTCGATGAGGGATCCTTCAGAGCTAGCGGGTCGATGCTCTTCATATTTGTAGCTCGCCAACTGGGCGAGTTAAGATCCGCGATGCTGGGGTAATAACCGTTCTGACTGAAGAACGCCTCAACATGCGTCTGCAAAGACTTAACATCCGAAGAACGCTTCGAGTTACGTGCTTTTGCCTGGATACCGCTATAGGTAGTAATGACGAGCAACGCCAAAATACCAATGACCACGATGACGATCAAAAGTTCGACGATCGTGAAACCTTTATTACGTTTTTTTAGGGAGATCATGAGAGCCCACCCTCCTTGATTACTTTCTTGTTATTTACTTTTAATGATCCAGCGACACTAACGTCGCTAGTATCTGGGAATGATTATAACCATAAGCGACGAGTCGTCAACCCCGAGCTGTGGATTAACTGCCGATATTTTTCGACAGGTTAGCGATAGGTCCCATTACCGAGGCGGCAATCAGGCCGACGCCGGCGCCCAGGAAAATAATCATAATCGGTTCTATAATGGCCGCCAAGCCGTCAATTAGGACGGATACTTCCTCCTCGTAAAAGTCGGCTATTTTGGTCAGGACGGTGTCGATCTGGCCGGTTTCTTCGCCGACCAATAGCATCTGGGCCACGATTGGCGGGAAGTGAGGACTGTGGCTGATCGGTTCACTCAGAGGCTTGCCGTTTTTGACTTGTTGGGCGGCCTCTTTCAGCTCTTTTTCGATGACCTTGTTGCCGAGCGCCGCGCCGGTTACTTCAAGCGCGTCCAGCACGCTGACGCCGGCCCCCATCAACGACGCGAAAGTGCGCGAAAAACGGGCGATGGCTATTTTAAGGATAACGGTCTTCACGATCGGTATTCTGAGCAGGAGCGAGTGGAACTTGTATTTCCCTGTATCGGTGCGAATGTAACGTATCAGATAGATGCTACCAATAACGGCCAGTATAAGAAACAGGATCAGGTTGGGCAGTTTGTTAATTATGGGAATCGGCAGATGCCCTAGAATGGTCGGTTTGGCGCAAAAACTACTAAAGTTCAATAAAACCTGGGTGTAAATCGGCAGTTTGGCGTTGGGCCCGCCCAGGCTGGTAAGAATGCCGCCCAGTTTCGGCACTATAAAGAGCATGATGCCGAAAAAAGCGATCACCGTGACGCCCAGGATAACTACCGGGTACATCATGGCGCTCTTGATTTTTTTGCGGATGCTGGCGTCCTGCTCGACCTGCTTGGCCAAACGCTTCAAAATGTCGTCCAGGATGCCACCTTCTTCGCCAGCCCGCACCATGTTAACGTACACTTCCGAAAAGACTGTCGGGTATTTTGAAAAGGCATCACCCAGGCCAATACCGCCCTCCACGTCTTTGGTGACACCGGCCAGCACCTCGCGCATGTAGGGGCTTTGGGCGTCGGCCTGCAAAGCCGACAGCGACCTGGCTAGCGGTACTCCGGCCGAAATCATGGTCGATAGCTGGCGTGTAAAGACCACCAGGTCGGTCAGCTTAACTTTCTTTTTATTGCCAAATTTAAAGAGGCCTCCGTCCGACTTTCGTCCGCCTTTACCGGCAGTCACCAGAATAGGCTTGATGCCTTGTTTGTGGAGCAGTTCCAATATGGCCTGGCGGTCGGCGGCTTCGGCCGTGCCCGAAACCGTTTTGCCATCTTTGCCGACTGCCTTATAAGTAAACTGCATGCCTTATTCCTGGGCCGTGACCCTGAGTATTTCTTCGATAGTGGTTTGACCGCGCAAGGCCTTTATCAGGCCATCCAACTGCATGGTCAGCATGCCTTCCTGGATCGCGGTTAACTCTATGGCCTCGGATGTGCTGTTGCCGACAATCATCTTCTG
>CAYRPQ010000043.1:0-5828 GCA_964426315.1 uncultured Candidatus Saccharibacteria bacterium
GGTGGTCTTTCCAATAGCAGGTCACGGCGGCGCTAACGATGGTGATGCCGCGCTCACGCTCCTGGGCCATCCAGTCGGTAGTGGTTTCGCCCTCGTGTACGGCGCCGATTTTGTGCTTCAAGCCGGTACGGTACAAAATGCCTTCGGTAGTAGTAGTTTTGCCGGCATCAATATGCGCGATAATACCGATGTTGCGAATCTTATCTATTGGTGTTTTCTTAGTTGCCATTAAGTTCCTCTTTTAAAGACTAAATATTCGTTTAATGATTTTGCCTGCTGAGCTTTGCCGAATGGAACTCTGCTTGATTGCCTCGCCGACGGGACATTGGTTCTCATCATTTATGCCTTCGCAGCCGATGAGTCGTGCAACGACCTGGGTTTCGGCCAAGCGTACCCCCAACTTGCGCCCGTTATCTCCGTTGTGCATACCATCTGGTAGCTCCATATCGACGCCCGGATCTACCGGTGCGCCGAAGAGTTCCACGACACGCGACCGGTAAGGACAGACCTCGCCAGTGTTCGGGCAGAGCTGATCATCGGCAAAACCAGCTGCAAAATTAAGCTCTCTAACGGCAGCGACGGAAGCGGGAAAGGGCATCTCGGCCATACCTAGGTCCTCGCGAAGTGGGCGAAGGCCCGTTGATTAAGTTCTTCTTGGGGGATGCGCTCGTATAAAACGGCGCCGACCGGTAGGTCTGCCGCTATAGCAACCAGGTCTGTGCGAGCCTCGCAGTCTTCTTGGCTTATTAAGTGGCCTTGAGCGGTGGTTTGCCTCACAGTGCGAGCGCGTTCGGCTCGTAGCTCTTCTTGTTCACGCAGAACCACTAGGTCCAGGCAAATGACGCCCTTAGGTAGTTTGGTGCCCTTATGGGCTTCGATGGCTCTAACAATATGGGGCGGATCGCCCTTTTCTACTTCATTAATATAGTAGAGGTTATAAACTTCTCTCACGTTCTAAGTCCTGGCGAAGTGGGCGAAGGCCCGGTTGGCGTCGGCCATTTTATGGACGTCTTCGCGCTTCTTAACGGCGGCGCCTTGGTTGTTGTAAGCGTCTTGCAGTTCGGCGGCGATGCGATCGAGCATGCTCATGCCTTTGCGGGCGCGGGCGGCCGCCACGAACCACATGGTGGTTAAGTGCTGCTGGCGCTGGCCTTTGACTTCGAAGGGGATCTGGTAGTTGGCACCACCAACGCGGCGGGAACGGGTTTCGACGGCCGGCTGGATATTCTTCATGGCCTGTTCGAAAACGTCGAGCGGGTTATCAACTTTTAGCCTCTGCGCGGCCTTTTCCATGCCGCCGTAAACCAGGCGTTCGGCGATCTGCTTTTTGCCGTCGAGCATAACGCGGTTGATCAGGCGTTGTACCGGCACGCTGTTATACATGCGGTCGGCCGGAATGTCGCGAATCAGCGATTTGGTCTTCTTACGCGGCACTTATTTGCCGCCCTTCTTGGTACCGTACTTACTGCGGCCTTGCTTGCGGTCGCTGACGCCTTGCAGATCGAGGTTGCCGCGAACGACGTGGTAGCGAACACCGGGAAGGTCCTTAACGCGGCCGCCACGGATCATGACCACGGCGTGCTCCTGCAGGTTGTGGCCTTCGCCACCAATGTAGGCCCAGACTTCGTAGCCATTGCTCAGGCGGACGCGGGCCACCTTACGCAGGGCCGAGTTCGGTTTCTTGGGCGTTTTAGTGGTGACTTTTACGCAAACGCCGCGCTTAAAAGGAGCCGGCTTCTCGTAGTTACGGGTCTTCAGGTTGTTGGTAACGCGCTGTAAGGCCGGCGATTTGCTCTTGGGGTTCGCCTTACTGCGTGGTTTGCGTACTAGTTGGTTAATCGTTGGCATAGCTTAGTATTTTAACAGATTCAGACCTCTGTTTCAACCGGCCTTTCACCCATGATTGTGTTAGCTTCGACAGCCAGTTCGGAGTCTTCTTCCTCTTCCTCGATAGCGCCGGTGCCGACCGGGATCTTGCGACCCAGGATGACGTTTTCTTTAAGACCGTAGAGCTTGTCGACCTTACCGCTGGTAGCGGCGGCGATTAGCACGCGGGTGGTGTCCTGGAACGAAGCAGCGCTCAAGAAGGAATCGGTACTCAGGCTGGCCTTTGTAATGCCAAGCAACAATTGGACGTACTTGGCCGGGTTCTTCTTGCCGGCCACCAGGGCTTCGTTGGCCTCGACGACGGCCAGCTTGCTGACAACGTCGCCGGTGACAAACTCGCTGTCGGCGGCCTCTTCGATCTGGACGCGGCTGAACATCTGGCGGACGATGATCTCGAGGTGCTTATCGGCGATGTTCTGGCCCTGGGCGGCGAAAATCTTGAGGATTTCGCCCATGATGTAGCGCTGGGTGGCTTCGACGCCCTGCAGGCGCATCAGGTCGTGCAGGTTGATGGAACCGTTGGTCAGGCGCTGGCCGGAAACGACGGCGTCACCGTCTTTAATGAACATCTGCTTGAAACCGGGGATTTCATAGCGCACCACGCTTTGCTTGGTGGGCGTGATGACCACGGCCTTGTCGGTTACCTGGGCTTTGCCGGCCATGGGGGCGATCAGCGGCTCGGAAGCGTCTTCCAGGGCCGCTACCACATCACCGGCTACGACTTCGGTACCGTTGGCTACGGCCGGCTTGCGCTCGCCAAGCTTAAGGGTAACTTTTTCTTTGGTATCGGCCGTGACTTGTACCACGTAATGGTCGCCTTCTTCCCAGGTGTTAGCGATGCCGGAAATTTCAGTCATGTAGGCCTGGCCCTTAGGCATGCGGACTTCGAAAAGCTCTTCAATACGGCTCAGGCCTTGGGCGGTATCGTCGGCCACGGCGCCGCCGGAACGGTGCTTGGAGTCGAGGCTCAATTGGGTGCCGGGCTCACCGATGGACTGGGCGGCAATAACGCCGACGGGGTGGTTGGCGGCTACCAGCTTGCCGGTAGCCGGGTCAACGCCGTAAGACTTGGGAGCCACGCCGCGAACGCTGGTGCAACTGAGAGCGCTAAGGATTTTAACGCCGTCGAGTTTATCATCGGCTTCAATCTTGGCGGCTGTTTCAGGGGTAATGAGCTCGTTCTTTTTAAGGTAACCCTTGACGGTTTCGGCCGAGAAGCGCCCGCTCAAACGCGAGGCGTAGGAAACGCCGATATATTCGGCGTCGGCCCTAAGCATGGCGAAGCCGGGGTCGCTGGTGTCATCTTCGATGGTGAAGACGTCTTGTGAAACGTCCACCAGGCGGCGGGTCAGGTAGCCGGCGTCGGCCGTCTTGAGGGCGATGTCGATCAAGGCCTTGCGGGTACCGCGGGTACCGGTGAAGTATTCCAGCGGGCTCAGGCCGTTAATGTAGCCCGATTTAATAGGCAGTTCGATGGCGTTACCACCGGCGTCTTGGAGAACGCCAAGCATACCAACGGCGTGGTTCAGCTGGGAAATATTGCCGCGGGCGCCGGAGTTAATGGCGATGGCCATGGCTGAATCCTGGCCGACGAGCTGGTCGGTCAGCATGCTCAGCACGTTGGTCTCAACCTTGGTCCAGTTATCGACGGTCAGGCGGTGGCGTTCGTCGTCGGTAATGAAGCCGGCTTCGTATTGCTCGGAAACGGCGGCGGCGCGGTCTTCGCCGTCATCGATGACCTTTTGCAGGCCGGTAATCGGTTCGAAGTCGCTCATACCCATACTAAGGCCCGAGCTGGTGGCATATTTGAAGCCTAGGTCTTTGAGGTCGTCGGCGATTTCGGCGGTTTTTTCCTGGCCGTAGCCGGCGTACACGTCAGACATAACTTTCTGTAGGCGCTTCTTGGTCATGGTCTGGTCTTGTAGTTCGAAGTCTTCGGGGAAGATTTCGTTGAACAGCAGGCGGCCAAGGGTGGTCTGGCGGATTTGGCCACGGAACGGCATGCGCACCTGGCTTTGCAGGGTAATCTTACCGCTATCCAGGGCCATGACGGCTTCTTCAATACCCGAGAAAGCGACCGGCTTGGTGTCTTGCTGGCCGGGGCGTTCGTAGGTCAGGTAGTAACAACCGAGGACGATGTCCTGCTCGATATGCAGGATGGGCGAACCGTCGGCCGGCTTCAGCAGGTTGCGGTTGGCGGCCATGATGTCGCGGGCTTCGGCCTGGGCCTTGTCGCTCAGCGGCAGGTGGACGGCCATTTGGTCGCCGTCGAAGTCGGCGTTAAAGCCCTTACAAACCAACGGGTGCAATTGGATGGCGCGGCCTTCGATCAGTACCGGCTGGAAAGCCTGGATGCTGAGGCGGTGCAGTGATGGAGCACGGTTCAATAGAACGTACTTGCCCTTAATGACTTCGTCGAGGGCGTCCCAAACACTGGTTTCGCCCATTTCGATGAGGCGAGAGGCACTGCGGATGTTGTGGGCCTGTTCACGGGCGATCAGTTCGCCAATCACGAACGGCTTGAACAGTTCCAGGGCCATCATCTTGGGCAGGCCACACTGGAAAATCTTCAGTTCGGGTCCTGAAACAATGACCGAGCGGCCGGAGTAGTCGACGCGCTTGCCGAGCAGGTTCTGGCGGAATCGCCCCTGTTTGCCCTTCAGCATGTCGCTGAGCGACTTCAGGCGGCGGCGCTGGCCGGTGGCGGCCACGGCGCGGCCACTGCGGGCGCTGTTATTGTCGATTAAGGCGTCAACGGCTTCCTGCAACATGCGCTGTTCGTTGCGGCGAATGACTTCGGGGGCGTTCAAGTCGATCAGCTTCTTCAGGCGGTTATTGCGGTTGATGACGCGGCGGTAAAGGTCGTTTAGGTCGCTGGTGGCGAAACGGCCACCGGTCAGCTGGACCATCGGCCGCAGGTCGGGAGGAATCACCGGCAGGACCGAAAGGCACATACTGCCGGGCTTGATGCCGGCGCGGTCCATGCTTTCCAGCAGGCGCAGGCGCTTTAGCAGTTTCTTACGGCGCTGGCCCTTGGCGTCTTCGGCCTCTTTGCTGAGGTCTTTAATCAGTTGCTTGAGGTCGATCTCTTCGAGCAGTTCTTTCAGGGCGGCGCCACCCATGCCGACGGTGACCAGCTTGCGCAGGTTATCGGGCAGGTTGCGGTAATCGGTCTCGTTAATAAGACTGAGTTTGTTGAGGGCGGTCAGCTGGTCGTGGTAGGCGTCGAACTCGACTGTCAGCTCTTCGAGTTCTTTGGTTTGCATTTCGGCCAAGGCTTTGACGTTGGCGTCCTCTTTCTCGGCCTCTTTTTCGTAGCGGAGCTTGATAGCTTCCTTGGCGGCGGCAAATTCGGCTTCTTTGTCGGCCAGCAATTGGTCGCGCTTGGCTAGATCCACGCTCTTAATGATGTAGCTGGCGAAGTAAGCGACGCGCTCCAGGCTCTTGACGGTCATGCCAAGCAAAAGACCCATGGCGCTGGGGGTACCGCGCAGGAACCAGATGTGCGAAACGGGAACGGCCAGGTTGATGTGGCCCATGCGCTCGCGGCGGACGATGCTACGGGTTACCAGTTCGCCGTTCTTGTCGACGGCGGCCTCGCGTGAGCGAACACCCTTATATTTGGCGTCGTGGGGATTAATGTCTTTAACGGGGCCAAAAATACGCTCGCAGAACAGGCCGTCGCGCTCGGGCTTTTGGGTGCGGTAGTTAATGGTTTCGGGCTTGGTGACCTCGCCATAGCTCCAGTCTTGGATGTCTATGGGGCTGGCCACAGCCAGGCGGACGGCGTCGAAGTCGGCTATGTCGGTGCCGGTGTTGTTGTAGCGTTGCATGGGTGACATCTTAGGCCTCCTTCTCTTCTTTAGTGTCTTCGCTAGCAACTGAGGCCAGGTCGGCGGCGTTAGCGGCGGCGTCGGGGCTACCGGTCTCATCAACGTCTA
>CAYRPQ010000044.1:0-5797 GCA_964426315.1 uncultured Candidatus Saccharibacteria bacterium
GCCTCAACAACGTTAAAGAAGCCACCCTATTCCCCCGCGACATCAACCGCCTCGCCCCCTAACTATTAAAAGTTAATTAGAAAAGCGGTGAACACGGCACATAAATTTTGAGGCGTATATGCGCCATATATATCCTGTATATATAGCGTATATACCCTCCAAAAAAGATGAAGAAGATTCTAATATCACTGCCGGTTGATTTGTTTAACAAAGTGGATCTAACGGCCAAAGCCTTTTGGGTCACAAGATCCGACTACATTCGCCAAGCTTTGGCGCGAGCAATTAAACATGATGAAGAGTTTGTAAGCAAAGAAGCACATAAATTAGCAAAATCGGGGGTTCAGCCGGTAGAAGAAGATGACGAGGACACCAAGTTACTTAAGAAATATGGGCTATATTGAGCGAGCCAATGAAAGCTCATCGGCGTCGGCGTGCCGTGGGCTGTTTAAGGCGAACGACGGTCATGTAGCCGTCGGTGTGCAGGTAGCCGCGCAGGGTGCGGTTGATCAGCCGGTAGGGATTATCGAGCTTGATTTTTTCGGTTCGGCCGACCAGTCCGCGCTCGCGCAAATGTTTGACGATTAACTCGCGCTCCTGGTTGGTGTCGGGATGAATCTGGTGGGTTATCTGGAGGTTGTGCCGGATGTAATTTATGCCAATGTCCAGCGAAGCGGCGCCGACCCAGAGCAGGTTATCGCCCTGGACGTGTTGCTGGCGATGGTGCCAATGTATGCTGTGCATGCTCAGTCGCTGTTTCTCTTGAAAAGTGGTTGCCCAGAAACGGACGTGGTGACGACTGCCCGGGCTGTCCTCGAGTGGCAGTTCGAAAGCGATGTCCTGCTTGCGCCCGAAAAGATATAAGTTGCTGACCGGAGCGTTAGGATAAGACCACTTGTAGACCGTGCTTAGCGCTAGGCGAATCACGTTGCGCAGGCGATGCGGATCGGCCACGTGCCAACCAGCCCGCTCCATAGCCTGGATTAGCTCGAGACGCGTAGCGATAATGCCGACGTTGAGCGGATCGGAGGCGAAACCGTCGGGTGTCACGCAATACAATGGCAGGTGGTCGGGCGGCCGGAAAATGCGGTAGACGCGAATGATGGCCGGAATCAGCGCGTAGGCCGCCAGGGCGTAGGTTACCAAAAAAGCGAAGGCTAGCGGCAGGCGCCGATCAAAATAAGGAAAAATATCACGCACTGAAAAGTAAACGATGATAACACCCGGAATCAGAACGGCAAAACGCTTGCCGAGCAGGAACATGTAGTCAATCATTAAGTATTTATATCATACAGTCGTGGTACAATTTTAGCTAAGTATGGAACCGCAAAAAGAGCCTAAAACCACCGGGCACGCCGCAATGGATGTGGTGGCCGCGCCACCGCCCGACGCCGAAGAGAAAGCTTCTAAGGCCGAGTCGGTCAAGCATGACTCTGCACCTGCTAAAAAAGCCCCGAAGCCCAAGGCCACCGGCCAACCGCGCGACGGCAGTGTCGTGGCGGCCATTTTCGCTACCGTAATTATCGTACTCGGGCTAGCCGCGTTGACGGTCTTCGCCTACCTCAAGCAAACCGGCAAAATTTAGAAATGTTGAATGAACCTGGCGCTATCGGTGTTATTCCGACCGATACGGTTTACGGCCTGGTGGTCCGAGCCGCCGATAAGTCAGCGGTAGCCCGGCTTTATAAACTTAAGGAAAGGGAAGCCAAACCCGGCACGCTGATTGCGGCTAATATCGAACAGCTCGAAGAGCTTGGCTTAAAGCATCGCTATCTCAAAGCCGTCGAACAGTTCTGGCCCGGCGCCGTCAGCGTTATTATCCCTGCCGCCGACCCGGCGCTGGCCTACCTGCACCAGGGTAAAATGAGCCTGGCGGTACGGATTCCGGCCGATAAAAAGCTCAATAAATTACTCCAACAAACCGGTCCCTTGCTAACAAGCAGTGCTAATCCGCCCGGAGAATCGACTGCAGGCACCATCGAGCAGGCCAAAGCTTATTTCGGTGACAAAGTAGACTCATACGAAGACGGCGGCGATTTATCAGATCGACAGCCCTCAACGGTTATAAGAATTATCGACGACGCTATCGAAGTGCTCCGCCAAGGCTCTGCCAAGATCGACGGGGTATAATAAAACCATGACTTTGGATGAGTATCAAAAGCAGGCCCTAACCACTGTTATTAAAAGCGACAGCGAGTTTCGCGACCTACTGCACTGGGTGTTGGGCATCAACGGCGAGGCCGGTGAAATCGCCGAAAAAGTTAAGAAAATTATCCGCGATAAACAAGGCGAAGTCTCCAAGGCCGACAAAGCCGAGATGGCCAAAGAAGTCGGCGACGTCCTCTGGTATTTAGCCGTTTTCGCGCACCATTTAGGCGTCTCGTTCGAAGACGTCGCCAAGCAGAACCTCGATAAATTACAAAGCCGCAAAAAACGCGGCGTCTTGGGCGGATCCGGTGACAACCGGTGAGGTAAAATATGAAAGATATGTTTAGAGACAAAGTTGTTCTAATCACCGGCTCGGCCCGCGGTATCGGCGCGGCAACGGCGAAATTAGCTCATGAGCGTGGTGCGACCGTAGTTCTTCACGGACGTACCGATTCCGAGCCACTCCAAAAATTATCAAAAGAACTCGGAGGCGCGCCTACTATTGCTTGTGATGTTTCGGATAAAGAAGCTGTCGAACAAAGCGTGAAAGCAGTTATTAAAAAAGTCGGCAAGATCGATGTCTTGATAAACTCGGCCGGTATGGTCCACCCACAGCCTTTCCTGGAATCCAGCGATGACAACTGGCTAAATGTTTTCAAGATCAATTTGATGGGCACGGTGCACTTCTGCCAAGAGGTCATCCCGCAGATGCAAAAGCACGAGTACGGCAGGATCGTGAATATCGCCTCGATAAGGGGCCACGCCGTGACGGCATCCAACCGAGGCATGGAATATTCGGCTACCAAAGCGGCGATAGTTAGTCTGACCTCCAGCCTGGCTAAAGAATTCGCCCCGCATATAACCGTTAACGCCGTTTCGCCGGGTTTTGTCCAGACAGATATTAGTAAAACCTGGAACGATCGGGTCTGGCGGCAGGCCGCCACAGCCCTACTCGATAGAACAGCCGAGCCAAGTGAAATTGCTGAAGCCATTCTATTCTTGGCGAGTGATGCAGCCAGCTTTATAACCGGCCAGACTCTGATCGTCGATGGTGGTTACACCATTTCTGGCAAATAATTAAGCGGTAAATTCGGCTCGCAGCCAATCGTCTAGGCTGTTGCCGCCGCCTCCGGCCATGCAAACGACCATATCGCCGTTATCCAAATGCTGTTGAATGATTTTCTTTAATTCAGTGTCACGTTTCATTGGCACCGCGATTGATGGATCGCTGAGGTGTGATATTAACTCTTCTGGCGGAATGACCCTCTGCGTGGAATCTTCGCGGGCCAGGTAGCTGGGCAACCAGTAAAGCTTGGCAGAGCCTTCGAAAACATCTTTGTAATCGTCCATCATATGATGCTGGCGGCGGTTAGTCAGTGGCTCGTACACGACCACCAGCTTGCGGCCGGCGTCGGTGGCCAGTTCCTGCGCGGCGCTCATTGCGCCACGGATTTTCTCGGGCGTGTGAGCGTAATCGCTGTAAAGGCCAGGCACAATTTCTTCCATTCTCCGGCTCAGGGAAGGGAACTCGTTGATGTGCTTAATCAGTTCAGCCGGCTGGGCGTCGGTGATCCAACGTGTCGCCTCGACCGCCAGCCAGGCATCCAATCGGTTATAGAAGCCCTTCACAGTTATTAATTCGCGGTTGTCTTCCCAGCGCATAATAGTGCGGCCGGTGGTCCATTCCAGTCCCAGGTAGTCGGCGTCCTCTTGCCACATGATTGTGTGCCGCGACTGGGAGATAAAATCGCAGAAAGCTTCCCGGTAATCGTCACGGGTGGGGAAGATCTCGTGGTGGTCCCAGCTGATACCGGTGATTAAGCTGACCGCCGGCTCGAAAGCCAGGAAGTTACGGTCGAACTCATCGGCTTCGTATACGAAGTACTCCGAACCGGGCTCGAAGTGTCCCATATCGCCGAACGACAGTTTGGCGCCCACCGAATAGCTTACGGGCACGCCCAATTGCTTGAACAGCCAGATCATCATGGCCGTGGTAGTAGTTTTGCCGTGCGTGCCGGCCACGGCGATCAGCTTCAGGTCTTTATCCTCGATAATCTGGTTTAATAGCTCGTCGCGCTTGCTGGTTTTAATGTCCTGCTCGCGGCAATAAACCAGCTCCGGGTGATCATCCGGTAGGGACGAGCTGTAAACGAACCAATCTATCGGTTGTTTATCATGAACCGCGGTGATGGCCTCAGCAGTCTGGCCGACATGGATATCCTTGATACCGTGTTTTTTCAGGTACTCGATATACTGCGAAGCCTGTTGGTCGGAGCCGGACACCTCGTAACCGGCCTGCTTGGCAATCTGGGCCAGCGGACCGATCCCGGCCCCCCCAATCCCTGAGAAGTAAATATGCATGCTTATAGGGTACTATATTATCGTAGACCGTATGAATAAGCGAAAACTTCATCACCTCTGGACCAAAATCCGGCACATCAAGCCCTGGTACTTTCTGGTCGTCACGATGGCCAGCGGCGTCATCTGTGTTTTTGCCTTAAGAGCCAACAACGAACATATGATTGAGTTGAGGGACGCCGTGCATGCCGCCGACCAGGCCGGCAGTGACGTCCAGGGGCCGCTCAGGGCACTCCAAGCCTATGTAACGACACATATGAACACCGACCCGGGAGCCGGCCAGAACGGCGTCTATCCGCCCATACAGCTTAAATACACCTATGACCGGTTGGTCAAGGCCGCCAACGACCAGTTTGCCCAGGCCAATTCCCAGCTTTACAGCGACGCCCAAAAGCTTTGCGAACAGCAAAACCCCACCGATTTCTCCGGCCGTAACCGCGTGCCCTGCATAACCCAGTACGTCCAGACCCACAGTCCCACCAAAGAGCCCGCTATCCCCGACGCGTTGTATAAGTTTGCCTTCGTCAGCCCTGGCTGGTCACCTGATCTAGCCGGCTGGAGTATGGTACTGGCCGTGCTCAGCGGCCTGCTCTTCGTTACTACTTTCGCCGCCCACCGCTGGTTCCGGGCTAAGACATAAAAAACGCCCCTCCGGAGAGGGGCGTTCTAAGGCTTTTGCCTAAAGGGTTAAGGCTTGGCCGTACCGGCGCTCTGAGTGCTGTTAGCACTGTTACTGCTGGCACTGGTGCTCTGATCAGCACACTTCTGACCGTTCGGGTTCTGCTGTTGGAAAGTCTTAACGGCTTTGGCCACCTGACCACCATCTTGCAGGTTCTCCCAGAAGGTAACCTGGTCACGGTTTATGACCATCTGGTCGAACGGTTCGTGCAATTCACAACCCAGTTTCACAAGCGTGACATTGGCGTTGGTATTGCTGGTTCCGGTTCCGGTTGAAGAAGTCTGCAAGTAGTAGATGTTCGTCAGGACGACGTACTTACTATTAAGAGACTTGATGCTACCGAAGTAAACCTGTCCTGTGTTCAGGAAGACGGCCTGGAGGTTGCCGTTCTCGACATACTTACTCTCAGGCTTGGCGCCACCGACGGCGGCCACCACTATAGCTGCGCAAAGCAGTACGGCTATCACCAAAACGGCTCCTGCAGTACCGATGCGTCCCCACTTACCCTGACTCATTTTATTTTTTTTACCGCCGGAGACACCAGGCGCACTAGATTGCCCACCCGGAGCTGCAGCTGGCGATTGTACATTGCGGTTAGAAAAATCCATACTTCCC
>CAYRPQ010000045.1:0-5570 GCA_964426315.1 uncultured Candidatus Saccharibacteria bacterium
TATTTGATGCCCTTTTGGTCAAAGTAACCCTTGGCGGCGTGGCAAAAGGCACACCAGTCCGCGCTATAAATGATTATTTCTTTTTCAGCCATGTAATACCATTTTATCACTATACTTTGTAAAGTAAAAGCGGTTTGCGTGATCTAGGTCACATCTGTTAAAATAGGCGGGAATGGCAAAGACTGCAGACAAGGTGGCGAAAACTTCCAGCCAAACCTCTATTTTTGTTACCCAGGCCCTCGATATGAGCTGGCGCCTGGCGATTGCGGTGTTGGTGCCGATAATCGGCGGCTACGAGCTTGACCAGCACTTTAATAGCACGCCAACCCTAACGATTATCGGTTTTGTACTGGCTATGGCGGGCATGGCCGTGGTACTGTGGCAGGTCCTGCAAGCGGCCAACCAAATTCCCGTGCCCAAGCTAACGGCGGCCCAAAAAAAGGCCATTAAACGGCAATATGCCGAGGATGATGACTAGTGCCGGGCTTGCTTAACCATTTTGCCCTGGGCAGTCCGGCGATTCACGTGGCGCCGGGTTACGACTTTACGCTCGGCGGGGTTCAGGTTACGAATTCTATGCTCTACGGCTGGGTCATCGCCCTGCTTTTGATCGTCGGCCTGGGCTATCTGTCGCGTAAAGTCACCCTCAAGCCTAAAGGGGGCGTTGTGCAGTATCTCGAGGCCGGCGTCGATTTTGCGACCAACCTGGTGGAGGGCGCCTTTAATAACAAGGCAATCGGCCGCAAGTACGTGCCGTTTTTCGTAACCCTCTTCTTTTTTATACTTTTGAACAACTGGGCCGGGCTTATCCCGATTGTCGGCGAGGGCTTTCAGGCCCACGGCCATCCCCTATTGAGGCCCATCACCGGCGACCTCAACGCCACCCTGGCCATGGGGCTGGTAACCATGTTGTTGGTCTACGTCTCTTCAATCCGCGAAGTCGGCGGACCAATAAAATACATCAAGCACTTCTTTATCGGCAGCCCGCTCAACCCGCTGTACCTGGTCATCGGCCTGATCGAAATGATGACCGACCTGACCCGCGTGCTTAGCCTCAGCCTGCGGCTGTTCTTAAACATCACCATCGGCGAGATCGTAATCGCCGTCTTTGCTTTCTTGGGCGGCGCCCTACTGCCGGGGAGCATCTTGTCGCCCTTCGTAGCCCTGCCATTTACCCTGCTGGAACTGGGTGTGGGCGCCCTGCAGGCCTATATTTTCGTGATACTGGGCGTGAACTACCTGGCCATCAGCGTTAACTCTGCCGCAGACCACCACGACTTGACCGAGGATGAAGCTCCTGAAACAATAGAGCTAACTACTTCGGGGGCGACAACGTCATGAGTGGGTATTTCATAAGTGTAATTAAGAATAAATTAAGGAGAATTTAATGGTATTTGCAGTAGCAGACACGGCCAGCGCGCAAGCAATCGGCCACGGCATTATGATCGGCGCCGGTTTTATCGGCCCGACAATCGGCATCGGCCTGGTCGGAGCCAATTACTTGCAGGCCGTGGGGCGCAACCCCGAGGCCGCCAAGTTCCTGGGCCAGGCCCTGGTGTTCGTGGGCCTGATCGAGGTTTACGGTCTTTTGGCCTTCGCCGCCACCTTTTTCGTTAAATAATTCAGGAGTTTCGTTTGACCATAGTGTTCTCACAATTCGCAGAAAGCTCATCCGGCATCGGTGCCTTGGGCATCGACAGCAAGGCTTTTGTAATCCAGCTGGTCACTTTCGTGCTGGCCTTTTGGGTGCTTAAGCGCTATGCTTTTGGGCCGATTGTGAAAGCGATGGACCAGCGCCGCAAAACCATCGAGAGCGGCGTTAAATTGGGCGAAGAAATGCAAAAAGAGAAGATTAAGCTGGAACAACAGGTCGAAGACAGCCTGCACCAGGCCCGCCAGCAGGCCGACGAGATTATTACCTCGGCTCAGGAATCGGCCCGCCAGGCCATCCGTGAGGCCGAAGACAAAGCGCGCGACAAAGCCGCCGTTATCCTCAAAGAAGCCGACGATCGCATAGTCCAGGATTCTGCCCGCGCCCGCCAGGCGCTGGAGGCCGAGCTGGCCGGGTTAGTCGGCGAGGCTACCGAAGCCATCATCCAAGAGAAGTTAGACGCTAAGAAAGACGCCGGTCTGATCGAGCGCTTCTTGAAAGGCCGGGCCACTTCATGAAACAATCTCGAACCAAACTGGCCCAAACCATCGCCGACAAAACGTTGAAGAGCGGTTCGTCGCGCCGACTGAGCCGTGAGGTTGCAGCGTATATGCTAAGCGAGGGCCAGATAGGCGAGCTGGAATCGCTACTGCGCGATGTCCAGGCCGACTGGGCCACAGCCGGCCATGTCGAAGTCGTGGCTACCAGCGCCCATCCGTTGACAGCGGCTATTAGGAGCGACATCACCAAGCAGGTCAAGCGCCTCTACCCCAACGCCAAGCAGGTTATCGTTACCGAAGTTAATGACCCGTCGGTTGTCGGCGGCGTCCGCTTGAGCCTGCCGCACCGCCAGCTCGACCTCAGCGTCGAGGCCAAATTAAACCGCTTTAAACAGTTAACTACCGCAGGAAAGGATTAGCCCGTGGCCAAACCAGAATTATCAATTACGGAACTATCGGCCGACATTAGGGCGGCCATCGCCGAGCTGAAACAGCGCCCCGAGATCGAGAATGTCGGCGTGGTTACCCGCGTCGGTGACGGCATCGCCTGGATATACGGCCTGGCGGCCGCCGGTTATAACGAAATGCTCGACATCGACGGCATCGGCGGCGGTAAAATCCCGGCTTTCGCCCTGAACCTGGCCGAAGACGAGATCGGCGCCGTTATTCTGGGCGACGACACGCTGGTCAAGGCCGGCGCCAAGGTACGCTTGAGCGGCAAAGTGCTCGAAGTGCCCGTCGGCCCCGAGCTGGTCGGCCGCGTGGTCGACCCCTTGGGCAACCCGCTCGACGGCGGTCCGGCTATCAAGGCCAAACAGTCCAGCCGCGTAGAGCGCCCGGCGCCCGGCGTGCTCGACCGCAAGAGTGTCCACGAACCGCTAATGACCGGCATTATGGCCATCGACGCCACCGTGCCGATCGGCCGCGGGCAAAGAGAGTTGATTATCGGCGACCGCCAGACCGGTAAAACGGCCATCGCCGTCGACACCATGGTCAACCAGGCCCGCCAAAAAACAGGGGTCATTAACGTTTACGTGGCCATTGGCCAAAAGCTGTCCAAAATCGCCGCCCTGCAGGCCCGCCTGAAGCGCGAAGGCGTTATGGACCAGACCATCATCGTGGCCACCGGCCCGTCCGATCCGGCCGCCCTGCTCTACCTGGCGCCCTACGCCGGTGCCGCCATGGGTGAGTATTTCCGCGACAACAAGCAACACGCCCTAATCATCTACGACGACCTCACCAAACACGCCCAGGCCTACCGCCAAATGTCGCTGTTATTACGCCGCCCTCCGGGACGCGAAGCCTACCCCGGCGACGTCTTCTACATCCACTCCCGTCTGCTGGAGCGCGCCGCCAAACTGAGCGACAAGCTCGGCGCCGGCTCACTAACCGCCCTGCCGATCATCGAAACCCAGGCCGGCGACATATCTGCCTACATTCCCACCAACGTCATTTCCATCACCGACGGCCAGATCTTCCTGGAAACCAACCTGTTCTACCAGGGCATCCGCCCGGCTATTTCGGTCGGCCTGAGTGTTTCGCGCGTCGGCGGCAACGCCCAACACAAGTCGATTAAGGGTGCCGGCGGTAGCCTTAAGCTCGAGCTGGCCCAGTTCCGCGAACTGGCAGCCTTCAGCCAGTTCAGCACCGACCTCGACCCCGAAACCCGCCAGACCATCGAGCGCGGCCAGCGTCTTACCGAATTACTGAAGCAGGCGCAGTACAGTCCCTACGCCATCTGGGAAATGTATTCCAGCCTGTTCGCCGCCGGCCAAGGCGCCTTCGACGCTGTGCCGATCGAAAAGATCAAACCGGCCGAAGAAGCCCTGCACCGCGAGATCAAGAAGAACGCCAAGCTAGTTGAGTCCTTAAATACCGGCGACAAGCCCACCGACGCCCAGAACGAAGCCGTCCTAAAGATAGCCAAGGCTGTGGCCGCCACCTACAAAGAGGCCAAGAAAGTCGTGAAGGAGTAGCGTGGCCAGCACCATTACCCTGAAACGCCGCATTACCTCTATTAAAGGCACCCGCCAGATTACCAAGGCCATGGAGCTGGTCAGCGCCAGCAAACTGCGCCGCGCCCAGGAATACGCCCAAAAGAGCCGCGACTACCGCGACCTGGCCTACGACCTGCTTAAGAAATTGAATGCTATGAGCGAGGTGGAGCGCCAGCCGCTGTTCCGCAAGCGCACCGTTAAAAGCCGCCTCTACATCGTCGTTACCAGCAACACCGGCCTGGCCGGCGCCTATAACGCCAATACCCTTAAGCAGTTAGCCATCGACTTGCGCCGCGACCAGGGCAACAAGGTTAAGAGCCACGTCATTACCATCGGTAGCAAGGGCGCCCAGTTTGTTCGGCGCCTGCAAGACGTCGATCTAATGGCCGTCTACCCACCCTTTGGCGACCGCCCCTCGGCCAACGACGTGCGCCCCATCCTTAACACCATAATCGAACAGTATCTGAGTGCCGCCGTCGACGAGGTCAGCATTATCTACACCGACTTCAAATCAACCGTCGTGCAAGAGGTCAAAAGCCAGCAATTATTGCCGGCCCCGCTGATAGATGTCGATAGCGACCCGGTACCGATTAGCAACTTCGAGCCCGACGTCGAAACCGTCGTCGAGCAAACCACTACCCGCTTAATCGAAGCCCAGATCTGGCAGGCTGTCCTGGAAAGCCTGGCTAGCGAGCACGCCATGCGTATGCTGGCCACCAAAAACGCCACCGACAACGCAAACGACCTGATCGACGACTATACCTTGGCCCTCAACACCGCCCGCCAGGCCGATATCACCCAACAAATCGCCGAAATTTCCGGCGGGGCGGAGGCATTAAACGGATGAACAAAAAGGAGAATTTATAATGGCCACAGCAACGCAGAGTAAAACTAAGAATGGCAAGATCACCCAGATAGTAGGTGTGGTGGTTGACGTAGAATTCAGCACCGGCAACCTGCCGGCCATTTATAACGCCCTGAAAGTAAAATTGAATGATCAAGAAATCACTCTCGAGGTCGCCCAGCACCTCAGCGAGTCTAGCGTCCGCGCCATTGCTTTAAGTTCCACCGACGGCCTGGAGCGCGGCGCCAGCGTTAGCGACACCGGCGCGCCGATCAGCGTGCCGGTCGGTGAAGCCACCTTGGGCCGCATGTTCAACGTTACCGGCGATCCTATTGATGGCCAGAAGGACGACTTTAAGACCCGCGCGCCCATCCATCGCGCGCCGCCGCCACTTATAGACCAATCCGGCAGTATCGAGATCCTGGAAACCGGTATTAAAGTTATCGACCTGATCTGCCCGGTGGTTAAGGGCGGCAAGGTCGGCCTGTTCGGCGGCGCCGGCGTCGGCAAAACCGTGCTTATTCAGGAGCTTATCGGCAACATCGCCAAGTTCCACTCCGGCTACTCGGTATTCGCCG
>CAYRPQ010000046.1:0-5562 GCA_964426315.1 uncultured Candidatus Saccharibacteria bacterium
GCCATCACCAACAAAGTCCTCTTAATAGTTTTGGGCCTGAGCGTCGGCGCCTTTTGGGTGCGCAGTCTGACGGTCTACATGGTACGCCGCGGCACCCTCAAAGATTACAAGTACCTGGAGCACGGCGCACACTACGCCATTCTGGTGCTGGCGGTAGCCCTGCTAATCAGCCTTTTCTGGGACGTGCCCGACGCCGTTACCGGTGTTACGGGCTTGGGCGTGATCATCGCTTCCTTCCTGTCTTCACGCGAGGCCCTGAACGCCAAAAACGCCCCGAATTTGTGACATATATCGCATTGCAATTAAGCTTAGCCGGGCATAAGCTGGATTTTAGGAAGTGTGAGGCTTCCTACCGACCCGGGCGCATTTCGTCCCGGGTCTTATGATTTTCGACAGCTTTCGCAGAGGCCCTGGATTTCGATTTGGTGGCCCTTTATTTTGAAACGCTCGTGGGCGGCGATCATTCGCAGGCGCGTTTCCAGCTCTCGGTCTTCGGGCAGGGGAATGACCTTACCGCACTGCAGGCAGGTCAAGTGGTGATGGTGGTGGTGAAACTGGTCGCTTAGTTCTAATTTATACTTCCAACCAATTTGTAGACGTTGGACGATGCTGAGCTGTTCGAACAGTGCAATGGTGCGGTAAACACTTGCCCGGTCGACGCCGGGGCAGGCCGCCACCAGCTGGTGCATGGTCAGCGGCTCCTGGTTTTGCAGGGCCGTAAAGACAGCCTGGCGCGGATGGGTAACACTATGCCCTTGCGCTTTTATGGTCTTTTTGAACTGTTCCATGCCGCAATTCTAACATTAATTGCGACAAATTTGCAATAAATTGTACTACACAGATACAATTAGCGCATAATGAAAATAAGGCGTATCGTAGCAATCATCGTGCTAGTGGCCATCATAGGAACGGTGACAGCACTCATTCTTAGCAACAGCTCCGAGAAAGCCAAGCATGGTCTCCATGTCGTGGCGGCCGAAAACTTTTGGGGTGATATTGCCAGCCAGCTGGGCGGCAGTCATGTGCAGGTGACTTCGATCATCACCGACCCCACGGCCGATCCGCATCTCTATGAGTCGAATGCCAATAATGCGGCCGCGGTCGGTTCAGCCGACATTGTAGTCACCAATGGCGTCGGCTATGACGACTTTATGGACAAACTCCTCGGCGCTTCGAAAAATCAGAATCGGCAAGTACTTAACGCCGCGACGATACTGGGCGTCGGCGATGATGCTAACCCGCACCTATGGTACGATATTCCGCGCGTTCACGAAGTGGCGGCCAGGATCGCAGCCGGCTATGAGTCAAAAGATCCCGATCATAAAAGCAACTACGAGGCCAATCTAAAAAGCTTCGACCGGTCGTTGCAACCACTTCTGGCAGTGATCGGCACCATCAAACAGAAGTACTCCGGAACACCGGTGGCGTACACCGAGCCGGTGCCCGGTTATTTACTGAATGACGCCGGTCTGAGCGTCAAGACGCCCGAGGGTTTCGCCAAGAGCATCGAGGACGGCACAGACCCAAGCCCGGCCGACACGACGGCCATGGAAAGCCTGCTTACCAATAAAACGGCGCGTGTCCTGTTCTATAATTCCCAAGCTACCAGTCCCGTCACGGAGCATGTCCGCAAGCTTGCCAACCAAGCGGGCATTCCGGTCATCGGCGTTACCGAAACGATACCGCCCAAGCAAAGAACCTACCAAACCTGGCAGAAGGATCAGCTTGACCAAATCCTCAAAGCGCTTGAAACTAAATAGCGTGAGCGCCTTAGGAACACACAATCTCGTAACAATTGATAATGCCAAACTCGAGCGGGGCGGGCGAGTGCTCTGGAAAGACCTACAACTGGCGGTGTACAGCGGTGAGTTGATCGCCGTGCTGGGCCCTAACGGCGCCGGTAAAACCAGCTTACTTAAGGTGTTGCTAGGACTCTTGCCGCTGAACAAGGGAACCGTAACTATTGATGGCCGGCCGGCGGGCCGGGGCAATCAGCAGATAGGTTACATCCCCCAGCAAAAGAGCTTTGACACACTCTTGCCAATCCGGGGGCGTGACCTGGTGCAGTTGGGCGTTAACGGCAACCGCTATGGTCTTGGCGGCAACAATCCCGTAACGGCTCGGCGAGTCGACGAGGCCATTGCCGCTGTCGGCGCTACCAACTATGCCGACAAGCCAATCGGCCTGCTCTCCGGCGGCGAGCAGCAGCGCTTACGCATTGCCCAGGCCTTGGTTGGCCAGCCGGAGTTGCTACTCTGTGACGAGCCGCTGCTGTCGCTCGACATCGCTTCCCAGCGATCGGTTGTCGAGCTGATTAATGGTTACCGTAAAGCCCAGAACGCCGGCGTTATTTTTGTGACTCATGAGGTCAACCCTATTCTGAAGTATGTTGATCGCATCCTGTATATGGCCAATGGCCGTTGGGTTATTGATAGCCCAGAGGTAGTTCTGAAGTCCAAGACGCTGTCCAGCCTTTATGGCGCGCCGGTTGAGGTCATGAAGATAAAAGGAAGGGTACTGGTTATCGGTGACGAGGATGTAGCGCTGGCTCATCACGAGGAACACGCGTGAACCTTCAGCTGTATCTCACCCAGCCATTTGCCCAGCACGCTCTGCTGGCCGCCGGCTTAGTAGCTATCATGTGCGGCCTTATCGGGCCGTTTGTCATCAGTCGCGGCATGGCTTTTGCCGTGCATGGCACGAGTGAATTGGCCTTCACCGGAGCCGCCGCCGGCTTAGTAGTCGCCAATAATCCGATTGCCGGCGCCTTTGTTGGTTCGATCGTGGTGGCGACAATACTCGGAGCGCTTGGCAGTAGGGAGAAAGAGCGCGACTCCACAATCGGCGTTATTCTGGCCTTCGGGCTTGGACTGGGCATCCTACTGCTGGGTTTCTACCACGGTTTCGCCACGCAAGCCACCAACATCCTGTTCGGCAATATATTCGGGGTCAGTAGCGGTCAACTGCTTTTACTGGTCCTTGTGGGGATTGCCGTATTGGCAACGATGGCGATCATACACCGGCCACTGCTCTTCGCTTCGGTCGATCCGGAAGTCGCCTTGGCGCGGGGGGTGCCGGTTAAAGTCCTGGGACTTATTTTTCTGTACGTACTGGCGTTAACAGTCACTTCGGCCGCTCAAATTGTTGGCACCTTGCTGGTACTCAGCCTGGCGATTACGCCGGCCGCGGCGGCGCAAAGACTGGCCACTCGTCCACTAACCATTACTCTAATGTCAGTAGCTTTTGCTTTAACGGCCAGTATCGGCGGCCTTCTGGCCAGCCTAGCCAGCGGCACCATTAAACCAAGCGTCTTAGTCACGGCTATAAGCTTTAGTTTGTATATCTTTGCACGCCTATACGGCTCAGCAACCCCGGCTCGATAGAGTTCGCGGTTACCAGATTTGCCTAAAAGTGTTATAATTCGGCCTGGTTATATAAAAATCACACAGCCTAGAAACACTAAAACAAATATAGTTTTACTATGAGCGTCACATCACTACAAAATAAAACCATCCGGCCGGGCTCTTTAGGCAGTTATTCCTATTATTATTCCGACCGCCGCCCGGTGGCGGCCGCCCAAACCAAGCCCAAGGCCGCCCGCAGGGCCAAGCACGGCTACAACAAGGTGGTGATCACCTTACTGGTCCTCGGCGCCCTGATAGTTCTGCCTTTACTGCGGCCTTTTGGAAGCGGCGGCACCGGCCAGACTCCCTTGAATAACCAGCCCACCAAGCAGGCCGCGGCTTCGGTGTCGGCCCTGGTGGCGCCGGCCGCCCAGCAGACCAATCATTGCGCTGGCAATAACCTCGATAAGCTGGTCCTGGTCAGCGTCAGCCAGCGCCATTTGTGGGCCTGCCAAGGCACTAAAGCGGTTTACGACACCCCCGTTATTACCGGCATGCTGGCCCAGCCCGACACCCTGACTCCGCCCGGCACCTACCACATCGCCGCCAAGCAGACCGCCACCACCCTGACCGGCACCGACAGCACCGGTAGCTGGAGCGATCCGGTCAGTTACTGGATGCCTTTCCTGACCAACGAGCACGGCACCTACGGTTTCCACGATGCCACCTGGCGCAGTGACAGCGAATTCGGCAACGTCGACCCCAACTCCGCCAACGCCTCGCACGGCTGTGTCGAACTGCCGCTGGCGGCTTCGCAATGGCTCTACGACTGGGCCCGTACCGGCACCACCGTCACCATCCAAACCTGATAGAATAAAGACATGATAGTAGCGGTGATAGTTTTAGGGATTTTGGTATTGGTGCTAATGGCGCTGGTTTTGAAGCGCCCGGCAACCTCATCCGATGCCAGTATGTTGCTGAAGGCCGATATGACCCAGCTCAATACCAGCGTCCAACAGCTCAAGGACGGCCTGCAAAAACAGCTCACCGAACAGCTCGGCACCAGTAATAAGCAATTGGCGTCGCAATCGGCTGCCAGTATTAAAATTCTGCAAGAAGTCACCGAAAAGCTGACCAAGCTGGAAGGCACCAACAAAAACGTCGGCGACATCGCCGCCGAACTCAAGACCCTGCAGAACGTTTTGCAGAATCCCAAACAGCGCGGCGTGATCGGCGAATATTACCTGGAGCAGATCCTTAAGAACACACTGCCGCCGGGGGCCTACCAACTGCAATACAAGCTGGCCGAAGGCCTGATCGTCGACGCCGTTATTAAGCTTGACGATAAGGTTTTGCCGGTCGACAGCAAATTCTCGCTGGAAAACTACAACCGCTTGATCGACGCCAAAGACGCCGCCCGGGAACCGCTCGAAAAACAGTTTAAAGTCGACATTAAAGCCCGCATCGATGAAACCGCCAAATATATTCTGCCGGGCAAGGGCACGCTAGACCAGGCGCTGATGTTTATTCCCTCAGAGGCGATTTATTACGACCTGCTGGCCAACAAGGTCGGACTGGGCGGCGTCAGCGGCCGCAACCTCATCCAATACGCTTCCGAGAAGAAAGTGACTATCGTCGGGCCGAGCACTTTGAGCGCCATGTTGCAGACCATCATGCAGGGCCTGCGCTCGATGGAAATCCACCGCGACACCGAAAAGATCCGCAAAAACATCGAACAACTGCAAAAACACCTGCTGGCCCACAACTCCTACATGCTGAAACTCGGCAACTCTTTAGGAACCACCGTCGGCCACTACAACACAACTTATAAGGAACTGGGCAAGATCGATCGCGACATCGTTAAGATTGCCGACACCGACCCGTCCGTCGAACCTCTTCTGCTCGATCGCCCCAGCGTCGACGAATAATTACTTGGCTTTGATCAGGTCCATGACCAGACTGGCCGTCCAGCTGAAGTTTTGGGCACCGGCGGCCTGGCCGTTCAAGGGGTCGAAGTATTCCGAAAAACCGGCGTTGCGGACCATGTCAATGGTGCTTTCGCGTAGGGCCTCGGCGTGGTCGTCGAAACCATAGCGCTTTAGGCCGTCGATGATCAGCCAGTTCATATTGACCCAGCTCGGCCCTTGCCAGTAGCCCTTGGCTTTGAACCAGAACGAACTGCGCGGCACGCTGGGCACCGGCCAGGCCGTGCCGAAGG
>CAYRPQ010000047.1:0-5476 GCA_964426315.1 uncultured Candidatus Saccharibacteria bacterium
CGTTATGTCAATACCACGAAATATTTTTCCATGAATTACAAGACGCTAACGCTTAAGTCGCCGGGTTACCCCGAACGGCTGATTAATATCGATCGCCGACCGCCGGAGCTGTTTACCGCCGGGGCTGACTTGCAGGAACTGCTTAAGCGGCCGGCTGTGGCCATCGTCGGCACCCGTAATATTACCCCGTATGGCGAACTGGTAACCGCCAAACTGGCACGCGAGCTGGCTGAGCAGGGCGTAGTTATCATCAGCGGCCTGGCTATCGGTGTCGACGCCCTGGCACACGAAGCGGCCTTAGAAGTCGGCGGGCTCTGTATCGCCGTTCTGCCCAGCCCTTTGGATAACATCGTGCCGGCCTCGAACCGCGGGCTGGCGCATCGTATCCTCGACAATGGTGGTATATTGGTCAGCGAGTACGCTCCCGGAGACAGGCCATTTATCAATAATTTTATCGTACGCAACCGGTTGATGTCGGGATTGGCCGACGCCGTTCTGGTTACCGAGGCTGGTGAGACCAGCGGCGCCCATCACACCGCTAACTTCGGCAATAAACAGGGGCGGGAAGTCATGGCCGTGCCAGGCAGTATTAATAACTCTCAATCCGTCGGCACCAATAACCTGCTTAAGCGCGGCCACGCCCATCTCGTTACGTCCTATAAAGACGTTTTGAATATTCTCAACCTCCAGGATCATGTCACGCCCGCCCGTGAGGTGCGCGGCCGCAACCGACAAGAGCAGTCGCTGCTTGACTTGATGTTGCAGGGTGTCAGCGCCGGTGATGTCCTATTGGAGCGCAGCGGCCTGGATGTTATCACCTTCAACCAAACCCTAACTATGCTCGAAATCAGCGACAGGATCCGCCCCCTCGGGGCCAATCACTGGGCTATCTCCTAAAAGTGTTAGACTAGGGGCATGAAGCTTATGATTTTTATAGGGATCGGCGTGGTCGGCACGCTGGGTAGCTGGCTGGGCGCCGTAATGAGCCACGGCAATTGGCTGGGCGGCTGGAGCATTCTGCTCGGCACGGTCGGTTCATTCGTCGGAATTTGGGCCGGCTATAAGGTGGGCCAGAACCTCGGCCTGTGAGTCTTATTCTTATATATGTCATTGCAAAGTCGGCGGATGTGCGCATAATATAGTAGCTTATGGCAAAAAATTTAGTCATCGTTGAGAGTCCGGCCAAAGCCAAAACCATCGAAAAATACCTCGGTAAAGATTATGTGGTTAAGAGCAGTTTTGGGCATATTCGCGACCTGCCCAAAAAGGGCCTGAACATCGACATCGAGAAGGGTTTCGAGCCCAATTATGAGATTAGCGCCGACAAGCGCAAGGTTGTCGCCGAGCTCAAAAAAGCCGCCGAGGGCAGTGAAGTCTGGTTGGCCAGCGATGAAGACCGCGAAGGCGAGGCGATTGCCTGGCACCTAACGCACGCCCTAAAGCTCGACCCGGCCAAAACCAAACGCATCGTTTTTCACGAGATCACCAAGCCGGCCATAGAGGCGGCCATTAAGAATCCGCGCACTGTCGACGTCAAGTTGTTCGAGGCCCAGCAGGCCCGGCGAGTTCTCGACCGGTTGGTTGGTTACGAGTTATCACCGGTATTATGGAAGAAGATTCGCACCGGCCTGAGCGCCGGGCGTGTCCAGTCGGTAGCCGTCCGCCTGATCGTCGAGCGCGAAAGGGAAATCCGCGACTTCGAGGCCGCCAGTTCGTTTAAAGTCACGGCCGTTTTCGTGGCCGACGGCAAGGAAGTTCCGGCCGAGTTAGCCGTTAAATTGCCCGACGCCAGTTCTGCCGAACAGTGGTTGCAAGGCGTTGTTGACGCCACCTATAAGGTCGCCGGCGTCGAGCAGAAGCCCGGCACCCGCAACCCGTCAGCGCCGTTCACCACTAGTACCCTCCAGCAGGCGGCCAGCAGTCGCTTGGGCTTCAGCGTCCGCCAGACCATGAACCTGGCCCAGCGACTCTACGAATCAGGCCACATCACCTACATGCGCACCGACAGCATGACCCTCTCGGGCACGGCCATTAAGGCCGCGGAAGACTACATAACGGGGACTTACGGTGCCAATTATCATAACCGCAGGCAGTTTCGCACCAAAAGCCAGGGCGCCCAAGAGGCCCACGAAGCCATCCGCCCGACCGACTTCAGGCGTACCGAAGCCGGCGCCGACTCCCAGCAGGAAAAACTCTACCAACTGATCTGGCAGAGGGCCCTGGCGTCGCAAATGAGCCCGGCCCGCCTGGAACGCACCGAGGTTACCATCACGGTCAGCACACAGCCCGAAGTATTTGTCGCCAAAGGCGAAGTCCTGCAATTCGACGGCTTCATGAAGGTTTATGGCGGCGGCAAAGACGATGTCCTACTGCCACCGCTCAAACAAGGCCAGGCGCTGGAGGCCAAAGAAGTAAAAGCCACCGAAACCTTCAGCCGCGGCCCGGCCCGCTACTCCGAGGCCACACTGGTGCGCAAGCTCGAAGAGCTGGGCATCGGCCGCCCCAGCACCTACGCGCCGACCATTTCCACCATCCAGACCCGCGGCTACGTCGAGAAAAACGACCTCGAGGGCACGGAACGCGAAGTCACCGAACTGAGCCTCCAAAACGGCCAGGTCCAAACCACCAAGAGTACCGTTATAACGGGGGCCGACCGCGGTAAATTACTGCCTACCGGCATCGCCGAGGTGGTTACCGATTTCTTGGTCAAATACTTCCCGAGCATCGTCGATTACGACTTCACGGCCAAGGTCGAGAAAGACTTCGACGACATCGCCGAGGGCGGCCGCAAGTGGCAGGACATGATCGCGGCCTTTTACCTGGATTTCCACCCCAAAGTAGAGCAATCCGAAGACATTCCGCGCAGTGAAGTCTCGCAGGCCAGAGAAATCGGCGCCGACCCGGCCAGCGGCGAAATGATCTACTCCCGTTTTGGGCGCTACGGACCGATGTTACTCAAGGGCGACACCGAAGACGAAACCAAGAAGCCGCAATTCGCGCCACTGCCGGCCGGCACCACCATAGACACCGTCACGCTGGAACAGGCCCTGGAGATGTTCAAACTGCCGCGCCTGGTCGGCAAAACCGCCGACGGACAAGAGATAAAGGCCAACATCGGCCGCTTCGGCCCCTACGTGCAGGTAGATAAGACGTTCGTGTCTATAAAACCGCTCGATCCGCACACTATAACAGAGGCCGAGGCTCGTGAATTGCACACTGCCAAGCTGGCCAAAGACGCCGCCCGCAATATCAAGGAGTTCGCCAGCGGTCTCAAGATCCTGAACGGCCCCTATGGCCCCTACGTTACCGACGGCAAAAAGAACGCCCGCATCGCCAAAGAAGTTGACCCGGCCAAATTAACAGAGAAGGAAGCCAAAGAACTGCTGGCCGCTGCGCCAGCCAAAAAGGGCTTCCGCCGCCGCGGCAAGCGCCCAACCAAAGCCAAAAAATAGCCCCTGTGTAAAACCGGTGGTATGGTAATATTTTTACAACATAGACTACGCATGGCTGTCATGAATGTGCTACAATTAGGAAAGACCAAAAGAGTTGACTTTTAAAATTATTAGTTTTATAATACTACTTATATGACACAATCCGCCACCGAAGCTACCCTAACCACCGATAAGCTTGTCACCGATATTCTTGCTACCATTGACCGCGAAAGGGAACGTGAAATCATCTCGCGCCGTTTCGGCCTGTTTGACCGCCGTGAGACCCTCGAACAGATTGGCGAAATGCTCGGTATCACCCGCGAACGCGTCCGCCAGCTTGAAAAATCGGTTATAACCCGCTTGGCCCAGTCCGCAGAGCAGGGGAGTCTACCCCACGTAGCCGATTTCCAAGGCCGCGTGCTTGAACTACTACACGCCGACGGCGAGGCCGCCCGCGTCAGCGACCTGGCCGCCAAACTCAGTGACAAAGCCGACCGCGAAGAGCAGGCCAGGGTAGCCTTTTTAAGCCAGCTGTCCCCTGAACTGGCCGTTATAACCGAAGACGACAATTATTACTACAGTGTCGGCGTCAAAACCGTCCACGACGAAAAGTCTCTTAGGGCCAAGGTTGCCGCGCTGGTCGAAACCATCAAGCAAATCGGCGAGCCCAAGGCCATAAAGTCTATCGCCAAAACCGCCGGTATCGAAGACCCCAAGCAGGCCGAAGCGCTGGCCAGCCTGTCCAAGCAGTTGGCAACCCTGAACGGCCGCTGGGGCCTGATGAAATGGCCCATGGTCAACCCCAAGAACATCCGCGACAAAATCTACGTTATCCTTAAGGAGCACGGCAAGCACATGCACTTCAACGAAATTGCCGACGCCATCAAAGACAGCACTTTCAAGCGCAAAGACGTCACCACCCAGGCCATCCACAACGAGCTGATCAAAGACAAGCGCTTCGTACTGATCGGCCGCGGCATCTACGCCCTCAAGGAATGGGGCTACGAAAAGGGAACCGTCGCCGACATTATCACCGATGTTTTGAAGACAGCCGGCGAGCCACTGCACCGCGACGAAATCGTCAAGCGCGTGCTCAAGAGCCGCTTCGTCAAAGAAACCACCATCCTCCTGAACCTCCAGGGTAAACCGCAGTTCAAGCGCGTTGCCAAAGCCACCTACACCCTAGCCGAATAATAGAACGTTCATGACACTCCCTCACGTCGCACCGGTAGGAGAAGTTTTTGAAGTCAGCCCGGAGGCGGCCGCCAAATTATGGGCCCACGGCAAGGCCATCCCTTATATCGCCGGCGATACCGACACGGTCCGCAGTGCCGACGGTGACTGGATGGTACGTCGTTTAGGGCTTGAAGGCGCCGCGGAACACTACGAAGATACCGAAGCCGAACTAAACCGTTTGCGCGAACTGGGCATACATCTAATCTCGTACGCCACCGCTATTACGCCCGAAGATAACACCTTTTTCCGGCTTAGCCCATGGTTGCCGACAATCCAGCCATGCCCCAAAGATTTATATTTCGACAAGGTGTTTCCGGCCATAAATACTTATTGGCAAGAAAAGGTTGCGCGGTTAAGCGCCGAACCCAATCGACCACTTAACTTCTTGCTGGATGTTGATGCCCACCAGCAATACTCTGTATTGCCGGAAGCGCCCGACGAGCCCTTTATGCATGATAGTAAGTTCAGTGTGGATAGTACTGCCTCTGCTTTGAACGACTTCCAGGATGTCGTCAAAAGCGTACACGCCCAGGCGGCGCTCCGCCGTTAAATTTAGATCCGCGAGCAAACCTAAACATTTTACGAACATTTAGTGGCATGGCTGTTCGCGGGTAAGTAGCGGCGGTATTGTAGTTTTTGGGTGCTGGGCGGCGGAGGAGAGGGTTGGTAATATAATTTTGAAGCCGCAGGCGATTTTAAAATTATTTTCGGGTGGTGGGGAGGTAGTGCAAGACCCGGACCAAGCCATAGATGTTGTGTCGTACAATGTATATTTTGCGACTCGTATATTAGTTTCAAAGATGATTACA
>CAYRPQ010000048.1:0-5337 GCA_964426315.1 uncultured Candidatus Saccharibacteria bacterium
CACCGGGCCATAAAACAAAGCACAGCGGACGCCCTTGATCCGATTAGCGGCCATGGCCTCGCCCTGCCCGCTGACGCCCATAATAATGCCCCGTTCGCACTCGCCGGACGCGACGGCCCTGGCGGCTGGAAAGATCAGGTCCGGGTAGTCATCATCCATATCGAGGCTCTTGGGCCCGAAATCCATCACCTCATGGCCGAGCGATTCAATAAAAGGTTTCAATTGCTGGAGGGCCTCGTAACCACCGTGGTCGGTCGTGACTGCAATCTTCATAGGCTTAATAATATCACTTCTGGTGGTCAGAGTGGTGGCCGGCTTTGTGCAGAAGGCGGCCGGTGTCGGCCACGACTTCTACCAAGCGGTTGGAATAGCCCCACTCGTTGTCGTACCAGGCGACCACCTTGAGCATATTACTACCGACGACGGCCGTCAGCTTAAGATCGACGATGGCGCTGTGGCTATTGCCGATAAAGTCACTGCTGACCAGTTCTTCTTCTGTCACATCGAGGATGCCCTGGTAATACGGTTCGCGGGCGGCCGACGTGAAGGCGGCGTTGACTTCTTCTACGGTAACCGGCCGCTTGGTGATGATCACAAAGTCACTGAGTGAAACAACAGGGGTCGGCACGCGAATGCTCATACCACCGAAAATACCCTCTAAAGCCGGCAGGGCCAGGGCGGCGGCCTTGCTGGCGCCGGTGGTGGTCGGTACGATGTTCTCGGCGGCGTTACGCATTTCGCGCTTGTCTTTGGCGGCCGGTCCGTCCTGTAGCACCTGGCTGGCCGTGTAGCTGTGGATGGTGGTCATCATGGCCTTATCAATGCCAAAGTTGCTCTCTATAACGGCGGCTACCGGTGTTATGCAATTCGTGGTGCACGAGGCGTTGCTGATAACATCGCCTGCTTCCGCCAATTTGTCCTCGTTTACACCGAGTACGACCGTGGTAAGATCGCCTTTACCGGGAGCGCTCAGCACGACTTTCTTAGCTCCGGCAGTGATGTGGGCCTGGGCTTTCTCGGCATCATTAAAGAATCCAGTGGACTCTATGACGACATCGATTTTATGCTCCTTCCAGGGCAAAGCCGCCGGATCGCGCTCGGCGAATACGGCTATGTGCTTGCCCTCAACGATAATTCCTTTATCGTCAAAACCGACTTTTTTGCCGTAGGCGCCGTAGTTACTGTCGTGCTTTAGCAAATGAGCCAGCGTTTCGTTACTGGTCAGGTCATTAATGGCCACGATTTCCAGGTCACTGCGCTCCAGCGCCACTTTAAAGGCGTTGCGCCCGATCCTGCCAAAACCATTAATTGCCACCCGGGTTTTCATGTGTGAGGGTCCTTATTTATGCTTATGCCTATATTGTAAAGACGGAGCTTTGTTAGAGCAAGTTATTATCCCTGACGTAAGCCAGGAAATCGCGCTGTACCTCATAAGTTATGCTAGCGATGGCTTTATCCAACGGTACCCAATCGGCTTTGTCGTGCTCGGAACTGGTCACGACTTCGGTTTGTTCGGTATGTCCGATGAAAAAAAGCCACGAGGTACTAATGCCATCGTTCATGGCGGTGCGCGTGTAGACCAGCCAAAGGTCGGCCGGCGCCAGCCGGATACCGGTCTCTTCCTCGGTTTCGCGAACGCCCGCCGCCACGAAATCTTCGCCCTCGTCCACCCAGCCGCCGGGTATATCGGCCTCCAGGGGCCGTCGCGGAGCCGTTTTGGATCGGCGCAAAGTCAGTACTTCGCCGGCTGGATTAACCAGCAGGATTTTAGCGACAACGTGCGTTTGCTTCATTTACTTACCGGATTTGTAGCGTTCGATGCATTCGGCGATTATCTTTTTGGCCTCTTCGGCGTCGCCCCAGCCCAACACCTTGGTGCTACCGGGTTTTTTGAGATCCTTGTAGTGCGTGAAGTGGTAGGCGACCATCTCTTTCCAGCGTTCGCCGAGGTCGTCCAGGCTGTTCAGCCAGTCGCCGTCGTTGCGGTCATCGGCGGCCCTAACCACGATCTTGTGGTCATTCTCGCCATCGTCTTCGAAGTTCATGACGCCGAGGATCTTAGCCTCCAGCCAGGTACCGGTTGGTAGCGGTTCGTCGCAGACGACCAAGGTGTCGAGCTCGTCGCCGTCCTCGTCCAGGGTCTGGGGGATGAAGCCGTAACTTGTAGGCTTGGGGAAGATGCCGGGTTCGACCCGGTCTAACATGAAAGCCGCCCGCGTGCGGTCCCATTCGATCTTCAGGATCGAGCCTTCGGGGATCTCCACCACGGTGTTAACACTGCCGTTTTGGAAGTCGCCCGGTTCTAAAACTTTATTAAAGTCTGGCATTAATCGCTCCTTTTATCATCTGGGAATATTGTACACTATCGTAATGAAGATCATCGGCCACCGCGGCGCCCGCGGCCTGGCACCCGAAAACACCCTAGCCTCCCTGCGTAAAGGCCTGGAGCACCATGCCGACAGGCTGGAATTCGATGTGCGCGTCACACGTGACAGTATGGTCATCCTGCACCACGACCCCGAAATTACCGATCCTAACGGCGACAAGCACAAGATTTCGGCCTGCGATTATAAAGAGCTTAAGGAGCATAAGCCCGACCTTACGAGCTTTGAAGAAGCCCTAAAAACTGTCGGCAAAACGCCGCTTTATATCGAGGTCAAATCCGATACTCCTTTGGCGCCGATCCTAAAGATTATAGAAACTTCCATAAAAAATGACGGAGACCAAAAAAACTGGTGGCTGGCTTCATTCAATCAGGAGACCTTGTTAGAGCTACAAAAGGCACTGCCGGAAATCCCTAAAGTGGTATTAGAAAAATGGTCCGGAGTGCGCGCCTCCCGCCGGGCACGTCAGCTAAACACCAAGCTGATAGCCATGAACCAGCGCTGGCTGTGGTGGGGCTTCATCCGCCCCATGAGCCGCGCCGGCTACGAGCTTTATGCCTACACCGTCAATGATCCCATCAAAGCCCGCCGCTGGGCCAGCTACGGCCTGGCCGGCATAGTCACCGACTACCCCGACCGCTTTAAGAATTAGGCCGACAAACTGCGGCCAAAGGTTCGGCGTCGCCGGGATTATAAGCCAGATGGGCGGCCACTACCGTCGAAAGCGATCCTCGCGCCTTCTGCGACCAATCGTCGTCGTGACCGAATAGTTCCTGCCACATTTGTTGAGTGGCATAAGCAAAAAAATGATCAATCTCGGGCTGGCCGGTACGGCGCCCTAGTAAGCCGTGAGTAACCATATTGCTTTTATAGCTCGGCGAGTACGGCCCTATCCAGTCTTCATGTTCCTTGTGGTGCGGTATATAGTTATCGTCCGAGTTAAGAACGCTGGCCACCAGGTAGGCCGGTTCAAAGGCTTCTTCGAGCTCTTCTACTTCCTGCAGGAGGCAGGCTCCGAAGCTACCGGCTTCCGTTTCTACTGCTTCGACAACAGCTTCCCGGGAATAGATGAGAGATGGGTGTATGCCTCTATGATGAGTATACTGACCGGCAATATGTATAACCTGCGGGATAGCGGCAGAGACATCGCGGACATCAAAATCGCCCCTGTAGTGCAAGGCTGTGAACTCGAATATCTCTTTCTGTAAATCGGAATTGCCTCTCGAGAAACGAAAAGAATTAACCAGAAAACGGGTGGCGTGGCGCACGCCCGGCAAGGTTCTGGCTTCGGTAACTGCGAGTTCAGACATAAAACGTTATTATAATATATAGCGGAATATATAGCAAAAGCTGGCGGTTTGCTAAAATAGGGGTATGAAAGTCGTTTTGGACCACACGAAGGACGAGGCCGGCAATATCCGGACTTTCTTTTTTAAGCCGGAGCGGCCTGTGCAATATACGGCCGGCCAGTTCGCCGAGTGGACACTCCAGCACCCTAACCCCGATAAGCGTGGCATTAAGCGCTGGTTTACCATTTCGTCTTCGCCGTCCGGCGAGTTCGTCACCATTACCACCAAGCATGCCGCCGACAAGGTTAGTTCGTTCAAGCGGGCTTTATTCAAGCTGGAGCCGGGCGACGAAATGCTAATGAGCGACCCGATGGGCGATTTCGTACTGCCCAAATTGATCCAGACGCCGCTGGTGTTCGTGGCCGGCGGCATCGGCATCACGCCCTTCCACAGTATTTTGGAATGGCTGGCCGATGTTAAAGAAGAGCGGCCAATTAAACTGCTCTACGGCGTCAATACCGAAGATGAGATTATTTTCCAAGACACTTTTAGCCGGGTCGGAATTAGCCCGACCATAATCGTTAATGAGCCGGAGGCGGCCTGGGGCGGCGAGCGCGGTAGGCTGAGCGCCGACCTGATCATGGGCCTGGGCAAGCCTGGCGAAGACGCCCTGGTTTACGTGTCGGGGCCCGAGCCGATGGTTGAAATGCTCGAAAAAGACCTCAAGAAAGCCGGTCTTAAAAAGTCACAATTCGTGGGTGATTTCTTCCCGAATTATTCTGAAAATTACTAGTTTTGCGGAGGGTGCGGACGGCCTTCGATATATTCGCGGATTTTGAGGGCGGCGGTGGCGCCCTCGCCGGCGGCGCTGGCAATTTGCATGGTGGCGCCACTGCGAATGTCGCCGGCCGCGAAAACGCCGGGCACGTCGGTGTGCAGGTGCTCGTCGGTGACCACAAAGCCGATTTTGTCTAATTTAACGGGGGTGTTTTGCAGGAATTGCGAATTGGGCATCAGGCCAACGAACACAAAGACGCCGTCGGTGGCAAATTCGACTTTCTGGCCGTCTTTGGTGCCGATAACCTTGGTGACGCCGACCGTGCCTTCCTTCCCGACAATTTCGTCGGTAGTGGTACCCAAGTGAATGGTGACCTTGCCGTTTTTGACGTATTCCTCGAGCTCGTGCTGTAGCACGTCGCTGGCCTTAATGGTACTGCGCACCAGCAGGTCGATGTGGGTGGCGAAGCGGGTCAGGAAGATGGCTTCCTGGACGGCCGAGTTGCCGCCGCCGACCACCACCAGCTTTTTGTCGCGGTAAAAGGCGCCGTCGCAAGTGGCGCAGTAGTGGACGCCGCGGGCGTAATACTCGGCCTCGCCGGGCACGCCGATTTTTTTATAATCCGAGCCGGTGGCGATCAGCACGGCTTTGGCCAGCATGTCGCCGCTGGTGGTCTCCAGGCGCTTGTACTCGCCCTCGTCGTGGATGGCGGTGACCTCACCGAGTTCGATAACGGCGCCGAAGCGTTCGGCCTGGGCCCGCAAGTCGTCGGCTAGTTTTAAGCCCCCAACACCTTCGGGGAAGCCGGGGTAGTTATCTATCATGTCGGTGACGGCCGCCAGGCCGCCGACCACGCCGCGCTCGAACAGCAGGGTTTCGATATCTT
>CAYRPQ010000049.1:0-5204 GCA_964426315.1 uncultured Candidatus Saccharibacteria bacterium
TATAAAAACCCATTATTTAATATGTTTGTGCCGCCGGCGGTTCGGCGGGCCGACGCCGTTTTTTGCATCAGCCAAGCGGCTGCCGACTCAGCCGAGCGCCGCGGCGTCGCGAAATCCAAGATCCATATTATCCCGCTGGCCGTTAACGACGTGTTGTACGGTAAATCCGATCGGAACGAACTTGTAGAACTGTTGGATCTGCCGGAGAGGTCCCAGATACTACTGACAGTTGGCCGCCTAGTAAAGCGCAAAGGCGCCGCCTGGTTTATTGAGAATGTACTGCCCGGCCTGGTGGCCGAACACTCCGGTTTGGTGTATCTGTTGGTTGGCGAGGGCCAAGAGCGCCGGCACATCGCCGACTCGGTGCGGCGTATGCACCTGGACGCGCATGTTAGGTTACTCGGCACGGTCGATGACGAGCTCTACTCTGCCGCTTACAACGGCGCCGACGTCTTCGTCATGCCCAACATTAAAGTAGCCGGTGATATGGAGGGCTTTGGTTTGGTACTGCTGGAGGCCTCGCTGTGCGAACTGCCGGTGGTGGCCTCGGGCATGGAAGGCATCCTTGACGCCGTCTCAGATGGCCAAAACGGTGTTTTGGTGCCAAGTGGCGACAAGGAGGCGTTTCATAAGCAAATCGACCATTTCTTAAACGATAAAAAAGGAGCCGAAGCTTTCGGGCAGGCCAGCCGCCAATTTAGCCTGGAAAACTACCAGTGGAACCGGTTGGCTGAGCGCTACCTTGAGGTGTACAAGGCTCTTATAAAACGCTGAACTTGCCTGCCGGCCGCATAACACTTAAGCTTAATCTATGGAAGAAATCAAAAGCGGCCTTACGGCGGCCGGTTTTAAGGGTGAGCTCGATGATTCGCCGGCGACACTGGACTTTTACAGCCACGACGCCTCGATGTTCGAACTGCGCCCCCAGCTGGTGGTTATGCCGGCCGACGCCGCCGACATCGAGACGCTGGTCGGCCTGGTAGCTACACACAAGCGCGGCAAGCCCGGCCTCAGCTTAACGGCCCGCAGTGCCGGCACCTGCATGTCGGGCGGCGCCATCAATGATTCGATTATCGTCGATTTCAGCAAACACTTCGACAAGATCGAAAAAGTGACGGCGGGGGCTGCCCAGGTCCAGCCCGGCGTCTTCTACCGCGATTTCGAGCCACAAACTTTAAAGCACGGCTCCCTGATGCCAAGCTACCCGGCCTCGCGCGACCTGGCGACCGTCGGCGGCATGGTAAACAACAACGCCGGCGGCGAGAAGTCACTGGAATACGGCAAGACCGAAGATTTCGTGACCGGCCTCGATGTGGTTTTTGCCGATGGCATTAAGCGCGCCGTCAAGCCGCTGGCCAAAAAAGAACTCGATAAAAAAATGGCCCAGAAAGACTTTGAGGGCGACGTTTACCGCAAGCTACTCCATCTTATAGACAACAACTACGACCAGATTAAGGCCGCCAAGCCCCACGTCAGCAAAAACTCCACCGGCTACAACCTTTGGGACGTCTGGGACCGTGACAAACAGGTCTTCGATCTCACCAAGCTAATAGTCGGCGGCCAAGGTACATTGGGCTTCGTGACCGACATTCACTTTCGCCTGGTGCCCCACCGCCCGCACTCCGGCCTGCTGGTGCTGTTCATGAAAGGCCTCGACGACCTCGGGGAGGTCATTCCCAAAGTGCTGGAGTCCAAGCCGGCCACCTTCGAATCGTTCGACGACGCCACGCTCTGGTTGTCGATCCGCTTCATGCCCAGCTTTCTCAAACTATTAGGCTGGCGGCGCTTCCTGCACTTGTTAATCACCCTACTCCCCGACGCCTTCCAGCTACTGCGCGGCATCCCCAAGCTAATCCTAATGGTCGAGTTCAACGGCCAGACCGAAGATGAAGTGCGCGACAAAGTCCACGCCCTGCACAGCGAGTTAAAACAGCACCGCGCCCGCTACGAAATTAATGGTTTCGAAGAAGACCCCACCGAAGGCAAATCCGAAAAGTTCTGGCTGATGCGCCGCTACAGCTTCCAATTACTCAGGAGCAAGGTCAAAGACAAGCACACGGCGCCCTTCATAGACGATTTCGTGGTGCCGCCCGAGCACTTATCGGCCTTCCTGCCCCGCCTGCGCAAGATAATTAAGAAGTACGGTCTGTTCGCCACTATCGCCGGGCACATGGGCGACGGTAATTTCCATGTCATTCCGTTAATGAAGCTGGAGGACCCGCTGGACCGCAAAAAGATTCTGCCAGCCATGAAGGCGGTAAATAACCTGGTTCTTAGCTATCACGGTTCGCTATCCGGCGAGCACAACGATGGTCTGGTGCGCGGCCCCTGGCTCAAACAAATGTACGGCCCCGAAATGCTCGAAATCTTCAAGCAGGCCAAGCGCATAATGGACCCCCAAAACATCTTTAACCCACACAAAAAAGCCGACGCCGACTGGGATTATTCCTTCAGCCATATCCGTGACCATTTCTAGTCTTAAATCTTTATTAAATCACTTGAATCAATCCCACCAGTGGATCATACTTGATTGACTATGACGAGCACGCAAGCAATGTTTAAGGCGCTGATGAATGGCCAACAAAGCATGGAGTTAAATATCCAGCGGCTACTCGACACCTCTAACGACATCTACGCCAGCCTGAATAAGTTAAGAACCTACACCGAAGCAGGCTTTGATACCATGAACAGCCGCTTCGACCGGCTGGAGTCGGAATTTGACGGCATGGAAGACCGGATGGACCGTTTTGATGATCGAATGGATGGATTGGATGGCCGCATGGAGAACTTCGAGAATTTACTAGGCGGCAATGCCTATCAGCACTAAGGTAGCAACGGGCCGACGGCCAGCATCAGCGACATAATCATCACGACGATTAAAGAAAATAGGAACATCCGCCGGCCCCATAATTTATCGCTGGCGGCCGGTTGAGACCCCTTATATAGCCATGCCAGGCTGGCGGTGATAATCACGACCACAAAGACCACACCGAGTTTACTGACAATCGCCAGCACGACAGCCATCAAGCCAAAAGCCGCAATATACAGCCTGATTTCCAGTTTGGCCCGGCGGTTGCCTTTAACGACCGGGAGTACCGGTAATCCGGCGGCTTGGTAATCCGCGTGGCGGTACATGGCGATCGAGTAAAAGTGGGCCATCTGCCAGCAGGCCATAAGCAAAAATAAACCGCCGGTCGTGGCGTCTAGCCGACCGGTTATGGCGGTGTAGCCGGCGATCGGCGGCGTCGAGCCCGAAAGCGTGCCTATCAGCGTACCAAAAACGGTTCGGCGCTTGGCCAGGCTGTATAGGATCACGTAGGCTAACCAGCCGGCCAGGCCGATCCAGGCGGTCAGGTTATTCACGAACGCGAATAGTAATGTCTCTCCCGCCAAACCCAAGATAGAACCGTATATAAGGGCGGCACGGCCGCTTACCACACTATTCACCAGCGCCCGCTGTCGGGTGCGGGCCATTTTAATGTCGAGCCCGCGGTCCAGGTAATTATTAAAGACGCAGGCCGAAGCTATTATCAGGCCGGTGCCCAACAGGGTTAAAGCCAGCAGGCCCCAGTGGTCGTGCCAGCGCGAGGCCAGCAAGAAGCCGGCGGCGCAGGTCAGCAGGTTGCCCTGAATAATGCCAGGCTTGGTCAGCTCGTAATAGGTTTTTACAAGCCCGATGGCCGGTACCCCTCATCTTTGATGATTTCGGTGGGCGTTACCGAGTGGCTGTGGGCGTAGTTCAGGTTTCGCATAATCCATAAACTGCCAAAAACGACAATCCCCACGACCATGACGGCGAATAATAGCACAGTCAGGTTCCAGCGCGGTTTCGACTCCCTGCCCAGGTGCAAAAAGAATACCAATTGCACCAACAGCTGGGTCACGGCCAGCCCGGCCAGCACGAAGATTAGTGCCCAACCACTGGCTACGTGGTCACGTACGGCCGCGTAAGCACCAACCGTCAAAATCAAGGACAACACAAAGCCCGCTGTGTAGGTACGGACCGAACCGCTCGCGGCCTCGTGGTGTGAAACAACGGCCTTATTCATGGCGTGGCTCCTATCAGGTAAACGATGGTGAAAATAAAGATCCAGATGATATCCAGGAAGTGCCAAAACATGCTGAGCATAGTCAGCCGCTTAATGCTGGCGGCCGTCAGGCCGCGGCGGGCCACTTTAATGAGCATTACGGCCATCCAGATCAGGCCGCTGGTGATGTGCAGGCCGTGCGTGCCCACCAACGTGAAGAAGGCGGACAGGAAGCCGCTGCGCCGCCAGCCGTTACCTTCTATGTACAATTTGTGGAACTCGGTCAGTTCCATGGTCAAAAAGAAGATGCCGAGCAACATGGTCAGGCCAAAGAACATCAGAACTTTGTCGCGGTCGCCGCGGCGAGCGGCCAGCAGGCCCAGTCCGGCCGTGAAACTGCTGGTTAACAGCACCAGCGTTTCGATCAACACGAACGGCAGGCTGAACAGCTCGTTGCCGGCCGGACCGCCAAAGGTGTTATTGCGTAGAATAGCGAAAGTAGCGAACAGGCTGGCGAACAGCACGCAGTCGGTCATCAGGTAGACCCAGAAGCCGAAAACGGTTTTGGCGTCGGCCTGCTGGCGGTTGTTCAGTGTTTCAATGCTGTCGCTCATGCCTGCCTCTCCGCCTCCAGCTTAGCTATCGTCTTGGCTGGAATCCGGTATTCGGTGTGTTCGTCGGATATGCGGACAACAATCAGGGTTATTACACCCAGCAAGCCAACCAGCGCCAGCCACCAGATGTGCCAGACCATGGCGAAGCAGGTCGTGAAACCGGCCATGGCGATGAACAGCCCCATGCCGGTATTTTTGGGCAGGTAAATATCTTCGTAGACTGGTTTTTCCGGATGAGTTTTGGATTTTTTCATGGCCCAGAAAGCGTCGCGTTCGTGCACCTCCGGCGTGGTGGCAAAGTTGTAAAACGGCGCCGGCGACGGTGTGGACCACTCCAGGGTGCGGCCATTCCAGGGGTCGCCGGTGGTGTCACGGTTCTCATTGCGCTGTCGAATGCTCACATACAGCTGTAGTAGTTGGAAGCCGATGCCGGCGCCGATTACCACCACGCCCATGGCGGCCACTATGAACAGTCCCTGCCAGCCCAACGAGGGGTCGTAATGATCCAGCCGGCGGGTAGCGCCCATCAATCCCAAAATATACAGGGGTATAAAGGCTAACA
>CAYRPQ010000050.1:0-5132 GCA_964426315.1 uncultured Candidatus Saccharibacteria bacterium
ACCGCTACCTGGTTAAGTCGCAGGTCACGCTGGAAGACATCGTTAAAACGACGCATGATTTATTGAGTGATGCCGGCAGTGCCCCGGCAGAGCCTTCTTCGGCCCCGGCCGCCAACCAACCGGCACCCGAAGTCAAAGCCGAGCCGGCCGCCGCACCAACACCAGAAACCGCCGCCAGCGATACCGGCACAAGCATTCCGGTTGCAGTTGAACCTCCCACCGCCAGTGCCGCGTCAGCGCCGGCCACTCCGGCCAGCACCGCCTCCGATGACGCCGAACCCGCCAAAGAAGAGGCGGCCGGCGTCGAAGCGCACATTGAAGATTTCGTGGCCGGTGCCAGTGAAGATCCGACCACCCCGGCCAAAGCTCCTGTCGCGGGCGGCGGTGCCAGCCAGACTGCCGACGATAAACTGATGGCTGAAGCCGTTAATGACCTGGTAGCCAGCACACCACCGGCCGATCAAACCGCCCCAGAAAACCCACCCGTGCCCGAACCAGCCGCACCGGAAGAAAAACCGGCCACAACCGGCGGCAACAAAGTTATTGAACCACTCGACAGCAAGCCCAAGAGAGATATCAACGAGCTCCTGGCCGAAGAAGAAGCCAAAGAAAAATCCGCCACCAAAGCGGAACCGGCATCGCCGAACAAGCCCGACGAAAAGTCGGTTGACCCGAACAGCATCGCCCTCTAGACTCTAGGGGATATGTCAGTCCGACTCAATAAGTATCTGGCCTCTGCCAGCGGGCTCAGCCGCCGCTCTGCCGACGCCGCCATCACCCAGGGCAGGGTGACCCTTAACGGCCGGCCGGCTAAACTAGGCGACAGCGTGGCCGAAGACGACCTGGTAAGCCTAGACAATAAACCCGTCAGCGCTGGGAACAAGCTGGTGACCATCATGCTCAATAAGCCCGCGGGCTATGTCAGCTCACGCCGAGGGCAGGGTAGTCGCACCATTTATGATCTTCTGCCGGCCGAATACCATTCGCTCAAGCCGGTTGGCCGACTAGACAAGGATTCGTCCGGCTTGCTGTTACTAACCAATGACGGCGAGCTGGCGAATCGTTTAACCCATCCCCGTCACGGCAAAACCAAAGTCTATGAAATCAGCCTTAACAAGCCGCTCCAGCCACTGCACCAGCAGATGATCAGCGACCACGGCATCAAGCTGGACGACGGCAATAGCCGCTTATCATTAATGAAACTTGACGAGGCGGGCAACGATTGGCAGGTCACCATGAGCGAAGGCCGTAACCGGCAAATCCGCCGCACTTTCGCCGCGCTGGGCTACACCGTTAAGAAACTCCGGCGAGTTCAGGTTGGCGACTACGCTCTGAATGATCTGCCCTCGGGGCAACATCGTCCTGCTGAGCTGACGGCAGGTCAATATCAATAGTCGGAGCGACTTCCTCCAGCCTCTGTTCGGCAGGCTGTTCTGGCCGGTAGAATGGCACATGCATTTCAAGCGGTGCCCACTCGTAATCCCTGGTGGTCCTGCCGGTATGGTGAAAGGCCGCCACGGCTCCGTTGTTGATATGTTCCCGGTCCAAGCCAAATATTTCCGCGGGGCCCGGTTCGGTAACAAACAGCGCCGTTATATAGGCGGCTGGGATAGCCTTGCCGCCGGTATGCTCCAGATACTCTCCAAAATCGCCCATCGCCTCATTTATGGCCTCGTAAGCCGGCCGCGGATTAGCGGTTGAGGCTTCCTTAGGTATACGCACCGGCTGGTTCGGATTGACGAGCAGTAGCTGGGCCGACGTTTCCTTCTTTAAGTAGCGAGGCAGCCAAAAAGCCGTTGTCTTGAGCCGTTCAACCGGCTCGGCCTCGTCACTCTCACGCGCCAACGTAAATACCGCCGCCACCCTTGCTCCATGCAATATATACCCAAATCGCAAAGCAGCGGCGGCCTTGGCGGCCAGCGTTCTGTTTTCGTCTTCGGAATTGTCGGGGCTTAAGTTTCCGACAAAGGCCAGTCCTTTAGCTCGTGGTTGGAACTGTTCCCGCAATAATTTCTCTCTGTCTTCTACGGGCGTCAGCCTTTCAATAGCCCTCGACCCCAGCGCTTTGAGGCCGCCCGGTAGGCGAGCTAGAGTTTCGGCGCCGGTCCTGCCGAGCTTAATGGCTTGGGCGGCTGCTTCATCGATCGCGTCCGGTAATTTGGTAGCCAGGATAGGCTCCATCGGCTCCCGGTCGGTCGAACTTGGTTTCCATATAAAAGACTCTATAAAACTCACGAACCTCCTTTAACTTTAGCGTGGTGTTATTGTTGGTTTTGCCCGGCTGGAGGCTGGCACGGAGTGCGCTTTGGCGTCGCTTAAGATTCTTCGGGCTAAGACGGCAGGCGGTTGCGCAACATCTGCTTGGCTGTTTAGATCGTCACCTTCGTCCATTTCTTGTACTTGTATGGGAGCTCCGGCTTGATCGGGTCTCTCGCTAACGCCCAAGACGCGCAAGGCTTTTTGAACCAGCAAACGAACACCCGTCGGCCCCGCGGGCGCCGGTAGACTGTCTGGTGATAATAAGGGTGCTTCAGCGCTAGGTCTTGTCAGTTGGAACCTCCTTTACTAATAGCCCATTACCTTTACAGTCTAGGCCTCTTTATTGGCTAAGTCTGTAAGTTAAGCCACTCGGCAATTTACTAATCTGTCGTAACAGGGGTATAATATAAATAATGAGCAAGCAGTTACCGATCGTCGCCATCGTTGGCCGGGCCAACGTTGGCAAGTCCAGCCTGTTCAACGCGATTTTAGATAGGCGCGAGGCCATTGTGGCCCGCGAGGCCGGCACCACCCGCGACAGCATCATGGCCAAGGCCGAATATAAGGATCAGCACTTTTGGCTGGTCGACACGGCCGGTATTAAAGACCCCGAAGACGATTTCGAATTTACTATACAGGAGCAGATTATCCAGGCCGCCGACAGCGCCGATGTTATCTGGGTAGTTGTCGAGGCCGACGTGCCCATCACCGAGGAAGACCGCCGGGTCGCCAAGATGGCCCTCAAGAGCCGCAAGCCGGTTTTCCTGCTTATTAATAAAGTAGATAAGGCCAAGGGTGAAAATCTTTCCGGCTTCGACCGCCTGGGTATCAAGCCGATCATCCGCACCAGCACCACGCAGGGCAGGGGTATAGAGGCGGCCCTCGATCACCTGGTGCAGATTATTCCCAAAGCTACCCAAACCGAAGACGACGACCGCCTGCGCATCGCCATTCTGGGGCGGCCGAACGTCGGCAAATCCAAGCTGTTTAACATGCTGGCCCAGAAACAGCAGGCCATTGTGGCCGACCGCGCCGGCACCACCCGCGACGTCAACCGCGCCGTGGTGCGCTACAAGGGCCGCGAAGTCGAACTACTCGACACCGCCGGTATCCGGCGCAGTGGCAAAATCGAGGTCGGCATCGAGCGCTTTAGCGTTATCCGCGCCCTGGCCGCCATCGAGCAGGCCGACGTCTGCTTCTTATTAATGGACGTTAACGAGCTCAACGTCCAGCTCGACCAGAAGATCGCCGGCATGGTCAAAGACGCCGGCAAGGGCCTGGTGCTGGTGGTCAGCAAGTGGGACTCGGCCGAGGGCAAGGACGCCTTCACCCGCGACGCCCTGGCGCCAAAGATCGCCGCCAACTACGACTTCGTGCCCTGGGCGCCGCTAATCTTCACCAGTAGCGTCACCGGCCAGAATGTCACCAAACTCTTTGACCTGGCCTTCGACATCGACGCCCAGCGCGGCAAGCGCATCGCCACGCCCGAACTCAATAAGTGGCTGCGCCAAGCGGTAGACGTCCACCCGCCGGCCGGCCTCAAAAACCGCGCCCCCAAGCTCAACTACATCGTCCAGGAAAACGACAACCCCATCCCAGCTTTCAAAATCTTCGGCAGCCATACCAAGTTTCTGCACTGGAGCTACAAGCGCTACCTCGAAACCCAGCTGCGCAAAAGCTATGGCTACGAAGGCACGGCCGTCCAACTCTGGTTCATCGAAAAACACGCCACCCACAAGCACGGTTCCAGCCCCACCAAAGAAAAAAGCGAAACCTAAGGCTGAAGCTCGTTCTCGTCGGCTCTGACTCGAGCTCCTGGTGGATGGCTATTTTCGAAGGATGGGCTTGCGGCCACACTTTGGTATGTACAGTGCCCAGGTGATACGAAGTGTACTGCCGGCTTATCGCTCAAGCAAGTACGTTCAATGGCTTCTACCGGGATATCTAGGTCAACAGACATATAGCCGACTACATACGTGCCAACTGGAACTCGTGGTTCTGGCGGATTTCCGCATCCACTCTCTGTTAAACCAATAGCCAAGCCAGCTACCGCGAAAGCCGCTAAAGTTTGTCTATGGCCCATTTCATGTCTGCCAATTCTCATTAACAGTATTATGTCATAGTATTCATATAGAAGCAAGTTGCTTCGGCGGGCTTGTTATCCGATACTTAGGGCCATGGCATTATTTCAAAGGCGACCGCAAGTCAGCGATCCGACCATGTACTACAGCGTCGGACTTAATAAAAATATTCTGCTGGTCGGCATGGGAAATCCCGGCAAAGAATACGATCTTACGCGCCACAACGTCGGTTTCTTGTGCATGGAGGACTTCGTGGCCAAAACCGAGGGTATGGAAGAGTGGATTCAAAAGAAGGACCTTAAATGCCTAATGACCAGTGGCCGGGTGGGCGACGCCCGCGTTATCGCCATCAAGCCGACGACCTTCATGAACCTCAGCGGCGAAGCGGTACGGGCGGTGGCCGATTTTTATAAGATACACCCCGACGACATCGTGGTTATTCACGACGAGCTGGATATTGACTTCGGGCAGATCCGTCTGCGCAAGGGCGGTTCGAGCGCCGGCCATAACGGCATCAAATCGGTCACGCAACATCTCGGCGAGGATTACGGCCGGGTGCGCGTTGGCGTCGGCCCCAAAACTCCCGAAAAGATGAAGAGCGAAGATTTCGTCCTGCAAAAGTTCTCCGCCAACGAGCAGACCCAGCTACCCAATCTCCAAAAAGAAGTCACGGCCATCCTAAGCGAGTACGTCTACGGCGGTCAACTGCCGCACGAAACCCGCAGTTTTCTGGTCTGAACATAAAAGGCCGATGAGAGGGGGTGGGCACCGCTCATCGGCCATTGCACCCTT
>CAYRPQ010000051.1:0-4973 GCA_964426315.1 uncultured Candidatus Saccharibacteria bacterium
CCAAAGGCCTGGAGCGCTTTAAGAATAAGTTTAAGCCGGAATGGCAGGCGGTCTATTTGGCGTATGATGGCGACTTGGGCGACCTGGCCCTGGTTACGGCTAATGTCGAAAAAGCCATGCGCGTAAGCGACTAAATAAATTGGTACACCCGGCGCGATTCGAACGCACGACCTTTGGCTCCGCAAGCCAACGCTCTATCCAGCTGAGCTACGGGTGCTTAACAACAGGGGTAATTCTAGCATGTTCCAGATATAAATGCCAGCCGCCGTCTGCTAGAATAGATTGGGCGCGGAGAGGTGCAGGAGTGGTTGAACTGGCTTGTCTCGAAAACAAGTGTGCCCTCACGGGTACCGAGGGTTCGAATCCCTCCCTCTCCGCCAATTATTACTGGATTAGACGAGTGCGTTTCGGCTTTTTAATTTGCGGAGCTGAGTCGGCGCTTTTAATGGGCGGCTTAACGGGCGGCGCGGTCGGTGCGGGCGCCGGAGGTGTCACGTCCATGGCCGGAGGTTCAGGGCTTTCATCCGGCGTATCTTCCTGGGGTGCAGTGGGCTCTGCTTTTGGCTTGCCATTTTGATTACGGGTTTTGACCAGCCAGCCGATAATTATGGCGGCCAGTACTACAAAGGCTATGCCAAATACCAGGTTTGATTGGAACAGCTTCGATTCAAGGGTCTTGGCCAGGTTGTTTACCTGGGCCTGAATCTGGCTACCGGCGCCGTTATGCAGTTTATCGCTGAGTTTGGTTACACCCGCGTCGGCCACGAACTTACTGGCGATCAGGACAGCGCCGGCCAATGCCAGAACCACGCCGACACGCCGCCAGCCTTTGCGCTTGGTCGGTGCGATAAAAATGATTCCCACCGAAGTTAGTAGAGCCAAAGCGGCTAGTATAAATGGTGCTTTCTGGGTGAAACGGTAGACCTGGGGCGCCTTGCTGGCCGTCTTGAAATAAGGCTTAGCTTGGGCGTCTTTCTGCTGGTTCACCGAAGTAGGCGTCAGGACCGGCTGGCCCAGGAAGTCGTTACTGGTTTTAATATCCTGCGCGACACGGGCGCCTTCTGTCTGAGGATCTATGTTGGTTGGGCGGCAATCCACGGTTAGCGAATTAACAGGCAGTTGCAGTTGGGCCATCTGGGCGGCCGAGCAGACAGGCAGGGTCTTGAGGCGGGTCGTCACCGCCGCGCCAACCTGGTCGGCTAAGCTGTTCTTGGCGCCCGATAGGTCAATATTGAACTGGGGCGTAGCCGTTTTGCCCTGCAACCAGGCGTAGTTGGCGTCGATGAAAGTCTCGAAGCTGGTGCGCAAAAGATCAGGGGTAAACGATTGCTTGGCGGCCTGCTGGACGGCCGTGTCGTTCAGTGAAACCGAGCTGTCACTGCCGCCGTTTTTATTAGCGTCCGTCTGGGACTGGTCAAGAGCCGCCGACACAAGATGATCATAAATGCCGCTCTGGGCAACCAGCGTCTTAACTTCTGCGGGCTGGCCAAAAACGCGGTTAACATTTAAGATCGCGACCCCGCCAACCAGCGAAATAAACAAAAGAATAGCCAAAAAGTGCACGAAGCCTTTGCGAACCCAAATCATAAGCAATATTGTATCTGATCTCTATCGATTTCGTTAAACATTTTGTGCTATTTTCCTATTTTCGTATGGAGTAGCTTGTTTTGACCGCCGCAAAAAGGCAAACAACCCGAGGGCAACCAGTGCCAAAAACAACCACGCAGTCAAAGGCTTGACGATTGTTCCCAGCCAGTTAATCCGGTCTTTCGGATACGAAGGTACGGTGCGCAACAAACTCTTATGAGGTGCTTGATTTATGTATTGCGGGGCGTGGGTTGCCCCACTAACTTTTATGGCTGATGATGTTTTCGCTAACTGGCTAGCAGGTTGTAATTGACCTGCTTGCGACCATGAAGGCTCACCCGGCGATAGGGTCGTCGCCACGCTCAGGCCGGTTGTTGTCAGGGATACCCCGGCGTCGCCTGGGCTACCCGAGCCCGCCCCGGCACCGATGAAGCCGTCGCAAATATCGTCAACGCCGTCATGATCGGTGTCTTGGCCGCTGTTGATGGCGCCCGGGCAGGAATCCGAATCGTCTAGTATGCCATCGCCATCGGCGTCGGTTTCACTGACCGGGACATATATCGGTTGGGTAATGTCCGTTGGTTCGCCGGCTTGGTTCTCGCCGGCCACATCCACAGTGTGGATGCCGGGCGAAACATTATCAGGTAACGAAACTACGGCATCCAAATCGCCCGAATCGTTACTGACAGCACTGCCGATGACTGCACCCGCTGAACCGTCAAGCTTGACGCTGTAGACGGTATGGGGCTTCAGGCCAGTGCCGGTACCAGAGGTGGTCAGCCGTATGTTTTGCCCCGCCTTGGCTTTTCTGGGGACCAGGTTCTGGGCCGGCACGCGGCTGGTTATGGTTCGGCCGGACTTCGGGGTCTTAAGGAGCTTCTGGCTATCCGGGGCCGAATCAACGCCTCCAGGATAGTCGGTAAGGTTATGAGTCTGGGCCAGAATTGCCTGCTCTATAAGTGACTGGCCGAGGGCGTTGGGGTGATAACTCTCCCGGCCAAAAGGGCCAAAGTCAGTGCCCGCCGTCAGTCCGTTAACGGCCACGTTGTAGCTGGCCGTTTCACACAGGCGATGGCCGTAAAGAGCCTTGCTAATGTCAATGTAAGCCACGCCTGCCTTGCCGGCCGCCTGTTTTATGGCGCCGTTCAGATAATCTATCAGCTCCTCGGAAAACTCCAGTTCGCTTTTGCTAAGCTGAACGTTAATAGCACAACTACCGGTGTCATCCGCCACGCTGGGGTAGCCGATAGCATAGACCCGGCCGCCCGGCGAGGCTTTCGCCAGCTGTTTGTAGAGCGTTGTCCAGCGCGGCACGGTCCTGTCCACCAGCTTGATGACCTCCTGACGGTCTTCGTAGGTGTCGAAGCAGGTACTGTCACTGACATGGCGGCTAATATGCGGCACTACGCACTCTGATAAAATGTCGCCAAAACCGATATCATCACCACCAACCGAAACCGTCACGACGCCTGGCTGATACTGTCCTACAAAGCGTTGCTGGGCCACATAGCCCGGCAGGAAATTTGTCATCACGGAATTGAGAAGCGCCGGATCATTTTGTTGCAAGTGGCGAAAATCCAGCCCGCCAAGCACCTGTCCCTTGTAGGTTTCGCTCGTACTGCCAACATCATTAATAACGGCGCCCGAACAGGCTACGGAATGACCGCCACGACTGCTGAACAGGTCGTTCGTCAACAAGATGGGGTACGACCTTATGGATAGGTGGCAAATGTTATCAGTAGTATCTGTCCCCGCCAGATAGTCAAAAGCGCCCTCGCCCGAGGTATAAGAATCACCCATTCCCAGATAATCAATCAGCGAAGTAATGCTGGCCGTGGGGGCCAGCTCGTAAATACCATCGCCCTTACCGTCAAAAGTTGCGGCCTCCAGACTTAGCAGGCCGTCATTAACGAAACGGACATGGCGAACTGAACGCAGGCTAGCTATTTGCCCGCCGATAAATGGGCGGTAGTCGTATGATTGGCAATTCAGCGGCTGGAGGTTTACGACCGCACCCGTGCAGGTGTCCAGATCATAAACCTTGAAAGTCGTTGATGATTCGTTAGACACCGCCGCGTAACGGCCGCTATCACTTATGGCAACCCGCGACTTAGATAAAGCCGAAGTGCCCGCATAGCCGAAAGGCGACGCAAAAGACGTCATGTCGAGTGTGGCCAGGTTAATGCGTACAAAGCCGGCGCCCAGCACCTCGGCCACCATCCAACTGCCGCTGTCCGAAAAGGCCAGCGTCTGGGAATTAATAACCAGCGGGTTGCCAAGCCGGTCTAACAGGGGTAAATCGGGGGGCACGACCAGCTTTTTGGCCGTCAATTGCAATAGCGCGTTACGCTGATCCTGCATGGCGCCGGCCGGGTTCCGGTAAAGCCCAATACGAGCGCCCCCGGTACTGACGGTATCCAGCGCGATCAGCTCCGAAGACTTTGGCCAAGGCGCCAGGACTTCGTCGTTTGAGTTTGGTATCAGCGGCAGGGCTTCATCGGTGCCGTTAAAAACAACCGTGTAGCCGTCGCTGTCCATCAGCCCGAAAGCGCTCTGCGTGAAACAGCCGGTCTGCATCTGGCTGGCGCCAACGAGTCGGTAAGTCACCAGGCTACAGTCCAGATTATTCAACAGATTGGGCTCGCTCTGGGCGCTGGCGACCTGGCTGACCCGCCGCAAAGCCATGACGCTGGGATGGCTCCAGGCCGGCTCGGACTCACCGCTAGCGGCGTGCGTTACGACCACGCTAAGCAGGCAAATAACCAATAAAGTACCCGCCAACAGATAGAAGAGCCGCCATAGCCACCAACGCCCGGACGAATTCACGCTTTTCATAGTGGCTCGACTATCCCCCAGCCAGCCGCCTGCGGGCAAGCATAAGCGTCCGCGAAATTGCCAGACTTAACGAGGATTTAATTTTCCTTGCCTTGCCCCGCTATACTTAAAGATATGGAAGACAGTATTTTCACCAAGATCGTTAAGGGCGAGATTCCCTGCCACAAGATTTATGAAGACGATAAAACCTTCGCCTTTCTCGATATTCACCCCAAAACTCCGGGCCACACGTTGGTGGTGCCGAAAGAGCAGGTGGAATTCGTCTGGGACCTGAATGACGAGACCTACCAAGCCCTTATGACCACTGTTAAGAAAGTGGCGCGCCGGATTCGCGAGGTGATGGGAGTGCCATATGTAGGCGAGCTGGTGTTCGGCATAGATGTCCCCCATGCCCATGTCCACGTCTACGGCTTCACCAAGCCCGAAGAGGCCCGACGTATCCCCGACCAAGGCGCCGAGCCGGACCACGCCGCCTTGGCCGAAGTGGCTAAAAAACTGGCTTTTTAAGGTACAATAACTGATATGAACTGGCTATTTTCACTCTTTTTCGG
>CAYRPQ010000052.1:0-4818 GCA_964426315.1 uncultured Candidatus Saccharibacteria bacterium
TCAGGCTGGAAGCCAGGTAGTAGGCGTTAAAGGTGCTCCAGTTGCCGCTGTACCATTCGGGCGGCGATTTGTATAAATCTTTAAACTGGTCGGCCCACTGCTTTTCAACGCCAAGAACCATGGCGTAAGGTAGCAATTTTTCGAACAGATCGACCGTTTTGACGGGTTCGCCGGCATTGGCCGCATATTCGGCGTCGGGGCCTTGCAGTTTTTTGAGTCGATCCTTTTCGGCCACATCCATATACATTTTCAGCCCCAGCAGGTGTTCCTTGGCATCAACGCCCTTCTGGGTGCGGGCGTCGATGAAGAGCGCGAATAAGACGAAAATAAGAACGCCGACGATGATGCCGAAAACGGCCGAACCCTTAAAGGCGAACAGGTCAATGACAACAAACAGGACCACCCATAAGACCAGCTTGGCCGGACGCTTGTCGCCACCTGAAGTAAGCGAATTGGCGCGGAAGTAGCCGCCGTCGGTGAGCTGTTTCTTGACAGCACTACGCAAAGTATTGGCGGTTGTATAGAGCTTGTTCTTGCGATCCGAGATGTCGGTTGTGGAGCCGGGGGTAAGATCGTCAAACAAGGCATTGAGAAGTGTTATTTCATTCTCGTCAAGCTTTGAAACATCGCCATTGGTCAGCTCCAGGCTATAGCTCATGGTGTCTTTGCGGAGCTTGCGGTCCTGCTTGGTTTCGATAATTTTTATGTAGCGGCGCACGGCCAGGTCGATGATGGTGGCACTGATGTCGCGGTTGTCGGTTTTAAAGTCCAGCACCGTGCCGGCGGCCAGCGGCCTCATGTTGTCAGGCGAATCGTACTGGGGAATGATCACGCCCTTGCCTTTGGGGTCACGGCCGAACAGCCGCCAGTACATAAAGCCCGATCCGCCGATTAGCACCAACGGCACGAAGAAGCCGACCAGTCCCTTGGCGTACTCTCCAACGTTTTCGACTGTCGTCGAGGGCTGGAAGTAGCCCTTCTGGAAACCGGCCACGTAGGTCAGCGTTTGGTAGGCCGTCAGCGGCTTGGTGGTTGCCGCGTCAATGGTGTTGGCGCTGTTAGTAACCGCGCAGTCCGAAGCCGTGCTACCGTAGCTACCGGTGCGGCAGACCGGCTGTTTGGTTTGGCGGAGGCCGTCCGGTAAATGCACCGTTACCGAAACGACCGTGAAGGGTTGTTGCCACTGGTCGCCGTTAACGTCCCAGTAAAGCTCGTCGTGATCGTTATAAAAGCTAATAACGTTGCGCAGGGTGTAGTCGATGGTATATTCCTGCGCCCCGGTGATCGTTTTGTTGGGATCGCCGATTTTGAGAACCAGGTTGTCGTTCGAGATGTAGGTGCTGTAACGCGTCGGCGCCCCGCTGTCCGAAGTTATTTTGTTGATTTTGATCTGTGAGGAGTGGTTCTTGTACCTGTCGGGAATAGCCCGCAAGATGCCGTGGTTGAAGTCGGTGAAGGTCACGTTTATTTGCTCCACGATACGCAATTCGCCTTGCGGATCGGCCCTGGTCAGCGTTTCGTCGGCCTTGAATGATGTGACAGTGAAGTCGTTGACGTCGGCGTGGGCGACGGCCGGCACTACTAAAGCCGCCAGCGTTAGCAGGCTGATCAGCAATAGGCGTAGCTTTTTCATATCCTCTCGGCGTGGAGTTTGCTTTTGGCGGCCGCGGCGATGGCGTCGAGCACGCCGACGACTTCCTTATCGGTCAGGGTGCGGTTGGTGCCGGTGACGCTAACCCGGAAAGTAAAATGCTTGTGGCCATCTTCTTTCTGGTAAATGCCGATCGGCGCTAGGTCGGTCAGCGTATCCTTCAGAGCGTTAGCTGACAGTTCTTCATTCAGGAGCTCTTCGACCTGCTGGTAGTTATGCTCGGTCGGGACTTTGAGGGTGATGTCCTGCTTAACACCCGGAAAGCGCGACAGCGGCTCGTAAGCCAGTCCGACGGAAAGGGCCTTTTGCAGGGCGGTGGTATCGATTTCGAACCCGGCTACATGTGCTGGCAATTTGAAGGCCCGGCGCACACCGGGCTTGAACTCGCCAATGATACCCAGGTAGGTGCCGTCCGGCAGGCTAACCATGGCGGAACGATCGAGTGCATAAGGCCGCACCACTTGGAACTTTTCGGAGTCCTTAGTGACCGGCTTGAACACCAGGGGTTGGCCGACCAGAGTTTCAAGGTAGTGGCGAGCCAGGTAATAGGCTGAGCCGGCTGGTTTGAGCTTGTCGTTGACGGCTACCACCAGGCCGGTGAACTCGAACTCCAGCGGCAGGCCTTCCCCGTCTTCACCCTGCTCCAAGCCGTGGGTTTTGCCGATCTCGAAGAGGGCGAACCGGTCGTAGCCGGCCTTGATGTTGGGGTGGACTTTTTCGAGTAGGCTGGGCGCCAAGCTGGGACGGTAATACTGCAGGTCGGGGCTGAGGGCATTGGCTACCTGGAAGGCCTGGCCGGTGTCTTGGCCGGCCTTTTGCAATTGGTCGCCGTGCACGAAACTGTAGGTCAGGATTTCGTTGGCGCCGGCCTCGGCCAGGCGGTTGCGGATTTCGGCCTTGGCTTCCAATAACGGATCGCGACTGGCGGGCGTTAAGTTGCTTTCCGGTAATTCCAGCGGCAGGTGGTCGTAACCGTACAGTCGGCCGACTTCCTCGACAATGTCTTCCGGAATCTCGATGTCGGTCCGCCAAAACGGCGCCGTAACGGTCAGGCTATCGCCGCTTGTTTTGACGTCAAACTCGACGTTTTCGAGCAGTTTCTTCATATCGGCGGCCGACAGCTTTTCGCCTAAGCGGGCATTTATGAAACCGGTTGTAACTTTAACCGGGGGTGACGGCTTAACATTGTGCTTAACGTCGATTAACGGACCGGCCATCTTGGCCCCGGAGACATCGCTTGTTGCCTCGGTCATTTTAGCCAGCACAGCTAGCGTTTGCAGGGGGCTTTGGCCCTTGCTGAAGCGGGTAACGGCGTCGGTGAACAGGCCGTGGGCCATGCTGGTACGGCGGGTGGTAAACATATCAAAATTGGCGGCCTCGATAATGATATTTTTGGTGCCATTGTCGACTTCGGTCTCACTGCCGCCCATGACGCCGCCCATGCCAATAGCCTGCTTATCGGTGGCGATGATTATAGCTTCGGTGGCGGGTTCGATTTCCTTGCCGTTCAGCAATTTCAGCTTTTCGCCCTTTTGGGCTTTACGTACCACGATAGTTGCTTGGCCACCGCTTAGAGCCTTAACTTTGTCGTAATCGTAAGCATGCAGTGGCTGGGCGGTTACCTGCATGAAGTAGTTGGTAAGGTCGACAATGTTGTTGATAGATTTTTGGCCTAGCTTGGCCAGTTCGACCTGCAACCAGAACGGGCTGGGCCCGACTTTAACATCGCTCATAACGACGGCGCTGAAGCGCGGTACCAGGCCCGGCAATTCGTTCTTGACGCTCAGCTTGAGATCACCTTCGGCTTTAGAAAATTCGGGATCGGCTACATACCAGTCGGGACTCTTAAAGGTCATGCCCTGGATACCGGCCAGCTCGCGGGCCACACCCATATAACCAAAGCAGTCGGGCCGGTGGGTGAACATTTTGTTTTCGATGTCCAGCACATAGTCGCCTTTCAGGCCGGAGGCTTCGGCGAAGTCCTGGCCGGCCTTGAACCAATCGTCCAGCACCATAATGCCATCGTGGCTGTCGCCCAGCGCCAGCTCTTTGGCGGAAGCGATCATGCCGTGACTAAGAACGCCGCGGATCTCGCGGGCTTCGATTACGAACGGTTCTTTACCAACGCTTTCCGGAACGGTCACGCCCGGCGGAATCCAGGCTACGGTCTGCCCGGCGGCCACGTTGGGCGCGCCGCAAACTACCTGCACCGGCTTATCTTTGCCGACGTCGATCATACAAATGCTTAGCTTGTCGGCGTCAGGATGCTTTTCACAACTAACGACCTTGGCGACAACGATACCCTTATACTTCGAGCCGTTGTCGATGACCTCATCGACGGCACCGAGCTGGGCGCCTATCTTTTCTACCAGTTTATCGACACCGATCTCGGCGACATTGCCCGTCGTCTTATAGAAATGATTAAGACTAAGGATTGACTCAAGGCTTACTTTCATGAGAATTGCCCCAAAAAGTCTAAGCGGCCGGATTCGAAGTGGCGGACGTCTTCGATGCCGTATTTCATCATCACCAGCCGGTCGATGCCCATGCCCCAGGCGAAACCGGTGTACTCGTTAGGGTCAATGCCGGCTTCTTTAAGAACATTTGGGTGTATCAGGCCACAACCCAGCAGTTCGATCCAACCGACCTGCGAACAGATGTGACAGCCTTTTTTATCGCAGAACGGGCAACTAACCGTCAGCTCGAAACTGGGCTCGGTGAAAGGGAAGTAGAACGGCTGGGTTTTGACTTCCAGTTCTTTACCATAGTATTCCTGCAGGAAGGTTTTGAGGGTGGCGATCAGGTTGCCGGCGTGAATGCCCTTGTCGACGTAAACGCCTTCCAGCTGGTAGAAGGTGTGTTCGTGGCGGGCGTCGAGGTCTTCGTTCCTAAAAACGCGGCCCGGAATAACGGCGGCAATGGCCTGCCCTTTTTCGAGCTGTTTTTTGCCGGCCTTCATGACACGGTTCTGCATGGTGGAGGTGTGAGCCGGCGCTATGTATTGTTTGCCTTTTTTATCGGTCTGAACGGTTACAAAAGTATCGTAGTCGTCGCGGGCCGGGTGGCCCTCCGGGAAGTTCAGCGAGCCGAACATGTGGTACTCGTCGTCGAGCTCGCGCGACTCGACGGCCGTGAAGCCCATCCGGTAAAAAATATCGAGCACCGTG
>CAYRPQ010000053.1:0-4804 GCA_964426315.1 uncultured Candidatus Saccharibacteria bacterium
AAATAGTTGTTTCCTGCAGGTTGCGCAGGCCGATCGGCCGGTATTCGAATAGGGTATCGAGGTTGTCGGGTTTGTGGCTGAGGGGCTTGTCGATTTCGATGGGCGGCTCGGCCTCGACCGGCACCAGCACCTCGACTTTGGCGTCATGGAGCTCGGCGCCTCCGGGCGCCCGCGCTTCTTCGACGACCTTGCCGTCAACCGCCAGGACGGTGCCGATTTGCAGGCCGCGCAGTTTTTCAACCTGGTCCTTGTCCTGAATCACGACCTGCACCAGGCCGCCACGGTCGCGAACGTTAATAAAGGTCAGGCCGCCTAGTAGGCGCTTTTTGTGCAACCAGCCCTGGATGTGAACGGTTTTGCCGACATGGTCTTTGACTTCGGAGCTAAGAATTCTCATAAGGGGTTATTCTACCACTTCTTCATCCGTTTTAACAGGGGTTTTATCGGGGTTTTCGGTTTCTGGCTCGTCGACTCTGGTTTCTTCGGGCTTTGGTGCTTTGGCGTGCCGGCCGGCCACGGCCACCGGGTTGGAGTATTGGTCAAAGTCGTCACCCGGCAAATGCCCCAGCAACTGCTTCAGCACACTCTCAATAGTGGCGATGCCGACGTATTCCTCGAAGCCGTTAATCACCACGAAGACCGAGTGATTGGTCATAAAGAAGGCGTGCAGGGCGTCACTTAAGGAGTCCTCTTCGTGCAGGTAGTAGACCGTGGCGTTCATGGTGTCGGCGATCTTGCCACTGCTTTGCAGGTTGAGCTGGCTAAAAGCCACTGTGCCCAGAATTTCGGATTTGGGCTTTTCGCGCACCAGGGCGTAACCGCCACCACTCTTGTGTAGTTCGTTAATCAAGATAGGACCGATGGTGTCGTCGGGTTTGAGGGTCTTAACCCGCTTGCGCGGCGTTAGCACGTCGCCGACGGTGTATTGGTCGAAGCTGAGGGCTCTTTTAGCGATCTCCAGTTCTTCGTCGCTAACACGGTTATCGAGTTGTCTTTGCTGTTGCTCGATCAGCGCCAGCAGGTCGGAGCGCTCGAAAATGCCGGTGTGGGCGTCGCGAGTCCGCTTGGCTACGGTTTCGGCGCCGCGGCTGAAAGGCCGGTGCATATAATTCAGCAACCACACTATCGCCGGCGTTACTAGAATAGTCAGGCGAGTTCCAAGGCCGGTGACCCGGCTAGCCGGCAACCACGAAAAAGCCGCCCACAGCAGTGGCCCGACAATTAACAGGCTGGCCCATATGGGCATTAAGCGAGCCAATATTACCAGGCTGGCGGCACCGGTCAGGCCGATGTATAGCCAGAGCAAGGTACGCAGGCTACTGCCGTAGGCCACGGCCCGGTAAAGTCGCACGGCCTGCGCGTCCCCGGCCTCGGCCTGGCGCTTCAGCTCGTGGGCCGGCAAGCGGTAATAGGTCTTGCGGACGACAATGCCGCCCAGAGCCAGCAAAAGCAGTACGATCGCGGAGGTAAAGTTCATATTCTTAAGCTTATACCGCCTGCGGCTCGATTACAAAATGGTATAATCTTAGTCATGTCTAAATCTTTCTGGGGAGTTATCGTAGGTATAATCCTTGTTTTTGTCGGCGTGGTCGCGCTGACCGGCAATAAAACGGCCGCCCCCGGTTCTAAAAGCGGCACTCTGACCCAACACGTTGAGGGCAATGGCAAATCCGGTGTCACATTGGTGGAATATGGTGATTACCAGTGCCCTTACTGCCAGCAATATTATCCGATCGTCAAGCAGGTCGAAGCCGAGTTTAACGACCAGATTAAATTACAGTTCCGTAATTTTCCGCTGGTTAGCCTGCACCACAACGCCTTCGCCGCCGCCCGCGCCGCCGAGGCCGCCGCCCTGCAGAACAAGTTTTGGGAAATGCACGACGTGCTTTACGAAAACAACGACCCGAACGGCGCCAGCGGTTGGGTAGCCGCCACCGACCCCAATACCTATTTTGACCAGTTCGCCACGCAAATCGGCCTGAACCTAACCAAGTTCAAGGCTGACTTCTCCAGCAGTCAGGTCAACGACCTGATCAACGCCGACGAGGCCGAGGGCAACAAACTCGGTGTTACCGGCACGCCTACTTTCTTCCTCAATGGCAAGCAGATCCAAGTTGGTAATGACCTGGCCAGTTTCGAAAAGGTCATCAAAGCCGCCATCGATAAACAGGGCGCGACCAACGCCGGCACCACCTCGCAGACCAGCGCGCCTGCCAAAAGCGGCCAGTAACCTAAGCTAGCGACACGTACAGCCAGTTGCGATTGCTGTATCGCTCTACACTGCTTAGCAGGCCCTGGGCCGGCTGGCGCTTGCGCAGGGCTTCCCTGACCTTACCGGAACTAACATCGGGCGCGTAGCTGTCAAAAATGGTCACTGTTTTGGGTTGGGGCGACCAGGCCTCGACGATAGAGTGTATTGTTCCGCGGTCGTCGCGGCTACGCAGGCCAATGACGATTTCGCTATCTTTTAGCAAGCGCTCGGCTTTGGGCCAAGCGGCCAGGCCTGGAATGACGTCCGAGCCGAACAGAAACACCAACGTGTCATTGGGAAATTGGTTTTTTAAATGAGTTAGGGTCCGCTCGCTATTGAAGCTGACATCCACCAGCTCCAGCACCCCGAATTGGGGATGGGGCTCGGCCGCCCGGTTGAGCATAGCCACGCGGTGACCGAAGTGCTCGACCTGTTGTTTGTTCCGCGGCCGGCGCTCGGGCAAAAAATAAATCTTTTCCAGTTTGGCCGCCTTGAGAGACTGCAGTGCGAAGGTAACATGCCCGGCATGCACCGGATCGAACGTGCCGGCATAAATTCCAATCCTAGACATTTTCTAGCCTACGGGCAACGCGATCGTAAAGCTGTGCTACTGCCTCGCCTCTTCCAGCTTCGTGGTTATATTGAGTCAGCGACTTACCATCAAGCTCTTCATAAAGAGTCGTATACATGATATCGGCAAGATTTTTATCCCATTCTATTTGCGGGTGTGCCGAGTCGAGCGCGCCCATTGAACAGCGTGGTCGGCCGGGCTCGCCCATACCCTCCTCCCGCCAGCCACACTTCCTAATATAATTAGCGGCTTTTATGAAGATGCTGGCGGCTTGTGACTGCAGGCTGTTCTCTCGCATATCACCTATTATATAGCGGCTTTTTGACCTTGGCGTTTTTCACGGGCTTCGGCGAGCGAAATAACTTTTGCCGGTTCTTTGTTGACCTTGGCATTCTTGGGATCTTCGGTTCTGCCCTGTGTGGTGCCCAGTTTGTGCTTTTTAGGATTATTGACGCAGTCCTCGCAAATTTTGCAGGCGCCGACTTCGGGCTTGACCTTCTCGCAGGACAGGCACTTCTTGTTTTTATACTTTTTGCCGCCATGCCAGGTCCTGGCCTCGTAACCGCCTGTCCGGTCGCTGTTGCCGTAGCCGGCAATTTCCAGCCTGGTAGCGCTGGAGTTGCTGTAGCCCTCGGCCTCCCAGGTTTTACCGCAAGCGCTGAAGGTCATACCGCGCGAGCGGGCCGTCCGGCCTGCCAACCGGATTTCTTGCTCCAGCACGCGGCCGGCGGCGGAATAGGTACGGCCAATGCTTTCAAACTGCTTATAGCTCACCGACACTAAGCCAGGCATGAGCGTATGGCTACTACGGCTCTGCTCCTGCTGAAAGCGAGCATTTATGGTAGCGGCCAGGTCGTACATCCGTTCGTCGAGCTTGCCTTCTAAGTACAGGCTAATGGACAGCTCTACTAAGTCGCGCTGGCGGCGCACGAAATCATAGGTGTTGCGGTAGTCAACCGGTTGGCGGCCGGCGTACCACTTGCCACCAAACTGTTCGGTCATTGAGCGGTCGTAGGTATTTACTACACGGTCTTTAACGCCATCCAGCTCTTCGTCCGCCAGCTTCATATGGCGGCGTTGGCCTTGTAGCTCGCCGGGCTCGGCCTTGAAGCCGAATTCTTCGTGGACTGCTTCCAGCGCCTGGCGGTTCGAACCGTCTAGGGTTTGCGAGCACAATTTGGGGGGCCGGCCATGCGGGTAAAATACAATCCAGCGGGCCATGGCTTGCCTGCGGCGGTGATTGTAGCCGCCAATGTCCTTGTCAACGCCTTCCAAAGCAAAAGGGTAATCCGTGGTTAGGAACAAGATATTGTAGCCCTCGGTGTTGCCTTTGGCTATGGCCACCGCCTCGTTAACTTCGTCATCTTCTTCTTCGCGGCGAGGCACTTCAAATTGCAGGTTAGGGTTTTTCGCGGCGGCGGCCTTGGCATCTTCCAGGCCTTGCCTGGATGTTCCTGTCAGGCTACGGCCGTCCGGCCCGTAAAGGTCATCACCGTCAAAGGTCAATTCAAGTTCAGTATACATCTGGCCGTCGACGATTTCGGCGAGCTGGGTTGTAACATCGTACTCAGCCTCTAAGGCTTCAATCGATACCCTCCCCAAATGACGCCGGGTTTCCGGCCGTGTCTCGCGCGGCGCCTCGGCTCCCAGGCCGCCTTGGATCAGCCTTAAGTGGAGCCAGGGATTTTCTATAATAGGATGGTTGTTGACTGCTTCGGCTGAGCCGGCCATAAAATGCCCTTCGCCAAACGAGCGAGAGGGCTTTGAAAACGATTAAAAGGTCGCTTTGCTCTTGCTCGAGAGATCTTTATCGCTGTATCGGACTTTCCCCTTGAGTTTTGGGGGATTCACCGTTGCGGCACAGTGCAGGAGTTTCACCCGCTTCCAGCGTCTGTTTGTTAATAATAGTAGTGTAGCAGGCCGTCACTACGCTAGATATAGTAGTTATTACTGCGTTTGTTCGCTTTATGAGGGCTGGCGTT
>CAYRPQ010000054.1:0-4747 GCA_964426315.1 uncultured Candidatus Saccharibacteria bacterium
TGACGCAGGTTACCAAGACCAACGCCTACGGCTACCAGATTAACTCCTTGCGCGAGAAGCAGTCCCAGCTGAGGAGCGAGCACGACGACCTAAGCGTCGCCGCCGCCCGCTTGCAGTCGCTGAGTCGCGTCCAGGAAAGCGCCGCCGCCAAATCGTTGGTTTCGGTCGCTCCCAGCGCCACTGTCCAGAACTAGCCCTCCGATTCGGGGAGTTGGTTCTGGCAGGGGCATTGCTTATCATCAGGCTCGACAGGGTGTTACCGAAGTTATATAATTAAACAAATGGCTCCGCAAAACAAAAACGATTTAAGCCAGTCCGTGACGCGCATCCGCCTGTGGTACGGCTTGCTGGTGCTGGTGCTGTCTATTTTCGTGGTGCGGCTGTTTTACGTGCAGATCATCCATTACGGGCATTACCGGGCGGCGGCGCTCAGCGACCAGCTTAAGCAGTACCAGATTCCGGCCACTCGCGGCATTATCGAGGCCCACGACGGCGACAACGTACTGCCGATAGTTCTGAACCAACAGCTCTACACGCTGTATGCCGACCCCTTATACGTTAAGAAACCGGCCGACACGGCCGCTAAGCTGGCGCCGTTGGTCGGCGGTAATGTTGATGAATTCGCCAAACTTATGCAAACCAAAAAGAGCCGCTACGTGGTGCTGGCTAAGAAGTTAAACAAGGACCAGAGCAGTGCCGTTACCAAATTGAAACTGCCTGGCGTGGGCACCATCGCCCTGGACTACCGGACTTACCCACAGGCCAGCCTGGCGTCGCAGGTACTGGGCTTCGTGGACGACGAAGGGAAGGGCAAGTACGGTGTGGAGCAGGCCCTTAATAAGCAACTGACGGGTACGCCCGGCGAGCTCAAGGCCATTACCGACGCCAGCGGCGTGCCGCTGGCAGCCAGCAAGGACAATACCCGCGTGGCGCCCAAAGACGGCCAGGACGTGGTACTGACGATTGACCTGGCTATGCAACAGCAGTTGGAAGGCATTTTGGCGCAAGGTGTGAAAGACGCCAAGGCCGAATCCGCCAGCGCCGTGATTATCGATCCGCACACCGGCGCCGTTAAAGCCATGGGCAACGCGCCGACTTTTGATCCGTCGCAGTATTTCAATGTCAGCGACCCGTCACTCTTCCAGAATGCCGCCGTGGCGCATCCCATAGAAGTCGGTTCGACTATGAAGGCCCTGACCACGGCCGCGGCCCTCGACCAGGGTGTTATAAAGCCCAATACGACCTATTACGACCCGTCACATTGGCTGGTGGACGGCTTTACCATTACCAACATCGAAGAGGACGGCGGCGCCGGCACGCGTAGCCTGTACGACCTGCTCAACCTGTCGCTGAACACCGGCGCAACATGGGAGCTGATGCAGATGGGCGGTGGCGAGATCAACCAAAAAGCCCGCGACGCCTGGCACGACTACCTGGCTAACCGCTACATGTTCGGCAAGCCGACCGGCATAGAACAGGGCTACGAATCGCCGGGCATCGTGCCCGATCCGGAAGACAACGGCGCCGGCATCGATCTGACTTATGCCAACACCGCCTTCGGGCAGGCCATGACGGCCACGCCGATCCAAATGGCCGCCGCCCTGTCGGCCATTCTGAATGGCGGTACGTACTACCAACCGCGGCTGGTGGACCAGACCGTCGACAACGACGGCCAGGCGCATCAGGTGTTACCCAAAGTGGTCAAGCGCGGCATAGTTAAGGCCCAAACCGGCCGTGACCTGATCCCGATGATGCAGTACGTGGTTGATCACCACAACTTCTCGCCAGGCTTTGACCAGGGCAATTATACGGTGGGCGGTAAAACGGGCACCGCCCAGATCGCCAAGCCGGGTGGGTCCTACTACGACAACCTGTTCAACGGCACCTACATCGGCTTCGTCGGCGGTGACACGCCGCAGTACGTGATCGTGGTGTTCGTTTACAAGCCGACGGTTGGCGGTTACGCCGGCACGGCCGCCGCCCAGCCGATTTTCGGTAGACTGGCCCATATGCTGATCAACAACTCTTATGTGACGCCTAAAAAACACTAAAATGGTATAATTAGACAAAAATTGCCCATATGAACACCTTGCACATTGCCATCACCGCCCACAACCTGACACGCATATTGGCGTTTGGTTTTCTGGGCTTTGCGCTCAGCATGGCGCTGACGCCCATTTACACCACGGCCGCTTATAAATACCAGTGGTGGAAGCGCCAACGCACCCAGGCTTGGTCGGGCGGGGTGGCCACCGTTTATAACAAACTGCACGCCGAGAAGCACAAGCGCAACATCCCGACCATGGCCGGCCTTATTTTTGTGGCCTCGATTATTATAGTGACCCTGGCGGCCAATCTGAGCCGTGGCCAGACCTGGCTACCGCTGGCGGGACTGGCCGGCGCCGGCGCGCTCGGTCTTATAGACGATATTATGAACATTCGCAGTGTCGCCGGCGGCGTGGCCGGCATGAGCGCCAAACTCAAATTCCTCTTGCATAGCCTGTTGGTGTTGGCCGGCGGCTGGTGGTTCTACGCCAAGCTGGAAGTGCACTCCATATATCTGCCCGGGGTAGGCAACTGGCACATCGGCGTCGGTATTATAGCCTTGTTCTGGCTGGTGGTAGTGGCTACGGCTATTTCGGTGAATTTCAGCGACGGCCTGGACGGGCTGGCTGGCGGCCTGCTGGTGTCTTCCTTTATGGCCTACGCCATTATCTGCGCCGTCGAACAGAAGTTCGCGCTGGCCGGTTTCTGCCTGACGGTGGTCGGTTCGTTGTTGAGCTACACCTGGTTTAACATCTATCCGGCGCGCTTTTTTATGGGCGACGTCGGGGCCTATGCGCTGGGCACGGCGCTGGGCATTATAGCCCTGCAAACCGATACGGTTTACGTCCTGCCGGTCATCGGCTTCGTTTACGTGATCGAGACAGGGTCGGTTATTATCAATCGTTTAAGCCGCAAACTGCGCAACGGCAAGAAGGTTTTCCTGTCGTCGCCGATCCACCATCACTTCGAGGCTATCGGCTGGCCGGAGACCAAGGTGACCATGCGTTTTTGGATTCTCGGCCAGGTGGCCAGCGTGCTCGGCCTGATTATCTTCCTTATGGGAAAACAGGGGTAAAGCGGCCATGCGGCCACATTTACGCGGCCAGGGGCGGCGGCGCTCTGAAATCCAGAACCGTCAGCTCCAGCTGGGTAGGGGAAAGCGCCCCGACTACTGGTTGCTTATCTGGTGCGCGGCCCTTTTATCGATTGGCCTAATAGTGGTTTACGCCATTAGCCCGGCGCTGAGCGCCGCTAACCATGTCGGCGGCGGCTATTACATCAGCAAGCAGTTGCTGGCCATCGGCCTCAGCCTGGTGGCTTTCGTGATTACCGCCAACGTGCCGCTAGCTTGGTGGCGCCAGGCTTATAAGCCGTTGCTGGTAGTGGCCGCCGCGGCCACGCTGTTGGCCCTGGCCATGCCGGTCAACCCGGCCTATCCGGCGCACCGCTGGGTACGCCTGGGCGGACTGTCTTTCCAGTCGGTTGAGCTGTTGAAATTCGCCGTTATGGTGTGGCTGGCCGGGTTCCTGGCTAAGCGCAAGGCCGAGGGCAATATTCGCAGTACACAGTTGACTTTAAGGCCGCTGTTGTACGCACTGGCAGCCATCGGCGTGGTGGTCGTATTTATCCAGAGCGACCTGGGCTCAACAGGGGTGATCATAGCAATGATGGGCACCATGGCGTTCGTGGCCGGCCTGCCGATGCAACGTATAATGCTATTCGGTTCGATTGTGGTGATCGGCCTGATACTGGCGGTTTCGGCGACGCCTTACCGCCGCGAACGCCTGCAATCGTTCCTGCACCCCGAATCCAACTGCCAGGACAGCGGCTACCAGGCCTGCCAGGCGCTGATAGCCGTCGGTTCGGGAGGCGTTATCGGTCTCGGCTTAGGTAGTAGCGTGCAGGCCTATGGTTACTTGCCCGAAGCCGCCAACGACTCTATTTTTGCTATTTACGCCGAGAAGTTCGGCTTTATTGGCAGTGTCGTACTGCTGGGGGTGTTCGTGGCCTTTTTCGCGCGCCTGAAGAGCATTGCCGAGCGTTTAACGGATGATTTCAGCCGCTTCATGGTGATTGGCGTGCTGGCGTGGCTGAGCGTCCAGACGCTGATTAACGTCGGCGCCATGATAGGCCTCTTGCCACTGAAGGGCATAACCTTACCGTTTATAAGTTATGGCGGTACCAGCGTGATTTTCGCGGCGGCGGCCGTCGGCCTGGTCTTCCAGGCTTCGCGCTACGCCACGGCCACGGCGCCACGCCTGACGGCCGACGTGCCGCCGCGCGACCTGCGCAACAGCCCGGTCAGGCGGGGCGTCTGATGAAGACGATCATCCTCACCGGCGGGGGTAGTGGCGGGCACATCATGCCCATCCTGGCGGTGGCCGACGAGATAAAGCGCTTGGAGCCCGACAGCAAGCTGATTTACATTGGTCAAACCGGCGATTCCTTAGGTGATGTGCCCGCCAAGCACGAGTCCATAGACTACGTTTACACCGTTCGGGCCGGTAAGTTCCGTCGCTACCACGGCGAGGGCTTTTTACAGCACCTGAACCCGTCGACGCTGGCCCAAAATGTTCGTGATGCCGTTTACGTGCTGGTAGGCACCTGGCAAAGCTGGAAGCTCTTAAAATGGCTGAGGCCGGACGCCATCTTCAGCCGCGGCGGCTATATCAGCGTGCCGGTCTGCCTGGCCGGAGCCCTG
>CAYRPQ010000055.1:0-4679 GCA_964426315.1 uncultured Candidatus Saccharibacteria bacterium
TGGCCATCGGCTTCGTCATCGGCGTCCAGGCCCAGACCCTGGTCAAACAGCTGGTGGACAGCTTCATTAACCCGGCTTTTACTTTGTTTTTTGGCCAGGCCCTTACCAACCGGCACTTTACCCTGCATTTCCACGACCATGAGGGCATCTTTAACTGGGGCGCCTTTGTCTACGGCCTGATGAACTTCATATTCGTGATGGTGGCAATCTATGCTTTGTTTAAGTACCTAAAACTGGATAAGCTCGATAAACCTAAAAAGAAAAAAGGCACCGAGGCGCCATTTACGGGCAAACTGCTTAATGAAAAGGGCAGTGGCGATTTTGTCTGCGCCGCCTGTGGCCAAGTTGTTTTTAAAAGTGATACAAAGTTCGATAGCGGTAGCGGCTGGCCAAGCTTTTATGATCCGGCCAACACCAAAGCCGTCAAATTAGTCGAAGATACAAGCCATGGAATGCGTCGCACCGAAGTTATCTGTGCTAATTGCGGTAGCCACCTCGGGCATATGTTTGAGGATGCACCCGACCAACCCACCGGCCAGCGGTTTTGCATAAACTCTGCCGCTCTCGATTTCAAAGAGAAAAGTTAGCAGTTAGCGTCGTAGTGCTTGGTGCCCCAGGCGGCCATTTGCTTGAGGATTGGTAGTAAATCCTGGCCCTTAGAGGTAAGACTATATTCGGTGCGTGGCGGTACCTCGGCGAAGCTTTGGCGGGTGATGATGCCGTGGGCCTCCAGGTCATCGAGACGCTGGCTTAGAGTGCGGGGGTTAATACTGCCGACCGATTTTTCGAGCTCGCCGAAGCGTTTCGGGCCGGCAAACAGATCGCGCAGAATCAGCGCCGTCCACTTATTGCCAATAATTTCCATGGCACTGGCGATACAGCCGGTTTTGGGTTCAAGGGTCTGAGTAACAGATGTAGTTTTCATAGCTTTACAAAGTATAGTAATGGGCTTATACTAATTATATTAGTAACTATAAAAAGTATAGCATAAAGGAGAAAAACATGAAATTACAAGTTATCGTGGGTAGCACCCGCCAAGGACGCATTAGCGATCGTTTGGCAAAATGGGTGGCCAATGAAGCCGCCGAATTGCCGGATACCGAAGCCGAAGTAGTTGATCTTAAAGACTACGAAATGCCTTTTTTCGACGAGCCCACTGCACCGCAGTATAATCCCGACCGCAAGCCGGCTCCGACTGTTCAGAAATGGCTCGATAAGCTTGACGAGGCCGACGCCTATGTGTTGGTAACTCCCGAATATAACCGTTCCTACTCAGCCGTGCTAAAAAACTCCCTGGACTATATCGGTTTTCAATTCAAGAATAAGCCCATTGGCCTGGTAGCCCATGGTTCAACCGGTGGTGCTCAGGCAATAGCGCATTTGCGCGGCGTGCTGGCCGGCTTGCAAACTTTCACCGTGCCGAACGCTACTTTCTTTAGCGACAGTGTGGCTAATCATATTGACGGGGATGGCAATTTAAGCGAAGAAATCAAAGCCAAGCCCTACGGTCCCCTAAGGGCCGTTACAAACACACTGGAGCAGCTCAAGTGGTACAGCGACGCTCTGGAAACGGCCCGCGAAAGGGAAGAGGAACTCGTAGCCGCCTAGGCTTGAGAGACTTATGTGCGCGGTGGAGGGGCCCGAAAGGGTCCTTTTGCTATGATTAAGCCATGGAAGAGACTTCACTAATAGTGATTGGCGCGCTTAACACCGACATTATAGCCAGCGAGCTTGCGGCCTTCCCGCGTCCCAATGATCCGGTGTATGGCGGTAAGCTTGTGATCGGACCTGGCGGGAAGTCAGGCAACATTGCCAGCATGGCCGGTAAGCTGTCTTCGCCGAACGCAGTAGCGATCATCAGCCGAACAGTCAAGGATTCCTACGGATTATGGCAAAAACCCATCGACGGTCTTCAAAGTGCGGGCGTGAACACTGACTTCGTAAAAATAATGTCCGGTTCGGAAACTGCGGAAATGCCCTCGGTTGCTCTTGTGGCCGTAGATAAATCGGGCGATAATATGTGCTTCATTTTGCCCGGTATTAGCGAACAATTCAGTGAGGCTGACATTGATGCCGCTACGCCATTGTTCGAAGCCGCCTCCAAAAACCACGGCATCTTCGCCTTATCTTTGGAGTGCCCCGCCGCTACCGCTCGCCACGCTATCAAGAAAGCCGTAGAGATGGGTATTCGCGTCGCGCTTGATCCGGGAGGCGTCGTTGAGGGCAGGGATATAATGGATTTACTGGCCGAAAAGCCCTACATTTTTAAGCCGAACGAGTTTGAGGCGCAAATTGTAACGGGCATTAAAATAACAGATATAGAAAGTGCCAAACAGGCAGCCACCAAGCTCAAGGAGCTGGGCGCCCAAAACGTGCTAATAACGCACGGCGAGAAAGGCGCCTATTTGTTTGGCGAGGGGGAAGAGGCGCATATACCGATTCCGACACTTGAGCCTGGCTCAGTCAAAGATGCTACAGGTTGCGGCGATCAGACAATGGCCACGCTCTGCGTCTTTTTAAAGGCCGGTAAGTCTTTGCGCGAAGCGTCTGAAGCCGCCATTCTGGCCGGTACCTTACAGTTTCATAAGCTTGGCATACAACCGGTTAGTAAAGAAGAGCTGGAAGCTCGGTTATAATACACAAGATGATAGACAAAAAGACGGTGCCGACAAAACTGCTATGGGTCGATTTGGAGATGACCGGGCTGGACGCCGAGAACGACGTGATTCTGGAGGTGGCCGCCGAAGTTACCGATTTTGATTTCAAAACTCTAGCCAGCTACGAAGCCCGTCTCAAACAACCACGCGAAAAGGTGGTAGAGCGCATGCAAAAAAATATCTGGTGGGCCGATTTTCCGGACAACCGCGACGAGTTCGTGAACAAGCTTGATGAGGGCAAGGCTAGCGACCAGGTCGAAAAAGAACTCATTGAGCTGGTCGAACAACATTTTGGCAGTGAGCCGGCGGTGCTGGCGGGCAACAGCATCCATAACGACCGCAATTTTATTAAAAAGTGGTGGCCGCAATTAGACCTGAAGCTTCACTATCGCATGCTCGACGTCAGCGCCTGGAAAGTTTTTATGCAGGGTAAATACGGCGTGGAATTCGAGAAGAAAGAAGTCCACCGGGCCTTCGACGATATCCAGGCCAGCATCGCCGAGCTACAGCATTACTTGGAGTGGTTCAAAAATGGATCACAAGACGGTTGAAGACTACATACTAAGCATGCCGAACTCGCGGCTGGACTACCCGTTCGGCGAGGGAGTGGCGGTTTATAAAACCGGCGACAAAATGTTCGCTTTAATCAGCGAGGCCAAAAACCCGGTTCAGCTCAGCCTCAAATGCGATCCGGAATTATCCAAGGTGCTGCGCGAAAAATATGACGAGATCATGCCCGGCTATCATTTGAACAAGAAACATTGGAACACACTGGTACTGGCCGGACAGCTGGGCTGGGAAGAAGTACAGGGGCTGATTCGCCACAGCTATCACTTGGTAGCCGGCACGCCGACCCATCTGCCTAGTTAGTAGAAGCCGAATCTACTTGGTTTATTAACAGCTGGGCCTGGTCGATGTCGCTGGAGACCAGGGCGCGGCCGACCTTGCCCTTATTGGCCTGGTAAGTTCGCTTTAAGTCGTTGGAGTAAGCGTTGAGCTTGGTCTTCATAACATCCTGCAGAGCCTGGTTGTAGGTGCCGGCGGAGGCCGCGGCATCAAGCTGGTCGTCGGTAGCCTTGCTGATCTTGGCGGACAACTGCTTAGTGCTAATCTTGACGTGATTTTTCTTCATATATTGCAATAAGTCATCTTGTGCGCTGGACAGACTGAGCTGGGCGGTGGCCACGAAGTTGTGGTTGTCGGTTGATAAGTCCTGTTCCTGGGAGGCATTCGCAGCCAGGTGAATTAACTCCTGTTGGTCTTCGACCACAGTGGCGTAGCCGGTTAGGCTCGAGCCACCACCTAGCAGGCTCTTCACGATTACGAAAACAATCATTAAAGCTAGTAGCCCGCCGCCAACAAATAGCCAGCGTACTGGGCCGGAACTGGCTGCAGGCAGTAGGGGTTTCTTGGGCTTCTGCGGCGGCTCCATCAGGAAACTGTAGTCCGGACCTTGTGGGGTTGGCACCGCCGTGGGCTGTTGAAGGGGCGGTGACTGTAGCGGCGCGGGGCCATTAGCCGGTGCGGACTCTGCTTGGAACAGCGGAGTGCCTTTGGGTAGATTGTCAGGGTCAACCGTGTATTGCTGGCCCGGCGCGGAGTGCTCCAGACGTAGCTTGTCCGGTATGCGTGGCGGTGAGAAAGAGCGCGGTTCCTGGGGGGTTACGGTTGGCCGGGCACTATTCGGTTGAACGATTTTTTGCTCCATGTAGGCCCCGGCATATTGCTTGAGGTGCGCCGGCATCGACTTTTGCATGTACTGGTCAATCTGCTTCTGGGCGTTCTGAGGCACGTAGGTAGGCTTGTCCGAATTGACGTATTTTTTAAGATGAGCCGGCATAGATTCCTGCATGTGCTGGTTCATAGCCTGTTCTATATGCTGTGGTATAGGCGTGCGTTGGCTCAGGGCGTTATTGGTAGGCATCGGTCTAATTAAACCATAAGCGACCGGGAGTCTGCTATGCTATTGCCATGAGCAAACAGCAGAGGCTGGTGCTGGTGGTAGCCATTCTGGCGTCATTC
>CAYRPQ010000056.1:0-4576 GCA_964426315.1 uncultured Candidatus Saccharibacteria bacterium
GGTGTGCCTTTTGCCACGCCGCCAAGGGTTACTTTGACCAAAAGGGCATCAAATATACCGTTAAAGACGTTGAAAAGGATCCGGCCGCCGGTATGGAAGCCGTCGACAAGTCCGGCCAGCGCGGCATCCCGGTTATCGACATTGGTGGCAGTATCATAATCGGCTTCGACCGCCCACGCATCGACGCCGCCCTGCAGACGCACAGCCTGGCGTCTTAAAAGACGGGCCGTCCTACCTTAGAAGCGAATTAGACAGAGTATACTGGTCTTTGAGGATAAAATATTGGCTACCGGACAACAATTATGGGATTTATCACAGGCGAGACTTGCCAGCACACGGACATTGCTGGAAGCGTCCGACTGGGATGCTGCCGCCTATATGATGGGATATGCCCTGGAAACTGCCCTAAAGGCTGCTGCATGCAAATCTTTAAACTTATCGAGCTATCCGGAAAAGACGGGCAGTAAACATATTGATAACTGCTTCATGACTCATAAATTTGACCAACTGCTTGTCGTGAGCGGGTGCAGTGATGTGTTCGAAGCTAGCGCTCCTCCAGAAACAAGCAGTAAATGGTCGGAATTCTTACCATATTATCCGGGTGAATGGGTCACAATGAGATACAACCCGGAGGCGGTTATTCAATTTAATAGCATTACGGTTTCCAGATTATATGAGATACTATATACAGCTCAAGATAGTATTATCAGTACTATAAAGGCGAAACAAAAATGGTAGAAGATACTTTTAAAGAAAAACTGATTGCGGTCTGCAATGCTTTAGAACAGTCTAAGGGTACTGTTTATCTCCTTGCGGCTTTGAAAATGGATGAATTGACCGAGAAGTGGACTCTCGTTGTCAGTAGTGAGTGGGTTAATGATGCGGGCTTTGATGAAGCATTCACAGAGGTTCGCTCTAAGTTATTAGAAAGTTTCGATAATGATATTAGCCAGTTTGTTCGTATTGGTATATTCAATACTAACGAACACATTGTTGAACTAATTATGCAGAAATATAAAAGTGGTGACGTAATCAAAGAAGATACCCAGATTAACGGCAATCTAATTCATGAGGGCTATATTGTAAAAACCGTTGATGAATCACCGGTTCCCCCTCGCTAAGCCTAGGTGTCGCCTTAGGCCAAGTCCACCTAGATTAGGTTTCGGGAGCTAGCCGCCTGACAGCACCATGGTTGGCGCGTAAATCGGCGATTTGGTCCGATGTGAAGCGATCCTTGTTTTCTTCTGCCTCGGTCATCCAGAGTATGGAGCCCGGAATCGGCGCTTCGACGGCCTTAGCCATCGCGAGCGGGCCAACCTCAGCCGCCATAACGGGAACTGTAGCTGTTGCTTCCGACACAACCTCTGGTGGAGAGTGTTCGGTTTCCCGAGCCCGATAACGTTTTATTAAACCGCCAAAGTTTCGCTCACGCCTAATAAACAGGTTGCCGTCCTGTGGCCACCCTTCAGCCTGTGCCGCCATTTTTGCCCCCGAAGTGTTTGTTAGTTAATGTAGTACCATAAAAGGTATATCATGGCGTTCGAAGATTTTCAAACCAAAGAATCGGTGGTTATTGTTTACACCGGTGAAAGTAAGGGTAAAACAACCGCTTCGCTCGGCCTGCTGACGCGTGCCCTGGGCAATCGCTGGCGGGTGGCCTTTGTGCAGTTCATTAAATATTGGGGCGTCAGCGAGCACGTTTTTATCCGCGACATCCAGCCGCTCTTTAAGGATCAGCTGTACTTTTACAAGGGTGGCAAGGGCTTTTTTAAGGCCGGTGAGCTGAGCGAACAGCATATATCCGAAAAGCAACACCGCCAGGCGGCCATGGACACTTACCAAGAGGCCCTAAAGTGCGTGACCGGCGGCGACTACGACCTGGTAATTTGCGACGAGGTTAATAACGCCGCGCACGACGGACTGATCAGTAAAGAACAGCTCAAGGCGCTGATCACCGGCCGCAACCCCAAGACCAGCCTGTGCCTGACGGGCCGCGATTTTCCGCTAGAATTGCTCGAATATGTCGACATCGCTACCGAGATGAAAAAAATCAAACACCATTTCGATGACAAGTTCCTGGCCAACAAGGGAATCGATTACTAGCTGTTAAACTATTAACGTGAGCAACCCGATTCTATATTTATTCGTGGGTTACCCCGGGGCCGGTAAGACCAGCATCGCCAAGCTGATCGCCGAGCGCAGTGGGGCGGCGCACATCTGGTCGGACGCCGAGCGGCACAAAATGTTCGGCAAGCCGACGCATTCCGAGGAAGAAAGCGTGGCGCTTTATAATTACCTGAATCACCGCGCCCAGGAACTGTTGGCCAACGGTGACAGCGTCGTTTTTGACACCAATTTTAACTTTTATGAAGACCGCCAAAAACTGCGTGACATCGCCGCGGCCCAGGGCGCCGACACGCGGTTGATCTGGGTGAGCACTCCTTCCAAAGTAGCCAAACATCGGGCCGTGGGTACCGGCGAGATGCGCAACGGTTATCACATGAAGATGAGCGAGGAGCACTTTGACGCCCTGGCCGCCAAGCTGGAGCAGCCGGCCAAAAATGAAAATGTCATTAAAATTGACGGGTCGAAACTTGACCCCGAGGCCGCTCTGCGTTTACTTAAGTTGTAGATGCGCAGAAACCCTTCGTACCGGTCTTATCACGGTTGGCTCGGACTGCTGACGATTTTGCTGGCCATTTTAATACCGCTGGCTCAGCAGAAGGGCTGGCTGTCAGCCCAGAAAGCCCAAAGCAATCAACCCGGGCTATACCACGTCAGCCATTTCGTGGATGGCGACACCATTGCCGTCAACATGAACGGCCACGACGAAAAAGTGCGTTTTATAGGTATAGATACGCCTGAAACTCACAAACCCAACACGCCGGTACAGTGTTACGGCCCGGCGGCGGCCGCTTTTACCAAAAATACCATCGGCAACCAGTCGGTGCGCCTGCAATCGGATCCGTTAAGCACCGACCGCGACCGCTACAATCGTTTACTGCGCTATGTTTACCTGCCCGACGGCACCAATATGAACGAAAAGCTGGTCACCGAGGGCTACGCCTTTTATTACCCCTATTTTCCATTCAGCAAGTCCGACGCTTTCGCGGCCGACCAGCAAGCGGCCATGGCGGCGCGTAAGGGCGTGTGGGGCAACTGCCATCCCAAACCGACGGATGGCGGCGGCTGGATTTCGAACGACCAGGCCTAGGCGACGTTGGTGGTGGGGTCAACCCGCTGTACGGCGGTTTGAGAGGTGAAGACGCGACTCCAGCTGAACCGGTCGGTAGCCGGGTTATACCCCCTGTGGAGTAGGCGGGCCGGCAGGTAACCAACGGCGCAGACCAGCACGACTTCGTACATATGCCAGCGGCGGCGAATGCCATGCTGGGCGTAGGTGCCCGGACTGACCATCACGTAGCTCATGAAATCACGGTAATTAACATCGATGCGGCGCGAAGAAACGCGGGCCTGCATACGATCATCAAAGGTCACCTTGCCACCAAGCTCCTGCAGGTGAATGGCAATGTCATAATCCTCGTGCATACCGCCGCGAGCGCAGAGGTGCGGTTTGACCCTCAGCCAGGCCTCGCGGCGCATGGCCATGTTGGCGCCCCAGAGGTAGACGCGGTCTTTGAGCTGGCGCTCCAGGCGGCGGCGGAAGAACAGGTCGATGGCGTTGAAGAGCGGCGCGGCGGCCACGTTGTAGTACTGCGCGGCGCCCGAGACGGCATCGAGCGAAGAGTCGGCGAAAACCGCTTGAACAGAGGCCAACCAGTCGGCCGGCAGTAGGCTGTCGGCGTCGATGCGGGCGATAATGTCGCCACGAGCAGAATCGAAGCCCGAGGTACGGGCGTGCAATACGCCCTGGCGGCGCTCGTTCAAAACGGTCACGAAATCAAAGCCCGCGGCGATGGCGGCGGAGCCGTCGTTGGAGTTGTTGTCGACGACGATTACCTGGTGTGGCCGAACGGTCTGGGCGGCAATCGACCGCAGGCAGGCCTCCAGGCTGTCGGCTTCGTTGTATACTGGGATAACAATGCTTATTTTCATCAAATTCTAGTCTCTATTATATGTTAAAACGCCTCCTAATGCATGCCCGCGCTTACTGGAATCACAGCCGTTGGCATAAGGCCATAGCTGTCTTGGCGACGATTATTGTCCTGACGGTCGGCACGATGTATGGCATTTCCCAATGGTACATCCACAGCGAGCGGTCTAAGCCCCTGGAGATGGGCGTCAGCTTCATCCCGGATTACGCCCAAAGCCTGGGTCTGGACCAGAGACAAACCATGGACGGCCTGCTTAATATCGGCGTCCGTCACTTCCGCCTGGTCAGCTATTGGAGCGATATCGAACAAACCCGCGGCAGTTATGATTTCAGCCAGCTTGACTGGCAGTTCAAAAAGGCCGAAGCGGCCCACGCCAAAGTGGTGCTGACGGTCGGCTTACGCCAGCCGCGCTGGCCGGAGTGCCACGCGCCAGATTGGGTTAACCTGAACTCGCCCCGCTCTCAGTGGCAACCACAGCTAGAGGCCTTTATGACCGCCGTCATCAAGCGCTACCAACACTC
>CAYRPQ010000057.1:0-4384 GCA_964426315.1 uncultured Candidatus Saccharibacteria bacterium
TCCGGAACCGGACGTTCAGATCTGCTATCCGCTCGTCGAGGATATCGCCGGCTAACCGAGGCTCTACCAGTCTGTCCCACACATCTTTTGGGTAAAGATGCAGGTACGTGCCGAAGCCTCTGGTCACAACTGCCCCGTTGGCAAACTTGTCGCGAAGTTCCGGCGGTATAGTTAACCGGCGCTTATCGTCAAGCTTCCGTTCGAAGTAGTCTACAGTGGCCATTGATCTCCCCTAAGCTACTAGTGGTTTTTTATTTTTGAAGTGGTGAAACTATTTTGGTTTTACCATTTCTACCCACTGACATGAGTGTACTACCCACTGCGACCCCCCGCAAGCAGAAAATAAATAAAAAGTGGCGCTTTTTGCACCACTTTTCCACAGTTCGTACGCTGTTTGATCGCTAATTAATGCATATAGCGTACCGCCGGCTATCGCCAACGCTAGGGCTTACTGCCCTTCGGGGCGTACCAAGTCCTGGTATTGGGGCGCTACTTGGCCGGGCACTGCCGGCACGACCGCATCTTGCCCTTTCCATAATTCGTGGCCTGGTCCTACACCTTGGCCTTGAACGTCTTCGGTAAGCGCGGTGGCTTCGGCCGGATGAAAGCCGTCAAAGGCTCCGGGGTCAACACGCTTGGCTACTTGTCCTGCTACTTCGCCGTCACCAACTGTCACTACCACACGATTCGGGATAGTCTCCAGCTGGCGGCGCTCCGCACTCACTTCCGGCGCGGTAGCTGTAGGTAAAGCCCTTGCGGGGAATAGACGGTCGCCAATTTTTTGACCCGCCTTATAGGTCGGGCCCATCGCTGCCATCGTAACTGCCGTACTTAGCACCAATGCTCCGATAGCCTTGGGATGGTTAAGCAGGTTATACTTGCCGCCCTGTTGTTCATCCGCGCGGCGTTGTACGTCTGCCTGACTGAGAGGCGTGCCGTTTTTTAAATCGATTGCGTTTGTTGCCATGAATTTTATCCTAACATATTAATTAATAATGGTCAAGCTTATTAGTATTTTCCTGCACGTCCCGGGGTGCGCTGGGTTTCGGCGTAACTGACAAAGTGCGGGGCGGTTTCTTCCCTTTCGCGGCGGAGCGGATTGTTGCCCTCGCTGTCGTCGGCAACCTTAATAACGGGCTGGTTTGGCAATACGATGGCGCGGCTCTTGGAGTGATCAGGCATCGAGCTCAGGGTAGCGGCGGCGGCCATGGCTACCAGGCCAATCTGCATGCCGACTACCGGCAGTTGTCCATCGACGAAATTTTGTATATTTGTTTTTATTGACACAACCCAACTTTAGCAAATATTAGGCGTTTTGTCAATGTAGTGCTGTGGTTGTTTTTTACAACGGAATGTCGACAGGCACGCCGGTTTGCAGTTTGTAGAAGGTAATGCCCTGTTCGCCCAAGCGTTCTTCGAACATCTTGTAGGTGCTCTCCCGGGCTTCGTCACGCCAGTGCCAATCGTGGATCGGCAGAACGTACTTGGGTTTAAGCTCGAGGGCCAGATTGAAAGCCCGCACGTTGCTACCCCAAGGGGCTTGCATCGGCAGGGCTAGGATGGCTTTGGTTTCTGTGAAGCTGTGGCTGTCGCCCGGATCGGACAATATATCCAGATAGTGAATACCGATCTGCTCGGGTGTCGGTGATGGCGGATGGATTTTTTCGTGCGGCGAATCAAAGAAAGTCACACCGGTCGGCGGTTTGTTGGTGGCTTTGATGCCTTCGCTGGCCAGATGGCTCACGACTTCTTGCGTGCTGGTGATGCGCACCGCCGGGAACTTCGCCAATAGCTTTTTAACGAACTCGCTATCGAGGTGGTCGGGGTGGACGTGGGTGATGAAAATATCGTCCAGGCGGGTCAGGCGGTCGGGGTCGAGAGCCGAACTGCTCATAACGCCCGGGTCAAACAGGGCCACGCGGTCGGGCGTTTCGACTAACAGACAGCTGTGGACGTACTTGGTAACCTTCATGAAACTCCTATTATATGTGAATACCACTGAGTGGCAGTAAGAATGCTAACGATATTCGGGGTTTTCAAAGTCGAAGCGGGCGCCGGCGTCCCACTTAGTGCGCTGGTTGCCCTGCGCCGGGATGCCGCCTGCGTCCTTGAGCATTTTGGCCAGGTGCATTAGGTTCCAGGTCATGAAAGTGGTGTTGCGATTGGTGAAGTCGTTATCGAGTCCGAAGCGGCCGCCCTTGCCGTCGTCATCGCCATAGCTGGGGCCGGGGCCGGCCTCGCCGATCCAGCCGGCATCTGCCTGCGGCGGAATCACGCAACCCAGGTGTTGCAGGCTATACAGGGTGTTCATGGTGCAGTGCTTAATACCGTCTTCGTTGCCGGTTATCAGGCTGCCGCCGACCTTGCCGTAATAGGCGTATTGGCCCTGCTTATTAAGTAGGTGGCTACAGGCGTAGAGCCGCTCGATTATCTTTTTGGTTTCGGAACTGTTGTCGCCCAGCCAGATCGGCCCGGCCAGTATTAAGATGTTGGCCTTTTCAACGCGCTTGTAAATCTCGGGCCATTCGTCGCTTTTCCAACCGTGTTCGCGCATGTCCGGCCAGACGCCAACGGCGATGTCGTGGTCGATAGTACGGATCACCTCAACATCGACACCGTGTTTTTCCATGATGTTCTTGCTGATGTCGATCAGTATCTGGGTGTGGCTCGGCTCTGGCGACTTGGTCAGCGTGCCGTTAAAGAATATCGCTTTCAGGCCGGAAAAATCCCAGTCTTTATCTGCCATGCTTGCTCCTCTGTTTAGCCGACTTGGTTGACGATGTTCAAAATGTTGCCGTCGGGGTCTTTGAACCAAGCGGCCTTTAGCTCGCCCATGACGTGGACGTCGCCCTCTAAAGTAGCGCCGGGAATCGAGTCGTAGTGCTCAAAGCTGACGCCTTTGCCCTTCAGTTCTTCTACAGCGCCTTCGACGTCTTCGACGTTCCAAGCGGCGGCCGTGGCCTGGTTGGTACCGGCAAAGCTCGACGGGTACACAAAAATACCGCCGTTACCGGACTTGTAAAACGTGCCGCCGGGGCTTTCCATACCTACTTCAAGGCCTAGGGTGTCACCGTAAAATTTCTTCCCCGCGTCCATGTCCTTGACGGCCACGACTGCGCAAACATTATTTTTTCCTAACATAGCACTCTCCTTTGGTAATAATTGATGTGATCGATTTTCGGTCTTGGTCTTGCTTTCAGTATACGCCTAGTTGGCGATTTTAAAACGCCAGTGAGGGAACTTGATTAAGCTGGTTAGAATCAGACACACTATCAAAATGTACAGTGGAAAGCCAAAGTTGGCTAACGTCCAGTTGTCAATGGTTAGCAAAGTAATCGCACCACTTATAGCACCGCTGAAATAACCAACCCAGTTTTCAGTTTCGGGATAGTTGTAGGACTTGCGAATAGTAGGAATGGCTGCGAGGAAGTCGGCCACAATGGCGAAGAATATAGCAACGTTACCTTCTTTTGTAATAGCCCAAAGCGTTAAACCCAGCAAGGATAGTACCCCGCATACCAGGTCGAATTTAGTAAGTTTCCAGTATGATTTCTTGTCGACGAAAGATGCCAACAGAATCATTAGCGGGACAAAGCCGGCCGCGAAGGTCATTATTGCCGTTATGCCTATACCTTTCTGGAGTTCAGCTGCGAATGCCAGCATCGGCGCTAACGTCCACATGAAAAAGCTAACGCGGTTGGGCTTGGCCTTACCTTTCAGAGTATCACTTAGGTAGCTGGTACTTCCAAGGATATTGATTATGGCACCAAGAATTACAAAATGCTGATTAATCATTTCTTCTTGCGGTCGTGGTAGGCAAGTTGGCGGCGTGGCTGGTCGAGGCGGATGATCTTGGCGTCGAAAGGTTTGAGCAGGCTGGAATACTGCCAGTTGGGGGCGATAATGTGGGCCAGCTTGCCCTGCTCTTCCAGGTATTCGGCCAGACTAAAGAAATCGCCGTCGCCGGATACAATGATGGCCTGGTCGTAGTTGGGCATTTCTTTCATGGCATAGAGCACCAGCTCGGCGTCGACGTTACCTTTTATGGTCGGCTTTTCTTTCTCGCCGGTTTCTTTGTCTTTTAGCGGCTCGCCATGTTCGTCGCGCTTACTGATATCGACGGTTGGTTTCAGTACGATCAGGAAGCCCAGTTCGTGCATGTATTCGTAGAGGGCTTCGTTGTCGCTCATGTAGCCGATGAACATGTAGGCGTTGACCACGCCATGCTCGTCCTTAAGGTATTGGCGGAACTTTCTCCAGTCGAGCTTCCAGCCCATGCGCTGGGTGCCGAGGTTCAGGTTCTGACTGTCTATGAAAGCGTAAGCTATCGGTTTGCGGTTCTTGATTCGCATGCTTCCAGTTTAGCACTACTGTGCTAAGCCGG
>CAYRPQ010000058.1:0-4372 GCA_964426315.1 uncultured Candidatus Saccharibacteria bacterium
TGGCTTTTTAAGGTACAATAACTGATATGAACTGGCTATTTTCACTCTTTTTCGGGGCCGGTGCGGCGGCCTGGGTCTTCTCTAAAATGAGCCGCCGCCTGGGGCAGGGCAACACCTCAAGCGTTGTCTGGCTGGTCGGCGTGGTTTTCGTTCTGACCACCCTGCTCTTCTACTCAATCCTGGTTTACCTTCTCAACTTGTAATAGCCGTTTAGTGTCATTTTTCTTGGTTTTTCCTCTATTAGCTGGTATTATCTGGCTATGGATGAGAGGGGGCTGGGCAAACAACTACAAAAGGCGCGTCAAGCGGCCGGCTTAACGCAACAACAGCTCTGCCACAAGGCTGATCTAAGCTTCTCAACACTTACCAAAATCGAACGCGGCGCCATTAAGGCGCCTTCCATTTTCACGATCCAGTCGATTGCCGACGCCCTGGGCCTTGGCCTGGACGAGCTGGTTGGCCAGGCAGGGCCGGGTAAAGCCGGCCGTAAACTTCTTAAGACCAAAAGCGGCGCCAGCTTCATCTATTTTGACGTTAACGGTTGCCTGATTTACTTCTATGAACGGGCTTTTACCAAGATCGAAGCCGACACGGGCGTGCGCAGTGACGTTATCGAAACGGCGGTCTGGCGCTACAACGACGAGGTCAACCGGGGCACCATGAGCCTCGATGATTTCAACGCCAAGCTGGCCGAGGCTTTCGGGGTAAAAAGCTTCAAATGGCAAGATTATTACCTGGATGTCATCGAGCCGGTTGAGGAAATGCACGCCGTGCTCAAATGGGCCGCGGAGCGTTACAAGATCGGCCTGCTGAGCAACATCATGCCTGGTTTGCTGGATACTATGCGCCACAACGGTATGGTGCCCGACCTGAAATACGACGCCATAGTCGATTCTTCAGAGGTCGGTTGCATAAAACCGGAAGCCAAAATTTACGAGATTGCCCAACAAAAAGCCGGCGTGCCGGCAGAAGAAATCCTGTTTATTGATGATTCCCGGGCCAACCTGATGGCTGCCGACAAGATGGGCTGGAACGTCCTCTGGTTCAACGACTCCATGCCCGCCGAATCGGCCGAGCGGGTTCGCGAAGTCCTCGAACCCGCCGACTAGGCGGCGAAGCGCTGTTTTTCGGCCTGTAGGGTGGCGGCCAGGTCTTTGGCGGCCTGCAGCTGGTCTTTGGTTTGCTCCACAACAGCCTTAGGAGCCCCTTTAACGTATTCTTTGTTGGCCAGGCGCCCTTCCAGCTGTTTGATAAGCGAAAGCTGTTTCTGGAGCTTCTCATCGAGTTCTTTCAGGTAGGCCTGGGCGGTGCGCTGGTCTATATCGAGCCAGGCGCGATATTTAACACCGGTCAGGAAGATGCCGCTACCGTCTTGGACTTCGGACACGTCCTTAAGGCGTGCCAGATGTTTGATAATGGCGGCGTTGGCTTGCAGGAACGGCGCGTCGGTGTAGTAAAGCGTCACACCGGAAACCTTAAGAGCGTTAGTGATCGCCCTGGCCTCCGTTACAACGGCCCGGATGGCTTCAAATTCGGCGGCCTGTTTCTTATCGCTGTCCATGATGTCGGCCAGCTCGTGGGCCGCCAGGATGGAACCCTCTTCCCAGGCCAGGGTCTGCCAGACGGTTTCGGTCAGGAAGGGTGCGAACGGATGAGCCAGCACCAGCAACTGCTCTAACAGGTACGCCAACAATGGTTTATTAGGCTTGGCCTTGCTGGCCTCGATGTACCAGTCGGCCAGGTCGTCCCAGACGAAGTGGTACAGCGTGTCGTAGGCTTCACTAAAGCGGAAGTTATCGAGATCCTTGGCTATTTTTTGCTGTGATGTTCGTAATTTGTCCAGTATCCAGTTATCGGCGGCGCTGGCCGGTTTGGCCCCTGCTCTGTCCGGCTGGTCGCCGACAGTGTCTTCAATAAAGCGGGCGATATTCCAGATCTTGTTGCTAAAGTTGCGGTTGGTAACAATCTTGCTACGGCCCAGGCTTTGGTCGTTCCCTGCCGTCATGCCCTGCACCAGCGCGAAACGCAAGGCGTCAGTGCCGTATTCCGGGATGACTTCCATGGGGTCAATGATGGTTTCAGGATGGCTCTTGCTCATCTTTTTGCCGTGCTCGGTGCGCACCAGGCCGTGCAAGTAAACTTTCTTGAACGGTACCTCGCCTGTCATGTAGGTGGTGGCCAGGATCATGCGCAATACCCAGAAAAACAGGATGTCCCAGCCGGTCTCCATAACAGAGGTAGGGTGGTAGGTTTTGTAGTCAATGCTCTTCTCCAAAAGGTCTTCCAACGATAGCGAATAATCACTCGCCAGTTCGGGGTCAACGAGCGTGCTCCATGTCCATAGCGCCGAGCTGAACCAGGTATCTAGGGTGTCGGGGTCCTGCTCCCACTCGTGCCAGCCTTCGGCTTGGTCGGTGGGCGGCTGGACGCCAGCATAAGTTTCGACACGGCCGTCGGTATCTTCGCGGTACCAAACCGGAATGCGGTGCCCCCACCAGATCTGGCGGCTAACGCACCAGTCGCGCAGGATGTCGATCCAGTGGAAGTAAATCTTCTCGAAACGCTTGGGGATCAGGTCTATGTCGCCATCGGTGACCACACTACGCATGACGTCTTTCAGGCTTTGCTTTTTGCCCTTCCATTCCACGACCGGTTTGTTGACGTCTACGAACCACTGCAGGCGGATCTGCGGCTCGATTATGCCTTTGCCGCGGCTGTTCAGGGCGATGTTATGAACGTACTTTTCATCGATGTTGACCAGCAGGCCCTTCCCTTTCAGCTTCTCGACGATCTTGGGGCGGGCCTCGGCGATATCCAGGCCCTCGAACTCGCCGGCTATCGGTAGCAGTTTCCCGTGAAAATCAATGATCTGCTCCTTGTCTAAGTCGTGGCGCTCGGCGATTTCAAAGTCGAGCAGGCTGTGCCACGGCGTGATGGTCATAACACCGGTGCCGAAGTCCGGATCGGCGGCCTCATCCTTTATAATTGTGGCCGTGGTCGGGCCGTTGATCCACTCGGTTTCGAAGGTTTCGCCGTGCTTGTACTTGGCGTAGCGCTTGTCGTCGGGGTGCATGACGACGTACTTGTCGCCGAACTTGGTTTCGGGCCGAGCGGTGCCGATCTCGAATGGCCCGTACTTAAAGGTGTAAAACTTGCCCTGCTCTTCCAAGTGCTCGACCTCGTCGTCAGACACGTTTGTCTCGAGTTTTGGATCCCAGTTAACTATGCGATTACCTCTGTAAATCAAACCGTCGTTATACATTTTTACGAACGTTTCATTGACACAGCGGTTCAGGGCCTCGTCGAGGGTGTAGCGGGCCCGTGTCCAGTCGGCGCTGGCTCCCATAGCTCTAAGCTGGGCGTTGATGGTGTCACGGCTGTTGCCCACGAATTCGCGTGTGCGGCGCAGGAACTCTTCCCTGCCCACCTCGTGCTTGTTGGTTCCCTCATCTGTTAATTGTTTTTCGATAATAGCATTAACCGGCAACGCGGCGTGGTCGGTGCCGGGCAACCAGAGTACGTCCTTCCCCTGTTGGCGAGCGTGCCGGGCCATAATATCCTGCAGGGTTATAAATAGGGCGTGGCCGATGTGCAGAGTGCCGGTTTCGTTAGGCGGCGGCATGGCGATCGAGAAGTGTTCTTTACCGGAGTTCGGGTTGGCCGTGAATACCCCGCTCTTCTCCCAGAGGGCATAGATGTTGCTCTCGTACTTCCCCGGCTCGTACACCTTCGGCAATTTCATAAACACCACTATATCACCTCTGTAAAATTTCATGAAATCGACACAACTTCACGTGAAATACAGAACAAAATGTGAACTACATCGACAGGTTCGGTTCGATAGCCAGGGAGTAAGGGTTGGCTTCAGGCTGGCCGAGATTTGCTTTGAAACAGCCTAGGGCGGCTACCATGGCGCCGTTGTCGGTGCAGAGTTTAAGGTCAGGGTACTCGGCAGGCAAGGGGATCGCCTCTGTTAATTGGCGCCTTAGTTCCTGGTTGGCGGCCACGCCGCCGGCGATGACAACACTTTTGGGTGCGAACTCCTCGTAGGCGAGCTTAACCTTATCAACAATGGTTTCGATGGCGACGCGCTGGAAGCTGGCGGCAATGTCGGCCTTTTGGGCGCTTGAGAGCCGCTCTGACAGCTTTATAGAGGGGAAGTCGTAACTCTCGCCGATTTGCGCCTGGGCCAGGCGTAAAACGGCCGTCTTAAGGCCGCTGAAACTGAAGTCGTACTTGCCCATCTTGGCCTTGGGCAGTTTGAAGGCTTGCGGGTTGCCTTTGGCGGCGGCTTTGGCGATTGATGGGCCGCCAGGATAGGGCAGGCCGAGCATTTTGGCCACTTTGTCGAAGGCCTCGCCGATGGCGTCGT
>CAYRPQ010000059.1:0-4206 GCA_964426315.1 uncultured Candidatus Saccharibacteria bacterium
CCAGTATAGCAAAAAGGCTCGTTAAAAAGCCTATGTTTTTTGACCGCCGCCCTTAAGCTATACTATTAGCAATGACCCTTTCAGAAGAACTGACCTGGCGTGGCTTCGTCAACCAGACTACATACAAAGACCTCAAGGCCCTAGACGGCGATCCGGTAACTTTTTATTGGGGAGTCGACCCCAGCGCCGATTCCATGACCATCGGCAACTTGGCGGCCGCCATGATGGTGCGGCACTTTATCGAGCACGGCCACAAGGCCTATCTGTTAGTGGGCGGCGCAACCGGTATGATCGGCGACCCCGACGGCAAAAACCAGGAACGCGATCTGTTATCGGTTGAGCAAATTGCCGCCAACAAAGCCAAGATCGCCGAACAGTACAAGGCCGTTTTTGCCGGCCAAAAGTTCGAAATCGTCGATAATTACGACTGGTTCAAAGACATGGGCTACCTGCAATTCCTGCGCGAGACCGGCAAGCACGTGCCGGTGCGCCAGATGGTCGGCCGCGACTTCGTCCAAAAGCGCCTGACCGAAGAGGGCGGCGGCATCAGCTACGCCGAATTCAGCTACTCCCTAATACAGGGCTATGACTTTTTACACTTGCACCGCGAGCACGGCGTTAGCCTGCAGGTCTGCGGCGCCGACCAATGGGGCAACAGCATCGCCGGCGTCGAATTGATCCGCCGCTTGACGGGCGACGAAGCTCACGTCTTCTCGGTGCCATTGGTAGTTAACAAGACAACAGGGGCCAAATTCGGTAAAACGGAGGAAGGCGCCGTCTGGCTGGATCCGGCTAAAACCACCCCGACCCAGTTCTACCAGTTCTGGATCAACCTCGACGACGCCGGCGTCGAAGATTACCTGAAAATATTTACTTTACTGTCTAAAGAGCAAATCGAAAAGGTCATAGCCGCCCAAGCAACCAACCCTTCCAAGCGCACAGCCCAGCTGGCCCTGGCCGACGAGGTCACGGCCCTGGTCCACGGCAAGGCGGCGGCGGAGATTGCCAGGTCGGTGACGGCCGTTCTGGTTAATGCCGTTCCGGTCGGGGAGGCCAATGACGCGGTCATAGCAACCCTGCGCAACGAAATCCCGGCCGCCCGCGCCAAAGCCGACGAATCTATCGTTGAAGCCCTGGTTGGCACCGGCCTGGCCGCCTCCAATACGGAAGCCAGACGTCTGCTCCAGGAAAATGCTATATCTGTTAACGGCCGGAAAGTTAGCCGCGAAAACTTCGAGCCGGGCGATTTCCAGAACGGCCGGCTACTGCTAAGGCGTGGCAAAGCTTTTAAAGATTCGGCGCTGGTAGAGCTTGGTTAAGCCACCCGGCTTGATATACTGGGAAGCATTATGCCGAAAAAAACCGCCGCCAAGCACAAGAAAGCCGACCAATACAACGACCCCAAGCATAATTACCTGCACTACTGGGACGGCCGCGAGTACGAACACGCCGCCGAAGAGGTAGCCATTCGTAAGCTCCTGCGCGGCAAGCACTTCGGGCACGCCGTTGACGTAGGTGGCGGCTACGGCCGGCTCTGCGTCCAGCTCGAAAGATACGCCGACAACGTTACCCTGGCCGAGCCCAGCCAGCAACAGCTCGACATTGCTAAAGACTTCCTCAAAGATCACCCCGAAATTAAACGGGAATTGATGCAGGCTGACGACCTGAAATTCGAAGATGGCAGTGTCAATCTGCTGACCATGATCCGCGTTATGCACCACCTGCCCGATCCCAGCGCCGAGTTCGACGAAATCGCCCGCGTGCTCAGTGCCGACGGCTATGCCATTATCGAGGTCGCCAACTACCTGCACATGCTGAATCGTCTGAAGCACCTGGCAAAACTACAGAGGTTTCCGGTCAAACCGGTCGATATTCGTTCGGCGGCCAACCGGCGCGACGACGAGATCGCTTTCGTGAACCATAACCCTGCCACCGTAGTGCGCCAACTGGCCTACGCCGGCTTGAAGGTCGAAACCACCTTGTCGGTTTCCAACCTGCGTAGCGTTCGCCTCAAGAAAATCATGCCTCGCGAAGTCATGCTCGGCGCCGAGCGCGTGCTACAACGGCCTTTAGCCTCGGTTTACTTCGGTCCCAGCATCTTCTTCTTGGTCCGCAAAGCCCGTTAGCGACCAATAACGGTTATTATATAAAGCATGACGCTTAGCAGTTCGCTGACGGAATTGAAGGGCGTGGGGGAGACTCTGGGTGCTAAATTCGCCCTGCTTGGTATCAAGACGGTTGGCGACCTGCTAGATTACTACCCGCGGCGCTACGAGGACTATTCGACAGTCACACCGATTAATAAGCTACAGCCCGGCCAGGTCAGCATCGAGGCGGTGATCAAGCAAGCCGCCGGTCGTTACGCCCGCGGTCGACTACACATTACCGAAGCCGTGGCCAGCGACGCGACCGATAGCGTCCGGCTGATCTGGTTCAACCAGCCCTACCGGGCCGAGGCGTTAAAAAAAGGCGAACGCTATTTTATCTCGGGCGAATACAAACTCAGCCGCCAGCGCTTCGTGATCATGAACCCCAGCGTCGAGCTGGCCAGCGATTTTCCGGTCAACACGGCCCGCATCCTAGCCGTTTATCGTGAAACCAAGGGCTTGGCCTCGCGCCAGATCAGATTGGCTGTCCAGCAGGCCTTCAAGGGGCTAAGCGAATTGGCGGAGAGTCTGCCAAAGGAAGTGATTAAAGAGCAGAAGCTAATGAGCCGCCACCAGGCCGTACGAGCTATCCATACTCCAGAATCGGCTGACCAGTTGGAAGAAGCCAAGCGCCGACTGGGTTTTGAAGAAGTTTTCAGGCTCAGCCTGGCCAGCCTATTGAACAAACAGGAGAACCAGCGAGAAACGGCCCTGGCGATTCCTTTCGAGGAAAAGCTGGCTAAAGCTTTTGTGGGTCATTTGCCTTTTAAGCTGACCGACGCCCAGCGCAAGGCCGTCTGGAGAATTTACCAGGACTTACAGAAAACGGAGCCCATGAACCGCCTAATAGAGGGCGACGTGGGTTCGGGCAAGACGGCCGTGGCTACCATGGCCGCCCTGATGGTGCTGGCCAAAGACATGCAGGTGGCGCTGATGGCACCTACCGAACTTCTAGCTCGCCAGCACGCCGACACAATCCATGCCCTATTAAAGCCGCTGGATCTGGAAAACAGCATTGTACTGCTGGTGGGCGGCATGAAGGCGCCCCAGAAAACCAAGGCCCGCGAGGCCATAAAACAAGGCAAAGCCGGTTTTGTTATCGGCACCCAAGCGCTGATCCAGGAAAAGGTCGATATGCACCGCCTGGCACTGGTGATTATCGACGAACAGCACCGTTTTGGCGTCGACCAGCGTAAAACCCTGATGACCAAGGCCGGCCACATGCCGCATGTGCTCAGCCTGACGGCCACGCCGATTCCGCGTTCGCTGGCACTGACCCTTTATGGCGAGCTGGATGTGTCGGTGCTCGACGAAAAGCCGCCCGGCCGCCAGGAGGTCATTACCGAATTGGTTTCGCCCAACTCCAAAGCCCGGCTTTACAAAAAAATCGATGCCGAACTGGCTGAGGGCCGCCAGATGTTCGTCATTTGCCCGCTGATCAGCGAGTCGGCCGTGCTCGACGCCAATTCGGCCGAAAAGGTCTACGAACAGCTTTCCAGCCACGAATTCAAACATCGTCGCGTGGGATTACTGCATGGCAAGCTCAAACCGGCCGACAAGCAGGCCGTTATGGAGAACTTTGTGAAACATGAGCTCGATATCCTAGTTTCCACCACTGTAATTGAGGTCGGGGTCGACGTGCCCAACGCCGGCTTGATGCTTATCGAAGCGCCGGAGCGCTTCGGGCTGGCCCAGTTGCACCAGCTACGCGGCCGGGTAGGGCGGGGCGCGGACCAAGCCTATTGCTACCCTCTACTCAGTGACTCGAAATCTCCCGGCCGCCGGCTAAGGGCCCTGGAAAGCAGTAACGACGGCTTCAAACTGGCCGAACTCGACCTGGAATTGCGCGGCCCGGGCGCTATTTACGGCACTTCCCAGCACGGCCAGCTGGACCTGCGAATCGCCAAATTAACGGATATGAAACTGATCTCTGCCGCCCGCCAAACGGCCCAGGAACTGCTCGATAGCGGCCAAAGCTTGCTACAATATAAAGAGCTCATGAAACACGTAAATCGCCTGCGGGCAGTCACCAATTTTAATTAATGTACTCCGGCTCGAC
>CAYRPQ010000060.1:0-4067 GCA_964426315.1 uncultured Candidatus Saccharibacteria bacterium
GGGGTTCGATGACGACTTCTTTGCCGGCGCGGGCCAGCTTGTAGGCCCGCTGGCCGTTGACCTTGATAGCCGAGAAAGCCGGCGGGACCTGTTCGATTTCGCCAATGAATTTGGCGGCGGCTTGCTTGATTTCTTCGAGCGTCGGCTGCTCATCACTAAGAGGGGTGATTTCGCCTTCGGGATCGCCGGTGGAGCTGGTTTGGCCGAGGCGCATGGTGACCTCGTAGGTTTTATCGAGCTTGCTGAACTCGCCCGCCCTTTTGGTGTATTCCTTACCGACCAACAGGATTAAAAGTCCCGTGGCGAACGGGTCGAGCGTGCCGGCATGGCCGACTTTAATGCTCTTGGGCTTCACCCCTTGGGCTTTGGCCACTTCGTAACGGACCTTGTTTACTACGTCAAAACTGGTCCAGCCGGCCGGCTTGTCGACTAATAAAAGACCTTGCATGGTCTAGATAGATTACTGCTGTGGGGGCGGATTGCCAAATTGGAACGGGATGGGTGGCGGCACCGGCGGTGGCGCGCTGGGATCGGCGACTTGGGGCTGTGCCGGCGCGGGCGCATTGAGGCTATCCCCCAGTGGCTGAGCGTTGAGCGCCTGGATGGGTGATGTTGATGGCGCGTTCGTGCTCAGAGCCTTGCTGACTTCGTCACGGGCTTCGTCAAGGTGTTCGGTGACGGCATGAGCGCTGTTAACCGACTCTTCCAGCTCGGAAAGCGTGGCGTTAGGATCGGCCGGTGGCACCGGTAGAGCGGGCGCCCCGGTCGGTGGACCCGTGGCATTAGCGGTCTGTTTTCGTTCCAAGAGTTGCGGTGGCTCCTCGTTGGGCATACTTAGCGGATCAGTGGAGGGTTCCAGCGGTTCAGGCTTGCTATTGGCCGTCAGGGCACCGCCTAGAGTAGGAGGCTCGGTGATAATTTTAGGGCCTTGCGATACCCCGTCCGGGGCGGGCACCAGGGTTTCGGGCTTGATTTCAGGGACTGGAAGCCCTGACGGTGCTTCCGCGGGGGGTTCTTTGTGCTCGATTGCTATGGCTCCGTCGGATGATTTAGGCGATGTGGCGGGTTTGGGTTCACCCTCTTCGAGCTTGCTGGCCACCAGTTGTTGGTTGGCCCCGGCTGACATCAGGGCGGCGCCAGCGCTCATGGTCTGCGGACTGGTTTTGTCGTTACTAAAGCGATCGGTTTCGGCTACCACGCCAGTCAGTAGGGCCGTGGCTATCTGTTCGTCCAGCAGGTTCTCGCCCAGTTGCTGGGCCAGATGAGTAACCAGTTCGCTCAAGCTACTGGCCTGCGGCGCCTGCCAGTTAATAGTTCCCAAGTCGCCACCGGTGTCGATGTTAATGCTGGCGACAGTGGCGTCGTGCAGGATTCGGCCGTGGGCAATGATCGCCTCGTCGAGGTCTTCCTGTTGTTTGACGCCTAATGCTACCACCACGTCGACGTTAAAGTCGCCCTGGCTAAAATCGAGGTCATTCTGGTTAATTGAAGTCTTATAAGGGGTAATGAAGATACGCACCACGTCGTCTTCGACTTTGTAGCGCAGTTTGTCGGCCTTGTTTTTATCGAGGGCAATAATAAAGTCGCGTAAAGAGTCGGTGTTTCGCTCGAGGGTTTCTTCGGGTTTCAGGAACTCGAGCGTGGAAGGCACCTTACCACTGAAAACGGCGGCGGCGTGCTTGCCCTGTTTATTAAGTACCAGGGTAAGACCTATGCAGGCGGCCAGCTGGTCTACCGACGGGTTCCGACTGACCGTCACCAGAATGTTGTTGGCGGTCTTGAGTCGGTCCGTTAGCTGGGCTTGGGCGTCATCCATGGTTTTTATGTATTTTAGGGCTTTTTGTTTTTGGTGCTGTCTGATTTCAGACTACCATAAAAGCTTATACTTTACAACCCCTATAGTCATCTGGTATAGTTCCTGCCTATGCCTATAATCAAATCCGCCAAGAAACGCGTGCGCACGGCCGGTAAAGCGTCTGCCCGTAACAGTAAAACCAGGCGCAATCTCAAGGGTTCTTTGAAGCTTTTCGCCAAAAGCCCGAGCTCTAAATCCCTCAGCAGTGCCCATAGCAACCTAGACAAGGCTGTTAAGAAAGGTGTTATTCACAAAAACAAGGCCGCTCGCCTCAAGAAACAGGCGGCCGCTCGTGCCAAAGCCGCCGGCGTGAAGCCCACCAAAGCCGTCGCCAAGAAAAAGTAATCAGTTTTCAGCCAGGCGTAGAAAGTAGTGCTGAAGGGCTTCGTCTGAATCAATGTTGGTGCGCTTGCTGGCGGTATCAATCTTTAACAGGTCGGAAACAAGCGTTTTGAGCTCGGCAAGGCTGAGCTGGCGGGCGATGGATTGGCTTTTGCGCACCACGAACGGGTTAAGCCGGGCCGTTTTAGCAATTTCATCGGCACTGCGCTCGCCGGCCGTCTTTATAATAGCCAAGACGTGCAATTGCCAGGCCAGCATGGCGATGATTTGCGGCGGCTCCACCTTAAGGGCACGCTGTTCGGTATAGATGTCGAGGGCCCGCCTGGTATTACCGGCAAAAGCCGCCTCTAATAGTTGGAATATGGTGCTCTGCGGCGCCGGCTCGGTCAGCAAATCTATGCTCTGGCGACTGATTTTGGGTTCGTATATTAAGAGTTTTTCCAGTTCGCTGGCCAATAGTTGCTGGTTTGAGCCGGCGCGTTCGACCAAGTAGTTTGCGTCTGCCGGGCTCAGCGAGCCGCCCTGACCTTTAGCCATGTCGGCCAGCCAACGAGCCAGGCCGTTTTGATCGAGCTGGGGAAATTCCCGAAAATCGGTCTTAGATTTCAAAAATTTGTAATAACTAAGTCGCTTGTCGAGCTTTGGTTCGACCAGGATAACATCGGTGGTTTCGGGAACGTTACCCAAAAGTTGTTCGGCCTGTTCGGCGAACTGTTTGTTGGCGCCGGGGGCGCGTAGAACGACCATTTTGCGGGCGGCCAGGAACGGCAGGCCTGTCAGGGCCTCGCCTATTTGCGTTATATCTGCCTCCTGCCCGTCTAATCTTTCCAGTGCCAAATCGCCGTGCAAGTTCAAAAAAGCAGAGGTCAGCCGCTTTAGATCGGCTTGCAGGCCAAAACCATTCTCCCCAGTCAATGTAACTGTCACCTACACATTGTAACAATATGCACTGAGCCGGCGGCACTAATCTGGTATGCTATAAATCCAAGAGAACTTATGTCACAGGTTATCATCGTATCCAACCGCTTGCCGGTTAGCGTTAAAAAAGAGAATGGTCGGCTGGAGTTTTACCCCAGCGTGGGCGGTTTGGCTACCGGCCTGTCTTCCTATGTGAAGAACAAACGAAACCTCTGGATAGGCTGGCCGGGCATTGCCAGTGATGACCTGACCGATGACGACAAAGATAAGATTGTCAGGGAGCTGGCCAGGCATAATTACAGCCCGGTTTTCCTGAGCCGGCGGCAGATCGACGACTTTTATAACGGCTACAGCAACAGCGTGCTCTGGCCCCTGTTTCATAACCTGCCGGTCAAGCGCTACGAGAAGTCCGAGCGGGACCGCTGGTGGCGGGCTTACCGCGAGGTCAATAAGCACTACGCCGACGCCGTGCTGGGACTGGCCCGCGACTATGCGCATGTCTGGATTCATGACTACCAGCTGATGCTGGTGCCGGGAATGCTGAGGGAGGACAGGCTGGCAAGCACCGTCGGATTCTTCCTGCACATACCCTTCCCGACTACCGCTACCTTCTCGCGATTACCCCGGCACAAGCTGCTGTTAAGGGGCGTTTTAGGGGCCGACTTAATCGGTTTTCACACACCTGCCTACGTGGAAGCATTTATGGATGCCTGCCGGCAAGCCTCGGCCGGCGAGGTTGAGGCCGGACAGGTATTCACAGACCGACGCGTAGTGCGGGTAGCCGACTTCCCGATGGGCATAGATTATGAAAAGTATGCCGGTGCCGCCAAGTCTAAGGCCGTTAAGGCCGCTATCCGAAAATACCGCGGCCGTTACAGGGGTAAGAAACTCATTGTTTCGGTCGACAGGCTTGATCCCAGCAAGGGCCTGGAGGCCAGGCTCAAAGCCTACC
>CAYRPQ010000061.1:0-3981 GCA_964426315.1 uncultured Candidatus Saccharibacteria bacterium
TTATTGACGAGTCGCACATGACCATTCCGCAGGTTCGTGGCATGTACAACGGCGATCGCGCCCGCAAAGAGGTGCTGGTGGAGCACGGCTTTAGGCTACCCAGCGCCCTCGATAACCGGCCGCTGACCTTCACCGAGTTCGAGCGGCACGTTAACAAGGCCGTTTACGTCAGCGCTACGCCGGCCGAGTACGAGCTCAGCCGCAGTCCTGAGCCAGCCCAGCAGGTGATTAGGCCGACCGGGCTGTTGGACCCGCCCATAGAGGTAAGGCCCATCGAGGGCCAGATCGACGACCTGATCGCCGAAATCCGCGATACTACCAAAAAGCACCAGCGCGTGCTGGTCACCACCCTCACTAAACGCATGAGCGAGGACCTGGCCGAATACCTACAGGAGCTCAACATTAAGGTGGCCTACCTGCACAGCGACGTCGACACGCTGGACCGTACCGACATCCTGCGCGACCTCCGCCTGGGCGTTTACGATGTGCTGGTCGGCATAAACCTGCTCCGCGAGGGTCTGGACTTGCCCGAAGTCTCCTTAGTGGCCATCCTCGACGCCGATAAAGAAGGCTTCCTGCGTAGCGAGCAAGCCCTGATCCAAACCGTCGGCCGGGCCGCTCGCCACGAAAAGGGCCACGTTATTATGTACGCCGACAACATCACCAAGAGCATGCAGAAGACTATCGATGAAACCACCCGCCGCCGCAAAATCCAGACGGCCTACAACGAAGAGCACAATATCACCCCAACCGGCATCACCCGGGCTGTCGAGGCCGGCATGCGCCCCGATCTGCCTGAAGAGGCCCAGCGCGCCAAGCTCAACCTTAAAAAGATTCCTAAAGACGAATACGGCGCCCTTATAAAAGACCTGACCTCGCAGATGGACCTGGCCGCCGCCAACCTGCAATTCGAAACCGCCGCCGAACTACGCGACCTGATCGAAGACATCAAAAAGAGAATGTAGCTAGGCGGCAGCAGGTACTGGTTCGAAACCAGTGAGTGCGTCTACCAGTTCGGGCTGTCTAGCTTCCGCGTAGGCAGTCGCAACTTCGCGTCTTAATTTGCGTATATCTGAAATGACCGGCGGGCAAATTGCGATGTCAATGTGATTTGCCGGCAAAAACGGTCGTAACCACCGGATACCGGGTATGTGGGCTACTTTCTCTCGTATGCCTTGATGAGCGCCAGGCATGAGAGGCAATACTACATTCTTAGTTGCTTCTTGGCCATGTGCGTATTTAACCTCCAGCCCGTCCGGGGCCGGGATTAAGAAATCGCTGGTGGGCGTATAAATTCTAACCGGCACGTCTTCCGGCCATTCCTCTTCTCTTCGTCGTCTATGCTCGATCATCATATCGGAATCACGTAGCAGGTCAGGCGCGTGCTTGGGATTGCCCAGGAGTTGCTTGATAGCTTTCCCCGTAACCGTGAGTTTTTCCTCACCGTCATGTATGCCTGCTATTAGTGCCACGCCCTTTACGCGTTCTGGGCCCATTAGAGTTAGCTCTTCGGCCATCAATGCCCCTAAAGACTGACCTGCCAGCACCACTGGCCCCTCGTTTTTTTCGCAGAGATCTGTTAGCTGTTCGTCGAGCTCGCCAATCATCTCCTCAAAATCACCAAGGCCTTGATCGGGTATAGCCATGAAACGTTCTTTGATTGACAGGGGAGAGTTACCGCCTGCCAAGATAGGCGTATAAAAGTACCACTGAGTTTTGAAGCTGAATAAGCCGCCAATAGCAACCACATCAGCCATGTCTCGATTTGGCTGTGTAGGATTTGGCTCTAGTTCACTCATAGTCTTTGTCTGTTAAAAATCTTACTAAGCTGATCATAGTCCTGTGCTTATGGTTTGTAAAGCACTTTTTTTGTCGTCAAATTAACAGGGAAAATTTCGCTGTAAACGGCGGCGGGTCTGGTACAATTACTGTAACTATGGCGAAACTGACCCGGGAGGATATCTTAAAATTGGCGCAATTGGCGCGCCTTGACCTTAGTGATGACGAAGTCAAAGAGTATAGTACCGAGCTGACCGCTATTCTAGATTACGTGGAGCAATTGTCTTCTGTGGATGTAGCCGGACTGGAGCCGACGCACCAGGTTTCCGGCCTGACCAACGTGACCCGCGAAGACGAAGTTAAGGACTATGGCTACACGCCGGCCGACCTGTTAAAAGGCGTGCCCGAAGTAAAAGACGACCAGATTAAAGTTAAGAGAGTTCTCTGATGAGCCAGTGGTTGCCGATCGCCGAAATTGCCGGGCAGGTCCAGGCTGGCAAACTAAAGGCCGTCGGCCTGGTAGAACAGGCCCTCAAGACAATTGGCGATAAAAAAGAATACGACGCCATTATTGCCACCACAAAAGAGCGGGCTTTAGGGCGGGCCAAAGACATTGACGCCCAGGTCGCCAAAGGCGAGAAGATCGGCCGGCTGGCCGGCGTGCCGTTTATCGCTAAAGATAATTTTCTGGTTTTCGGCGCCGAAACGACGGCCGCCAGCAATATGCTAAAGGGTTTTACGGCGCCATACCAATCCACCGCGGTTGAAAGGCTGGAAGCCGAAGGCGCCATCTGTGTGGCTAAATCAAACCTCGACGCTTTCGCGCACGGCGCCAGCACCGAAAACAGCGACTTCTTTACCACCAAGAATCCGCACGACAAAACGCGCGTGCCCGGCGGCTCTTCGGGCGGTTCGGCGGCGGCTGTGGTTTTGGACTTAGCGCCTTTCGCTATCGGCAGTGACACCGGTGGCTCAATCCGCCAGCCGGCCAGCTTTTCGGGCTGTGTCGGCTACAAACCGACCTATGGGTTGGTTTCGCGCAGTGGCGTGGTGGCTATGGCCAGCAGTACCGATGTTATTGGCCCGCTGGCCCGCAGTGTCGACGATGCCGCGTTGGTGCTGGATGTTATGGCCGGCCCCGACGACCTGGATGGCACGACGGTTGAACGCCAAAGTGACTACACTGATCTTAAAATGGACCTAAAGGGCAAGAAAATCGGCGTCATTAAAGAGCACATGGGCGAAGGCGTCGAGCCGGGCGTTAAAAAAGCCGTCGAGGCCGCGATTGATAAGCTAAAAGCCGCCGGCGCCGAAATTAAAGAGATCAGCCTGCCGTCGATCGGCCTGGGGCTGGCCGTTTATTACATCATTTGCCCGGCCGAACTGAGCAGTAACCTCAGCCGCCACGACGGCCAGCGCTACAGTTACAGTTACCGCGAGGCCAAAGACCTGAAAGACAGTTATAAGGGCTCGCGTGGCCGCGGCTTCGGCAAGGAAGCCAAGCGCCGCATTATGATCGGCACCTACGTGCTGAGCAGTGGTTACTACGACGCCTATTATAAAAAGGCCCAAACCGTGCGCACCAAACTTATCAAAGAATTCGAAACGGCCTTTAAAGATGTTGACTTCATGCTCGGGCCGGTGGCGCCGACAACGGCCTTTAAGATTGGCCAGAACGCCAACGACCCATTGCAGATGTACCTGAGCGATATCATGACGGTGGCCGCCGACCTAGTTGGCAACGCCGCCATCAGTATTCCGGCCGGTGAGAGCGAAGGCCTGCCGGTAGGCCTACAGCTAATGGCGCCCCAAAAAGCCGACCGCGAACTGCTGGCGCTGGCCAAGAGAACCGAGGAGCTGTTGGTATGAGCCTTTTACGCCGCCGGCCCCGCAAACTCAACCAGGTCCACTTTGCCGAACGCTGGAAAGAACTGCAGGCTTACTGTGCCAGCCGCAAAACCTGGCCGCAGGCCATCATTGAAGGCGACGCCCTGCTCGATGAGGCCCTCAAACGCAGTCGCTTCAAAGGCAAAACCACCGGCGAACGCCTGGTAGCCGCCCAACACCATTTGACTGACAACGAGCAGGTCTGGCTGGGGCACAAGCTGTGCAACCGGCTCAGCCAGGAAGAAATCGACGTCCGCACTCTCAAAAAATTGGAGGTGGCCAGCGCCCTGACCGGTTTTCGTCAGGCCCTGCGCG
>CAYRPQ010000062.1:0-3836 GCA_964426315.1 uncultured Candidatus Saccharibacteria bacterium
GCAGGACTCATAAGCCTGAGGTCAGTGGTTCAAGCCCACTCGCCGCTACCATTTCATCTTTCTTGTTCAACGCATCGATAATAATTTTCAAGCCACGGCTTAAATCTTCTGGGCTAGCTGTTAAGGCGCGTAAAGTAGCGTAGAGGCCGGGCTGTATCTCGTTCAGCGCCCTGGCGAATGTTTTTATCTCTATGGGCAACTTATGAGCAGCTTCCATCTTTTCAAGCAAGCCTGGCGATTCTCCTGCTAATAATTCCATGCCGAAAGCAGCATAAGCAGAGAGCATTGTGGCCCATGTTTCGCCTAGCTTGTAAGTATATTTGTTAGGCAGCGTGTATCGAAACTCACCATAGTCCCAGTCTCTAAATTTCCTTGTGTCGTCTGTGAATCCGAGATGTTTTCCTAATACCTCGGTTATGTATTTTGCCCTGATTAGATCCGCGTAAGCCTCGTTCAAAAAGCTACCTTCAAGGTGATTATTGCTTGGTCGTCTGACTTGGAAGCCTTGGCGATATGACTCGACTCTCATAGGCTATAACCACTCGTGTGATCCTAATTCCTACATTGATGGGCAGATTGCCCTTCGTACTATGCGGCCAGTAGCTAAGGGGGAGGAGATTACCGTGGATTACGCCACGGCCTTTTCCAGCGATACTCAGGCCTTTGGCTGTGGTTGTGGTAGTGCCGATTGCAGACATGTTATTCAACCTTCGTATGACTCGCAAAATCCGGCTTTGCGTGAACGTTATCGTGGTCATTTTGCCGATTTTCTGGAATATCCGGAAACCTACGAAACTGATTTAGCACCTATTGATCCCGCCTGCCCGACCACTTCCTACTTATCTACCAAGCTTCAACGCACCGAGGCTAAGATTCATGGGCTTGGCCTAGTCGTGGTATCGCCTATCCGTAAAGATGAACTTTTGGGAGTCCGCGGCGGCACAATCGCGCACAAAAGCGAAGTAATAAGCAGGCAAGATGAATTAAAAGGTAGCGAAGTGCAGATTCTGGAAGACGTGTTCCTGGCTGGTTTTTCCGAAAAGGAGCGCTTGGCTACAATGATGGGCTTTAACCACAGTTGCGAACCTAATGCTTACCTGCGCGGCCAAATAGGTGTTTTTGCTATGCGGGATGTCGCGGTCGGCGAGGAAATGGCCGTGGACTACGCCACGGCTTACATAAGTCCTAGCCAGAAATTTGATTGCAATTGCGGGACGCCAAGTTGCCGTGGTCTCATAGATACCTCGGTCGATTGGCAGAACCCTGATCTCCAGTCACGATATAAAGGCCACTTCGCGGACTTTATACAACGCAAAATGTCGTAGAGGTAGCGCTCAGAACTTTTAAAGCTCTTAAGCTTTCGTGATAAACTTTTATTAACAATTATGCCAGCCGGATTAGAACAACCAGCCGTCCTAGACCCCGAAACAATGGCCCGCCGCGAGGCTGGTTTAGCGCGTTTGGCGACTATGGGAGTCAGTGCCAGCGTAGCGGGAATTGTCCTAAGGTGTCCCGACCCGGAACATAGCGATCAAACGGGAACTTTGGCTGATATGCTTGGCGTTGATAGCCCACTGCTTGAGGGCATAGTCACCGAGATGATTACCGACGGCAAGGAGGCCGGGCAGACTCCGGATCAGGCTCTAGAGGAACGCATGAAATATATGGCCCAAAGAGACGAAGCCGGGCAATTTGTCAGGGTTGAAATGCCCGATCCCACCCAAAAAAAAACTTTGAAATCCAGGTAAAAACGGAAGCGCCGGACAGTTCTAAAGAGGCCACTTCGAAACTTAAGCTTGCAGTTGACACCAAGCAAGCGCGTCAGGCCCCGGAAATAGCCGCGCAGGCATCCGTGGCCGAGTTTATGACCCGTCAGGTGGTATTCAAAAAGGTCGCGCAACCAGAGATTTTAGATAAAGTCGACAAGACGGTGGTGATAACCGTAAAACAGGCTGAAAAAACGTTGCCAAATCCCCCGCGGCCTGAAGCTGAGAAGACCAAAACCCCAACCAGGCTAAATAAACAGCTCGAGCGACGGCAAACCGTCAATCTTCCGCTCGTTGAAAAAACTATTCCTCGCGCCGTTGCCCCGGAGCCTATTATTAACTCTGTTGCACCGGAAAAGACCATGGTCGCGGATAGTCCGATTGTCTTCGCAGAACTACCCGAAGTTCCGCGGCCTGAAGCTGTTACCGTTGAAACCGTGCCCAGTGTCGCGTCAATCCACTACGAAGACCTGTCTATGGAGCTTTTTCTTGAAGCGACGGCACCGGCAATCGACACCGTCGCCCCGGAAAGCGAACAGGACGGCATCGAACCGTTTGAGATTGCCACGGCAGTCTGGGAGCCGTTGGTTGAGCTACCATCTGACGCGCCGCCGACCCTTGGTCAATTGCTGGAAATTCGGAGTCAGCCGGAAGGCGATCCGGAAGAGCCGTCGGACCCAACCATTGAGGTGGCCGTGGGCGAAGCCCCCTTATCTTCAGAACAAACGCTTGAACTGTTAGCCGAGCAGATATCCCTACTGGAAGAAGATCAGGCCGAGGCCGCTCATGAAACGCTGTCGGCAATTATCGGGCTAGTGGCCGAATTTAACGAGATCGCCGAGGGCGACAAGGAGCAGATCGCGATCCTGGCCGAAAAAATCGAGGGGCTTTGTGTTGAGTTACTCAAAAAACTCAATATTAAATACGACGAAGAGAGCCTTAAAAAGCTGGTTGCCAGCCTTATGGGTGAGGAGCCGCAATCTGAAGCAAAGGCCGAAGAGCCGGTCAAAAATATATGGTACGAGGGCATGCACGAGATCACGGCCGGGCGGCCGGCTAACTTTACGGGTGGGCTGGTCCAGCTTTTGAAAGACGGCTTGCCCAAGCACACTAAGCTAGGGAATATAGCCATAGGCGCTATGCTCTAGCTGGCCTAAAGGTATATTATGTATAGTACCAACTTATGAGGGGAGATTTATGAAAGCAGTTATTGCCATAATCGCGGTTCTGATAATCGGCGGGGGCGGTTACGCCCTGGTCAAAAACAACGACGACAAAACTCCGGCTAAAACCAGCTCAAGCGCTTCCAGCAATATGAATAATATGGACAGTTCGAGTTCTTCAACGGCGCCCGAAGCCACCAACAGTGTTACCATCAACAACTTCGCCTTCAGCCCGGCCAGTATTACCGTCAAAAAAGGCACGACCGTTACCTGGACCAACAAAGACAGCACCGACCACACCGTCACAGGCGACAGCCAAGACGGCCCGGCTAGCAAAACCCTGGCTAACGGTGACACCTACACGTTCACGTTTAACACCGTTGGTACGTTCAAATACCACTGTTCGATCCATAGTAGTATGACCGGCACAGTAACCGTTACCGAATGAACCTCCGCAGGCTCATCGTTCCTTTTATATGGAGCTTGGGCGTAGTCGTAGTTGTGCTGGCCTATATAGCGTGGGGGCGGGATTTCGGCTGGGGGCCGCGGCCGTTCAACGTCTACAGGATCTTCCCGCTCTTTGGCCTGTTGGCCTACAGCCTGATGTGGTCGCACTACGTGGCCGGCACCGTGCAGGAGTTGTTTCGCATTAATAAGGCCAGGCTGGAAAGCTATTTCCGGGTTACCGGCTGGGCCGTACTGGCGCTGATCTGCCTGCACCCCGGCCTGCTGATTTACCAGCGCTTCCGCGACGGCCACGGCTTGCCGCCCGGCAGTTATGAGTCATACGTGGCGCACGGCCTAGGCTGGGTGACCTTACTGGGTACCGCCAGCCTGCTGGTCTTTTTGGCTTTCGAGTTCCGCCGCTTTTACGAAAAACGTTCGTGGTGGCACTTCGTGCCGGAGG
>CAYRPQ010000063.1:0-3774 GCA_964426315.1 uncultured Candidatus Saccharibacteria bacterium
GGAACCAACTGGGGTGAGCCCGGTACATCAGCTTGGTGCCACAACGGTGGCAATGGGGGTAGGTGTGGCGGATATAGTCCACTTTCCAGATCACGCCGCGTTCATGCAACTCCTTGGCGATCGGCTTATTAGCCTCCCAGACGTACTGGCCTTGCCAGTCGCCCTCGGTATAAAAGCCGTTATCGTCGATGTTCTGGACTATCGGAAAGCCGTTGGCTTTGGCCAGTTCATAGTCTTCTTCGCCGTAAGCCGGCGCCAAGTGGACCACGCCGGTACCCTCTTCCGTCGTTACATAGTCGGCGGCCCAAACCTTGTGGGCGTTAGGGCCGTAGTGCCCGTCACCACGATCCTCAAAAAGCGGCTCATATTGCTTGCCCACCAGCTTTTCACCCCTGTAAGTTTGCTTTATTGTGTACGGCACAACGTTGTGCTTTTCGTCAGTCAGCACGGTTTCCAATAGGTCTTTAGCCAGGATCAGGGTTTCGCCGCCGACTTCGACCTCGGCGTATTCAACGTCGCTATTAACCGCCGCCGCCGTGTTGGCCGGCAGTGTCCAGGGCGTGGTCGTCCAGGCCAGCAGTGAGGCGTCTTCGCCTTTCAGCTTCAGCTTCACGTAAACCGACGGGTCGGTGTCTTCCTGGTAGGAATTGTCCATGGCGACTTCGGCTTTGCTAAGCGGCGTGGCGTCGCGGGTGCAATACAGCAGTACTTTTTCGCCCTCATAGATCTTGCCGTTGTCATAAAGCTGTTTGAAAGCCCACCAAACCGACTCCATGTAGTCTTTGTCCATTGTTTTGTAGGCGCCTTTAAAGTCGACCCAGCGGCCGATCCGCGAGATGGTTTCTTCCCATTCGTTGCCGGTCTGCACCATATTGGCCCGGCAGAAGTTAATGTAATCCTCCAGGCTAACCTTGGTACCGATGTCGCGCCGGTCTTGAATGCCCAGTTTTTGCTCGGTGAAAACCTCGGCCGGCAGGCCGTGGCAGTCCCAGCCCCAGACCCGCTCCACCCGCTTGCCTTTCATGGCCTGGTATCGCGGCACGGCGTCTTTAACGATGCTGGAAAGCAGTGTGCCGTGGTGCGGTACCCCTGTTATAAAGGGCGGCCCGTCGTAAAAGACATAGGCGTCGCCGGCCGGTCTCTGTTCGACCGACTTCTCGAACGTCTTGTTATCCTGCCAGTACTTAACGAGCTCTGGTTCGTACTCGATCGGCGGCCGGCGGGTGCCCTTCTTGAACATCATGCTTCTCCTTAAAAATAAAAAAGCCCTCTCGGTGCAGGAGCTCCTCATCGGAACGGTACCATCCTGCTTTTAGGACTTAATTGCGGCGGTGACGGGCCTCGGCCGGCGGGGTCTACTCAGTTATTATACCTTTCTTCCCGCTCCTCGCGGTTGATAGCCGCTCACTCGGATTTCCAAATTGTAGTTTTAGTATAGAGGTTCCGGCGGTAAATTTAAACCCCGGTTTACTTCATGCCGTAAGCTTCTATCCAGACGCTATTGAATCTGCCCTCGCCCGTCCTGTCGTAGCCGTAAAGCATGTCGGGGCCTTTGTTATCTTGATGGCTGATGGAAATGCCGGCGTTGTCTAAAACCGGCTCCTGCGTATCGTTCAGCTCAAGACTTACATCTGCGCCGTAATGATTGCCGAGCTGGATTTTTACCGGGCTTAGGAAAATCTGCCCATACTGGTTGGTGCTGGGAATGCCTACCCAGGCGCCGTCCAAGCCCTGCTTGGGCTTATATAGGATCACGGGGTAGCTATAGTAATTGGGGTGGGAACCGTTTACGCTAGCGAATTGGGTCTTGACCCGGCCGTTCAAAATACCCGTCACGGGCACTCCTTGAGAAGCGTTCGGGCCATAGAGTTCCTGGGATAGTTCAGATGCCAGCTGGTCTGCCTGGCGGCGCCTCATAACTTCTTGGGGCGACGGCGCGACGGCGGCGATGGTTTCAAGTAAACTGGCGGCGCGGTTTTCCAGCCCCTGCATGGTTTTACGGGCCTTCTTAGGATTTGTGGAACGGCTGGAATTTGCAATTACCAATTTGCCGTTTACATCGTATTCGGTGTAGTGGGCCACCACACGCCGGCCGAGGACTACGGTGTTATCGGTGGCATCGGGAGACTCTTTTTCGACTTTTTCATGTGCCACATTCCATTTACCCTTTTCATCCCTGTAAAAACTAACCTTTTCCAACTGCTTAAGCGAAGGGTGATCCTGCGAAGGCGGTTGTTCGCGGTCGATTTCAACGTCTATTTCTGTAATGTCACCTAGTGTCAGCTCCGGGGAGCTAAGATCGACACTGGATGACAGGCTTATTTGCGCCAGGATGTTCTTGCCTATTTCCTGGCTGGATTCCATAAAGGTGGACCCGCCTTTGCCACGCTCAATACGAGCAGATGTATCGAGGGTTTTCTGTGCTATCTGGGCGATGCTGGCTTGTGGGATGGTATCGGCCTGCGCCGCCGGTGCCTCAAGAGCGCCGGCCATAGCGGCCGTAGTTGCAAGGATAGCGGTGGTGCGTTCGATTCTTCCCGACATAATAATATAAAATATACTATCTGATTAATTTAGTCAAGACTATGAAAAATTTTACAGGCGCTAGACGCGGGTGTAGGCGACGACCTCGTCGATGAGGGGCATGCTGTCGCCGATCCAGCTCTTTTGCAGGTAGCCGTCATCCTGCAGGACTAACACCGCGGGGTGGGTCATAACATCGTACAGGCTGGCTGTGGCACTGCCGTCGCGGCTGTCGATATCGAGGACTTCCAGGCGGTGATCGGTGTGCCGGTCCTGGAAGTTATGGATGAACTCCTCGACTATGCGGGCGTATTCGGAAGCCGGACGGTAAAGAATAAGCACTTTCATGATAAATTCAGTTTAGCACATTCGTTTAACATCATGTATGGTGTCAGGAAAGCAAAAAGAGGGCCGCCCTGCCCTCTTTTATGCTTATGCTAACCGACTGACGATTTAGCTACAGCCGGTGGTGCTACCACAGCTGGTGCAGACGTAACAGCTGCCACTGCGCTGGGTCTGGTTGCCACAGTTGTAACACATCGGCGCCGTGTCGTCTTTTTTAGCGGCTTTTGGCTTGGCGGGCTCGAGTGCCGGTTCCGGCGCGGGCTCGACAATAGCTTCGACTACAGGAACTTCGGCGGCTACCGGCGGTAAGACCGGTTCGGCCGGGGTTGTATCCGTTAACAGACTGGTCTGGTCGTCGGGCATGTCGTCTATGGAGGCCATGCCAAGTTCCAATCGATCCTCGAAGTTTAGGTAGGTCATGGCCAGGCGGCGGAAGATGTAGTCCACCAGGCTGGAGGCCGTGCGGATCTCCGGGTCGTCGGTCATGCCCGAGGGCGCGAAGGACATGTTGGTCAGGCCGTGGACGTAACTCTTCAGGGGTACGCCGTACTGTAGTCCGTAGCTGACCGAAACGGCCAGGGCGTCCATGACGCCGGCCAGGGTACTACCCTGCTTGGCGATCTTCATGAAGACTTCGCCGGGAGTGCCATCTTCGAATTCGCCCACTGTAACGTAGCCCTTACTGCCCGCCACGTTGAAAGCGATGGTCTTGGCGGTGCGGGTCTTGGGCAGTTTGCGGCGGACGGCGCCCTTAACGATGAATTTATCGTTAACTTCGGCACCGAGGGCGGCAATGACCGGCGCCTCGGTGGCCTGAACGGCGTGGTGAACGGCCGGCTCGGCGCTGGCGGCGACGTTATTGTTGGCGTCGGCGCCCTTCTTGGCCATGCTCAGCGGCTGGGCCAC
>CAYRPQ010000064.1:0-3719 GCA_964426315.1 uncultured Candidatus Saccharibacteria bacterium
ACATCCTGATCGGCAAGCATCCCCACCTGGAGGCGACGGTTACGCGCGGCCTGACTAATTATTTTCCGTCGCTGGGCCAACAGCTGTCGTCACACGTGCACACCCTGCATGGTAGTGGCTTGGTCCTGCTGGCCGGCGTCCTGCTAACGCTTTATGGCACACGCGGCGTCGCCGACGTTTTTCGCCGCGACGTCCAGGATATGTGGGGCATACCTAAGAACAAACGTGACGGTTTCCCGAAATCCCAACTTAAAAGCCTGGGGTTAATAATAATCGGGGGCTTGGGCTTCCTGCTGGCTTCGCTCAGTACCAGTTATGCGGCGGCCGCCGGGCACGGCCTCGGCTTCACCCTGCTGTCGCTAGCCGTAGACCTGTTCATACTCTTTTGGTTGTTCACTTTCCTGCTGAATTTCAGCCTGCCGAGGCACGTAACCCTCAAGGAAACCCGCGTTGGCGCCCTGGCGGCCGCCATCGGCCTGGTTATTCTCCAGGGCGCAGGCGCCTACCTATTGCGCCACGAGCTAAAAAGCCTCAGCGCCTTATACAGCACTTTCGCTGTCGCTCTAGGCCTGTTGTTCTGGATATACCTGCAAGCCCAAATGCTCTACTATTCGGTCGAAATTGCTGTCGTCAGCTCTCGCAAGCTTTGGCCGCGCGGTTTACGCGAGCCACCCGAAGACAGTTCTAGCTAAGGTATTCGCGCCACCAATTCGTGTAGCGTGTCGCGTACTTCCTGTCGGATCGGCTTTTTCGATTATCAGGCATAAAAAACTCCCTCATTAAGTCCCGCTCACAGCTTATACGGGCCTAAGCCTGCCGACTGTTAGCTTTCTTACAACGCTTGCCGAAAGCTATTTTTTATCGCCGACTAGCTTAATAAGCTCTTCGATCCGTTCCAACTGCTTGTTATTGATGGCCATCAACTCTTCGACTTCCTTTTTGGCCTGCACATTGGTTTTGTAGTCGTGCTCGGCCATGGCGGCGCTGATGGCATCCATACGTTTGGCGGCAATAAGTAGGATGGCCCCCTGCAAGGCTGCCAGCATGGATAAGAACAGGTTCAATAGTATAAAGGGATATTTGTCCCAGTGGTTGAAATGACCCCAGGTATTGGCGGCGGCCCAGGCGCCCAGGAAGAATACGAAGCCGAACACGAATGGCCAACTGCCCATGCCGTTGCGCATGGCGTCGGCGGCTTTTTCGCCGGTCGACAGGCTTTCCTTGTGGGCTTTATGCCAGTTGAGGGGTTGCCAGTTGAGGGGCGTGTTCATAATCGGAGTATAGCATAATGACTATGGCTTTTTGGTCGGTAAGAAATGTGACAGCACTACCTGATATTTCGGACTATGCTGACAACAGCATAACTCGCACATGCAACCATTATATTAAGCCGCTTCCCATGAGCGGAGGAGGGTGTGCCATGAATCTCGAAGAGTACTTCGACATGCTCCATAGAATGGCGAGCGCCGACAAGGCGCGCCGCACAGTCCAGGTGCCCAACTTGCGAAAGACTCCCGGTACCAAACCCAATAAGGCTCCCGGCAAGACCTAGCTCCCGCTATCGGCTACAATAGCTAGATGACATTCCTCTGGCGCACCAAGCGCGGTGTGGTCTTGTGGCAACTGCTGTTCATTCTACTCAGTGTTACCTGGTTGCTGGCACCGCATCTTAACCACCTGCTTTCTTATCGCACCTCGCTGATAAGCCAGTACGAAGCGCCGGGCCAACCGTTTTCTTGGCTATTCAGGTTGTGCGACATACTGGGTGCCGCCCTGTTAATGTGGGCGGCAAGGTCCACCCGACACGACCACCCGACACGTAAAATCGCCGCTTACCTGTTGTTGGTTATCGGTGCGGGCATGCTATTTGACGCCCTCTGGCCGGTTGGTTGTCACCGCCAGGCCCTGGTGTGTAAGGAGTACTTTTCTTTCTCGTTCGCGGTACACGCCGCCGAAACCGTCGTAACCGCCACGGCCATTATCGCCTTGAGCGTTTATGATAGTTGGTTACGCAAAAGACTGGTTTCGATCTGTTTTGTCGTATTTCAGGTTCTATACGGGCTATTGTTTATCAGCCAGCTTGCCGACCAAGAGAATTTCAACACCTTTTCGCAATACGTTTACCAACTTATCGTCATTCTTTGGATCGCGTGGTTCTACAGGGACTTTTTTGTTATAGGTGAAAGCGCCCAGCCGGTGTTTTCACGCGGCCGGTTGATTAAATATACGGCCGCCGCCTGGGCCTTCATTAACGGCCTGCTAGCGATTATTTTGAGCTTGAAGCACCTACACCTGCTCGGCAGGTTCAAGGGTCTTTACTTCGCGGGAAACAACGCCTGGTTGGCACAGCACGGCGTGGTAGCCGGCGTCATATTGTTATACATCAGCCGTCACCTGGCGCGCGGCGAGCGGCGGGCCCGACAGATTTTCCTGCTCATAGCCGGACTCGAAGTGCTGGAATACTCGGTTTTGTCGCCCAGCCTGCCCCTACTACTAACCTACCTGTTTACCTTTTGCGCCCTGTTTGTCCTGCGGGATGAATTTGATAGGGGCGTCGAGGTAGTCACCCTGGAAATGCGCATCCGGGAGGCGCTATACATGGTCGCCGCCCTGTTAATGGCTATGCTAATAGGGTTGAGCGTACTGTTTCGTACCAACCGGCTCTCTAGGATAACCAGCCAGTCGCTGGACCACTTCTTCGACTACACACTGCGTTCGCATATTCTGCCGCGAACCCAAGTAAGGAGCGCCCTGCTGGCACACACCATTTCAGTCTTCCTGGTGACCGGCATTGCCACGATCTTATGGATACTCTTCCGGCCATACAAAAAACAGGCTCGCGGTGGCCGTGATCGTCAGGAGGTGACAGGACTTTTGGGGCAATACTCCGGTTCATCCGAGGATTATTTCAAGCTCTGGCCCGCCGACAAAGAATACTTCTGGCCCGCCGACAAAAGCGGCTTCATCGCCTACAAAGAAACCGGCCCGATAGCTTTTGCCCTGGCCGACCCGATTTGTGCTATGGCCAAACAGCCGGAACTCATTGACGAATTCATTAACTGGGCCCGAGGCCGCCGCTTGCGGGCCTGCTTCCTGCCTATTTATAGCGACCTTCGGCCTTATGAGGAGGCCGGCCTGAACAGCCTGCAGATCGGTGCCAACGCCAGGCTGGAAATCGCCACGTTCCTCGATGAAACCGTCCAGGACAAGTGGTGGCGCTGGCAGAAAAATCGGGCTAGCAAAAGTGGCTATCAATACGCCTCGGCCAAACCGCCACACTCTGCCGTTTTCATAGCTGAATTAAAAACTGTCTCTGATGCCTGGCTAGACAAAGACCGCCAGGAACGTAGCTTCGCCCAGGGCTATTTCGACCCGAACTATCTTCAGCAATGTCCCATCGATTACCTCAGGGATTCTGGCGGCAAAATCGTGGCCTTCACCAATCGCCTGCCCTTATTCAAACCGGCCGGCGTGGCCTCCGTCGACCTACTGCGCTACTTTCCCGAGGCCAACAACGCCATGCCCTACCTGCTATATAAAACCATCGAAAATATCAGCGAACAGGGCGGTTACAAGTATTTTGACCTGGGCTTCGCGCCTTTCGCGGCTGCTAAAAGCCCGGTAATAAGGATCGCCCGCGCCCTGACCAGCAATCGTATTTCGGCCAAAGGCCTGGAGCGCTTTAAGAATAAGTTTAAGCCGGAATGGCAGGCGGTCTA
>CAYRPQ010000065.1:0-3565 GCA_964426315.1 uncultured Candidatus Saccharibacteria bacterium
GGCTGGTCGGGCAGGTAGCCCGCCGCCAGCAAGTGACCAATTCCAAAAACACGATTTATGAAGTTAAGCGCCTGATCGGCCGCAACTGGAACGATAAAGAAGTCCAGCGCGACATCAAACTGATGGGCTACGAGATGGTTAAGAGTGGCAACGGCGTGAAGGTAAAAATGGGCGATAAAGAATACAGCCCCGAAGAAATCAGCGCCATGATCCTCGGCAAACTAAAGAGCGACGCCGAAAGCTTCCTGGGCGACAAAGTTACCGAAGCCGTCATTACCGTGCCGGCCTATTTTGATGACAGCCAACGCCAGGCAACCAAAGACGCCGGCAAGATCGCCGGGCTCGAAGTTAAGCGCATTATTAACGAGCCGACCGCGGCCGCCCTAGCCTACGGCCTGGATAAAGAAAAAGCCGACGAGAAAATCGCCGTTTACGACCTAGGCGGCGGTACCTTCGACGTTTCTATCCTGGAACTCGGCGACGGCGTTTTCGAAGTTAAATCAACCAACGGCGACACCCACCTGGGCGGCGCCGACTTCGACCGCGTCATCATCAACTACTTCGCCGATGAGTTCAAGAAAGAGCACGGCATCGATGTTACCGGCGACAATGCCGCCATGCAGAGACTGCGCGACGAAGCCGAAAAAGCCAAGATCGAACTATCTACGGCCCAAGAAGTTAACGTTAACCTGCCTTTCCTGACTGCCGACGCCGAAGGTCCCAAGCACTTCGAGCACAAACTGACCCGCGCCAAGCTGGAAGACCTGGTCGGTGACCTGATCGAAAAAACAGCCGCTCCCTGCGAAAAGGCCCTGAAGGACGCCGGCCTCAAAGCCAGCGACATCCAGGCCGTAGTACTGGTTGGCGGCATGACCCGCATGCCGGCCGTGCAGGAAAAGGTTAATAAAATCTTTGGCAAAGACCCTATGAAGGGTGTGAACCCAGACGAGGTCGTGGCCATCGGCGCCGCCATTCAAGGCGGTGTACTGCAGGGCGACGTCAAGGACGTCCTATTGCTAGACGTCACACCTCTGAGCCTGGGTATCGAAACGATGGGCGGCGTTATGACAAAGCTGATCGAGCGCAACACCACTATTCCCACCAGCAAATCCGAAGTCTTTAGTACTGCCGCCGACAGCCAGCCGCAGGTCGAAATCCATGTTGCCCAGGGTGAGCGCGACATGATCGAAGGCAACAAATCGCTCGGCCGCTTCATCCTGGACGGAATCCCGCCGGCGCCACGTGGTACCCCGCAAATCGAAGTCACCTTTAACATCGACGCCAACGGCATCCTGAACGTCACCGCCAAAGACAAGGGCAGTGGCAAAGAACAGAACATCACCATCAGCGGTTCCGGTAGTCTCGACAAAGCCGAGGTCGAAAAAATGGCCAAAGAAGCCGAAGCCCACGCCGATGAAGACAAAGCCCGCAAAGAGCAGGTCGAAGCCCGCAACCTGCTGGACAGCGCCGTTTACCAGGCCGAGAAACTGAAGAAGGATAACGACGAAAAGATTTCCGACGACGACAAAAAGACTTTGGACGAAGCCATCGAGGCTGCCCAAAAAGTCATCAAAGATGAGAAAGCCGACAAAGAAGCTTTAGAAAATGCCACTAAGGAACTGAACGACAAGCTGATGCCGATTGGCAGTAAAATGTACGAGCAGGCCCAAGCCGAAGCACCGGCTGAAGACGCCGATGCCGCCGAGGGCGAAAAGAAAACCGACTCCAAAGATGAACCTATCGAAGGCGAAGTCGTCGACGACAAAGACGCCAAGAAAGAATAAGATGGCCGGCCTGGATAATCTCGAGGAAACATTGCGCTCGATGGTAGTTTCTTGTGACGAAGTCAAGTACGGCTTTGCTACCGTAAAGTCGACCAAAAGCATCGTGCTTGAAGATTTGCAGGCTACCTTTAAGGAACAGGAAGGCCTGGCTATCATTGCTCCGAAAGATGTTCTGGAAGCCAAAGGCATTAAATATGAGGGTCCGTTCGCGAAGATAACTATTGACGTGCACACCTCCCTGGAGATGGTGGGCTTAACGGCGGCCCTGGCTACAGAACTTACCAAGAACGACGTATCGGCCAATGTGGTCGCCGCTTACTTTCACGACCATATCTTCGTGCAGTACGATCTAAGGCAAAAAGCCATGGACGCCATCAATTACCTAAAGATTGATAACATATAGGAATGATGACTCACGAAAAATCCGGCGTCGAAACGGAAGTACCGGCTGCCTATGTCGAGCATTTAGTTGATCTGATTGTTCATGGTCCGTTCAATGAGACGCCACAGCTCAGAAACCGCTACAGGATGGAGGCGGCCCATTGCTTACTCGAAGCCGGTCAAGCAGAAACGCTAGGTCAGAATATGACGACGGTTCTTAACCGGGAAGGCGAATTGCTGGCGCAGAGGGAAGAACGTGCCGAAGCGTGATTATTATGAAGTTTTAGGAGTAGGCAAGGGCGCCAGCGCCGATGAGATTAAGAAAGCCTTTAGGCGGGCGGCGGTAGAGCATCATCCGGACAAGGGCGGCGAAGCGGCTAAATTTAACGAAATAAATGAGGCCTACGAAGTCCTTAAAGACAGTGAAAAGCGAAAACGCTACGACCAGTTCGGCCACGCCGGCATTGGTGGCGCCGGTGGCGATCCGTTTGGCGGTTTTGGCGGTGCACAAGGCCAGAATATCAATTTTGACTTTGGCGACCTTGGCTTGGGCGATATTTTTAGTAGCTTCTTCGGTGGAGGCGGTGGCCAGCAACAGAGGCAGGCTCGCGGCCGGGATGTTGAGACTTCGGTCGAAATAACTTTCGAGCAGGCCGTTTTCGGCACCGAGGTTGACCTGCACCTAAACCTGGAAGATACTTGCGAGCACTGCAAAGGCACTACCGTCGAACCGGGCCACGAGCTAAAGACCTGTGACCAGTGCAAAGGCAGTGGCCAAGTAGTTAGCGTTACGCGCACCATTTTTGGCAATATCCAGCAGGCCACGATTTGCCCGAAGTGCAAAGGCCGCGGCAAGATTCCCGAAAAAGTGTGTAGCGTTTGTCGGGGCAAGGGCACCCAGGCCAAGAAGCAAACCGTCCAGCTTAAAATTCCGGCCGGCATCGACGATGGCGCCACCATCCGCCTGCGCGAGCACGGCGAAGCGGTGGCCGACGGGCCGAAAGGCGACCTGTATGTAAACATCCGCGTTAAAGCCCACAAGCACTTCACGCGCGAGGGCGATTTGATCCTTAGCGAAGAGCACGTCGGCATGGTAGAGGCCGCCCTAGGTACTGAAATTGATGTTGAAACCGTTGACGGCCCGATGCGCATGAAGGTGCCAGCCGGCACGCAGTCCGGCGCTGATTTTAAATTATCGAGCCACGGGGTGCCGCACTTGCGGGGCGCTAGCCGCGGCGCGCACATCGTGACCATCATAGTCGACACGCCCACCAAGCTCACCAAACAACAACAGGAATTGCTCCAGGCCTTCCACAAAGGAAGCGGCAAAACCAAGTTCTGGAGCTAATCCAGCAACTGGCTGTACTTATCGATATCGCGTAGTCTCAGACCTTGGTCTT
>CAYRPQ010000066.1:0-3356 GCA_964426315.1 uncultured Candidatus Saccharibacteria bacterium
GGGTTTATCTGCCATATTAAGTCTTGCTGGCTACTTTCTTGGCGGTGCCGCCAACGGTGGTCTTCTTGCCACGACGAGTTCGGGCATTGGTCTTGGTGCGCTGGCCGCGGGAAGGCAGGTTGGAAGTGTGACGCTGGCCACGGTAAGATTTAATGTCTTTCAAGCGCTTGATGTTGCCGCTGACCAGTCGCTGTAGCTCGCCCTCCACCAGGTGGTCGGCGTTAATTATTTCTTGGATACGGCCGATTTCGGCGTCGTTCAGGTCTTTAACCCGAGTGGTGCGCTCCACGTTGGCCTTTTTGAGGATGTCGTCGGCCGTTTTGGGGCCAATGCCGTAAATGTAGGTCAGCGAGACCCAGACTTGCTTGGGATCGGGAATTGTAACACCGGAGATACGAGCCATTAACCCTGCCTCTGCTTATGCTTAGGTTTAAACTTATTGATAACGTAAAGACGGCCCTTGCGGCGGACTATCTTATCGTCTGGACTAATCTTTTTGACACTGGCACGCACTTTCATGCGGATCATGCTCCTCTGCGGCGATGACTCACTGCTGTAAATTGGTTAACCTTTGCGATAGGTGATTCTTCCCTTCGTAAGATCGTAAGGGGTCAACTCGACCGTAACGCTGTCTCCGGGGACGATTCGGATGAAGTGCTTCCTCATCTTACCGGCGACGTGAGCTATTATTTGATGGCCATTCTCGAGTTCTACACGAAACTGAGTCCCGGGAAGGGTCTCGACAATTGTTCCGGTGAGTTCGATTACTTCCTTGTTGGCGGCCATAAAATATAACTAGAGAAGTAGTGTACCACGCCTGACCACAGTTTGTAAAGAGTAATTACGGAGTTATTTTTTGGATTTTTTGGGGCTTTTGTCGTCACGTCGTTTAAAGAACGCCGGGCGATAGCGTAAAATGCGAGCCCCTCCGGAGCCCACTGCAAAACTTTCATCGTCGTAGAAGAAGTCGGGTTGGGCGTATTGGTCGTAGGTGACCATCAGGGCGCGCGATTCGACGGCACGCAGGGTTTGCAAGGCCACCGACACAAGGATCAGCACGCTGGTGCCGCCGATGGTGATGTTAACGTTTTTGAGGAAGATTTGGGCGATGATTGGCACCACCGCCAACAGGCCCAAGCTGATGGCGCCGAAGAGGGTCAGGCGGTTAACGATCTTGGCCAGGTGCTTCTCGGTTTGTTCGCCGCCGCGGACGCCCTCTATAAAGCCGCCCTGTTTATGCAGGTTTTCGGCGATTTCCTTGGAGTTAAAGGTAATACTGGTGTAAAAGAAAGTGAAAACAAAGACCAGCGTAAAGTAGGTGACCGGGTAAATATAGGCCTGCCAGCCGAGCTGGGCGAAGGTAGAGGCCGACGGCGTTTGGAACCAGGTGCTCAGCTGGGAGCCAATGTGCGCGAGGTGCACGCTGTGGTTATGGACCAGTATTTGGCCTAAGAAGTTGGGCACGCTTAAGAAGGCCACGGCGAAGATAATCGGCACCACGCCGGCCGTAATCAGCTTGACGGGCAAGACGGTGGTTATACCGCCGTAGGCGCGGTTGCCCTGCACACGCTTGGCGTAGTTCACCGTCAGGTTGCGCGCCGCCTCGTTCAGCATCACCACCAGCCAGGTCACCACCAGCACCGAGGCCGCGATCACCACGCCATAAATAAAGGCCGTTTTGTTGATTGGCAAGTTGTGGCCGAACAGCACCCAGTGGTCCTTCTTGTTATAAATCGAACCTGCCAGGCTGGAAATTTGACTGGGTAGGCGGCTGACGATACCAACGGTAATCAACAGCGAAATACCATTGCCGACGCCCTGTTCCGTCACCAGCTCGCCGAGCCACATCAACAGCATCGACCCGCCTGTCAGCGCGCCCACCATCAGCGCCCACTGCATTGGTCCGGCGTGGGCCGTAATGTCGCCGATACCGCCAATACTTTGGGCGTAGGTGCGAATCAGGTAAATCGAGCCGACGGCCTGAATAAGCGCCAACGGGAAGGTCAGGATGCGGGTGTATTGGTTAATCTTCTTCTGGCCAAACTCGCCTTCTTTGTGCAGGGCTTCAAGCTGTGGCACCGCCTTGGTCAGTAACTGCATAATAATCGAGGCGTTAATGTACGGCCCCAGGCCGGCGATCATAATCGAAAAGTTGGCCAACGCGCCGCCCGACAGGACGTTAATAAAGCTCAGTAATTGCGGCGTATTATTGGAATTAAAGAGGTTCTGTAGGACCTGGTGCAGTGTGGCCGGGTCGCCCAGCGGCACCGGAATGTGGGCCAGGATGCGGAAGACCAACAAAATACCAAGCACCGCTAGAATGCGCTTGCGCATATCGGGATGAGCCAGCGATTTGGCTATAACTTTCCAGTTCATTTTTCTTACTTACCCTCTTTAACTCGCAACATATAGGCTCCAGTATACAGGAAGCGTCCGCCGTTAAGGGCTACTTCTCAGCTTTTTTGTCGGTGGTTTTTGGGCGGCCGAGACGGGCAGTTGGCTCGAACGTGCCCCCCGCGGCTTGGACCGCCTCGATGGCGCTGGCGCTGGCTCGCGGCAGTTTGACTGTCACTTTCTTGGTCAGGTCGCCTTTAACGATTAGCTTAACGCTAACGAAGGCGTTGCTTACCAGGCCGGCTTCAGCAAGAACGTTAGCGTCGACTGTTTTGCCGGCGAATTGTTCGAGCTGGCCGGTGTAGACGGTTTCGGGCGCGATCTTGTGGCTGCGAAAGCCAGGTAGTTTGGGAAGTTTCTGCATCAGCGGATTACTGCCGCCGGCGAAGCCCGGCTTGGCGCTACTGCCGGTACGCGAGCCTTGGCCCTTGGTGCCGCGGCCGGCGGTCTTGCCCTGGCCGGCGGCGATGCCGCGGCCGACGCGCTTGGCAGGTTTCGGTGTAGTGGTCTTGAGTTCGTGATACTTCATTACTTAGGCTCTTTGGTTGCTTTAGCCTTGGTGGCAGTTTTCTTCGGCGTGGCTTTTTTGTCAGCGGGGGGGACGACGGCCTTTGCGGCCGGTTTCTTTGGCTTGTAGGTAACCCATTTGTCGGCTGGAACCAGGCTGTCAAGCGCGCCAATAACGGCGTAGGCGGTGTTGGTCTTATTGGTTGAGCCCAACGACTTGCTGAGGGCGTTCTTAACTCCGGCTACTTCCAGGATGGTGCGGACGACACCGCCGGCGATCAAACCGGTACCGGCGCTGGCCGGCTTCAGCAGGATGTGCGCGCCACTAACCTTGTACTCGATTTCGTGGGGTAAAGTGCCCTTGTAAAGAGTGACTGTCACGAAGTTCTTTTTAGCGACTTCGGTGGCCTTGGTAACGGCGGCGGTAACGTCGGCGCCTTTGGCCGAGCCAATGC
>CAYRPQ010000067.1:0-3318 GCA_964426315.1 uncultured Candidatus Saccharibacteria bacterium
CACGCCGCCAGCGTTCATCCTGAGCCAGGATCAAACTCTCCAAAAAAGAATCTGCTCTTTGACTTCAGTCGAACATGTGCCACTGCTGGCACACTGACTATTGCTAAAACAGTTCCGCACCCCTGAGGGTGCTATGAACTGACGTTGATTTGCACTACTCAATTTTTAACGTTCGAGTGGCTTTTTCAGGGAGACTCATAGAAACTCTCCGTCAAGCCATTCCAACTAGCATACCCCACCATGACCGCTTTGGTCAAGGGGTAAACCGACACTTAATGATGTACTCTCCACATCAAAACGCTTATGATTGCCTTGGGGCGGTACCTACCTACTAGGTTAGTTTCAGTGGCCATATACGATCTACATAATAATGACATAGGTAACACATAAGATTTACATGTTTCTTATGTGTTTCTTGGGGGTAGGTCCACAAAGCGTCCATATTGTGGCCACAGAACATCCACGATGTGGCTACTTTGTGGCTCTACTGTGGACGTAGGCTGGGATTACTTCTTCTTAGCTTGCTTGGGTTTGGGCTCGGGAGCGGGCGGGTTTTCTTCGGCTTCGGCGGTTACTAGTTCGGCTTGTTCGGGAGCGGGTTCAGCGGGTTCGTCTTCGTCGGCTTCGTCGGTCTTATCGACTAACGCCAGCGAGACTACCTGGTCGCCGTCGTTGAGGCGCATGATGCGGACGCCCTGGGTGGCGCGGCCCAGCGCCGGGATGTTGGCCAGGCCGAGGCGGATGGTCTGGCCCTGTTGGCTGATGATAATAACTTCTTGCTCGTCGCCGACCAGGGTCTTGACCCCTATTAATTCGCCGGTCTTGTCGTTGACGACGGCCGAGCGGATGCCAACACCACCGCGGGCATGCGGGGTGAATTGTGCTACTTTTGTTCGCTTTCCATAGCCGTACTTGCTGATCACGAAAATGTCACTGCCCTCTTCGACGATGTCCATGCCGATGACCCGGTCGCCGGGGCGCAGGCGGATGCCGCGCACGCCGCGAGCCACGCGGCCCATAGGCCGGGCGCCCTTCTCATGGAAACGGATGGCCTGGCCCTGGCTGGTGCTAATAACGACTTCGTTGTCGCCGGTGGTCATGCGAATCCACTTCAGCTCGTCGCCGTCATCGAGGTTAATGGCTATCAGGCCGCTGGTGCGGACGTTCTGGTACTGCTCGAACGGCGTCTTTTTAACGGTGCCACGGACGGTACACATGATCAGGTTGGCGGCCTTGTCGGTCTTAGAAATGTTAATGACGCTGGAGACGGTTTCTTCAGGCTGTAATTGCAGGAGGTTGACGATGGCTACGCCCTTGGCGTTCAGGCCGACGGCCGGCACTTCGTAGGCTTTTAGGCGGAAGACCCGGCCCTTGTTGGTGAAGAACAGCAAGAAGTCGTGCGTAGAGGCACTGACGACGTGCTCGATGACATCTTCTTCGCGGGTGGACATGCCGCGGCGGCCCTTGCCACCCCTGCCCTGGCGCTTGTACTCGCCCAGCGGACTGCGCTTGATGTAGTTGGCGGCGGTTAGGGTAACGGCCACCTGCTCATCGGCGATCAGGTCTTCGTCGCTCATCTTGCCCAGCTCGCTGTTGACCACCTTGGTGCGGCGGTCATCGCCGTAGGTCTTTTTGAGTTCTTCCAGCTCGTCTTTGATAATCTTGAGGATTTTCTTTTCGTCGGCCAGGATGCCTTCCAAGGTGGCTATAAGCTTCTTCAACTCGGCCAGCTCGTCTTCGACCTTCTGGCGCTCCAGGCCGGCCAGGGCCCGCAACTGCATGGCCAGGATGGCCTTGGCCTGAATGTCGCTGAGCTTGAACTTCTTGATAAGGTTGGCGGCGGCTTCTTCGGTGGTGCGGCTGGCGCGGATGACCTTAATGACCTCGTCGATGTGGTCGAGGGCGATCTTGAGGCCTTCCAGGACGTGGGCGCGCTCTTGGGCCTTGCGCAGTTCGAAGGCGGTGCGGCGGCGGACTACTTGCTGGCGATGCTTGATGTGCTCGGTCAGGACGTCTTGCAGGCCCAGCACGCGCGGCTGGATGCCGTCGATCAGGGCCATCATATTGAAGTGGAAGGTCGTTTGCAGGGGCGTCAGCTTGTAGAGCTGGTTGAGGAGTTTTTTGGGGTAGGCGTCTTTCTTGAGATCTATAACGATGCGCACGGCGCCGCGGGCCGTTTCGTCGCGCAGGTCCGAAATGCCAACCAGTTTCTTGTCGCGTACCAGGTCGGCGATCTTGATAACCAGCGATTCTTTGTTGAGGGCGTAGGGGATTTCGGTGATGACGATTTGGTGACGGCCCTTGGCGCCTTCCACGATCTCGGCCACGCCACGGGTAATGACGCCGCCGCGGCCGGTAGCATAGGCCGTGCGAATTGATTCCTTGCCATAAATGATGCCGCCGGTCGGGAAATCGGGGCCTTTAACATGTTGTAAAAGATCATCAAGTGTCGAGTCGGGCTTGTCGATCAGCTGGATTTCGGCGTCCACCAGTTCGTTCAGGTTATGGGGTGGAATGTTGGTGGCCATGCCGACGGCGATGCCTAGTTGTCCGTTCAACAACAGGTTTGGTAGCTTGGCGGGCAGGACCGACGGTTCCTGGGTGGTGCCGTCGTAGTTGTCGCGATAATCAACCGTTTCTTTATCAATATCGGCTAAAAGTTCGTCGGCCAGGCGGGCCATTTTGGCTTCGGTGTAACGATAGGCGGCCGGTGGGTCGCCATCCATTGAGCCGAAGTTGCCCTGCCCGTTAACCAGCATGTAGCGCATTGCCCAGGGCTGGGCCATACGCACCATGGCGTCGTAGATTGAGGAGTCGCCGTGCGGGTGATAGCGGGCCATAACGGCACCGACCACGTTGGCGGACTTGCGGTGGCGGGCGCCAGAGCGCAGGCCGTCTTCGTTCATGCTGTAGAGGATGCGGCGGTGCACCGGCTTGAGACCATCGCGGACATCCGGCAAGGCGCGGTCGATGATAACACTCATTGAGTAACGGAGATAGCTGTCCTCCATGACGTTCTCAACGGTGCGGCGTTCGACTACCCGAGAGTGTTCGGTGTCTAGCAAGTCGGCGGCGTGCAATTGGCCCTGACGCTGTTCGTCCATTGACATTTCGGGCACGACGTCGTTATTGGGCTGTTCGTCGGCCGGCTGGTCAATTACTTCGTCGTCCATCTTAGATGTCCAGGTCCTTTACGAATTTGGCGTTGGCTTGAATAAAGCTCTTGCGCAGTTCTACCTCGGTGCCCATCAGCTTGCTGAAGATGGTGTCGGCGCGCTCGGCGTCTTCGACGCGGATCTGCACCAGCACGCGCTTGTC
>CAYRPQ010000068.1:0-3261 GCA_964426315.1 uncultured Candidatus Saccharibacteria bacterium
TCAGCCTGCTCATGAAAAATTACCGCTTAAGCGACGATATCGCCTTTCGTTTTGGCGACCGCGAATGGTCCGGCTGGCCCTTAACAGCCGAGAAATTCACCGGCTGGCTGCACGACGACGCCAACGCCACCAACTTCAACCTGTTCATGGACTACGAAACCTTTGGTGAGCATCAATGGCACGAATCGGGCATTTTCGACTTCTTAGAGCACCTGCCGAAGGAGTGGCTGAGGGGTGACGGCACATTCATGACCGTCAGCGACGCCATCGCCGCCTTTCCGCCGGTGGATGCCATAGACATGCCCCAAACCGTTACCTGGGCCGACACCGAGCGCGATCTTTCGGCCTGGCTGGGCAATGCTCTGCAGGGCGAAGCCATCCAAAACCTCTACGGGCTCGAAAAAGACATTCTGGGCACCGGTGACTGGGCGTTGATCGAAGACTGGCGGCGCCTGCAAACCAGTGACCACTTCTACTACATGTGCACCAAGTGGTTCAACGACGGCGACATTCACGCCTACTTCAGCCCTTACGACACGCCCTATGAGGGCTACATAAACTTCATGAACGTTTACCGCGACCTGCAGTCCCGCCTGGCCGAAAGAAGTGTTACAGTATGAGTATGAGGGGTGGGGCATGGGACGACCGGTAGTTTTGAGCAACGGCCAGATGTTCGTCGGTCTCGACGAGCACGGCCTGGTGCACGACTTTTACTATCCTTACGTCGGCCTGGAAAACCTATGTAACGCCCGTTCCAGTCAGCACAAGATCGGTGTCTGGGTGGACGGCGCGTTTAGCTGGCTGGACGACGGCAGCTGGCAGATCAAGGTTGGTTTCGAGCCGGACGCCCTGATCAGCGACATAACGGCCGTATCCGAAGAGCTGGCGGTCAAATTACGCCTGAGCGACTTTGTTGATAGCGATGAAAACGCCCTGGTCCGACACATCGAAATTGAGAATCTGGCCGATAAAGACCGCGAAATCCGCTTGATGATGCACCAGGTTTTCCAGATTTCCCGCGCCGGCCGCGCCGATACCGTCCTATACGAGCCGGAAGGCCACTACATACTCGACTATAAGGGCCGTTACTCCCTACTAATAGGCGGTCGATTTGCTGGTGGCCCGGCCTTTGACCAGTTCGCTGTAGGTAACTTCCGGGTCGAGGGCAAGGCCGGCACCTTTTTGGATGCCGAGGACGGTGAGTTGTCGGGCAACCCCGTCGAGCACGGCGGCGTAGACAGTGTTTTACGTTTCGCTAAAACCATCGAGGCCGGGAGCAGTGCCGAGGTCGACTACTGGATCGTGGCCGCCAGTAGCCAGTCCGATGCCGAAAAGGTGCACGACAAGCTCGGCTCGGCCAACATTAAAGACCGCTTAAGCGACGTTCGCCAGGACTGGCGGAAGTGGTTAGGTAATTTCCAGCCAAAAGTACCGCCCGAGCAGGCAGTTAACATCCAGAACAGTTTGTTAATTATCAAGGCTCATTGCGACGAGCGCGGTTCTATACTGGCCAGCGGCGATTCCAGTATTTTCAACTCCGGCCGCGACTACTACTGTTATTGTTGGCCTCGCGACGCCGCTTACGCCATTTGGCCGTTAATCCGCACCGGCCACTTCGATGAAGCCCGCCAGTTTTTCGAATTCGCCCGCGACACCATGCACAAAGACGGCTACCTAATGCATAAATACCAGCCCGACCGGGCCATCGGTAGCACCTGGCACCCGCTGGTGCACGGCAAGCGGCGCGAACTGGCCATCCAGGAGGACGAAACGGCCGGGGTTATCTTTATGATAGGCGAGTACCTGGAGGCTCATAACGAGGATTTTACCTTCATCCAGCACCTCTTCGAAACGTTCGTCACGCCCTGTGCCAACTGGATGACCGAGTTCGTCGATGAAATCACCGGTTTGCCCCACGCCAGCTATGATCTTTGGGAAGAGAAGTTCCTGACCACCACCTACACCACCTGCACCGTTATCGCCGGCCTGTCAACGGCCGCCAACCTGGCGACGGCCTTCGACCGGCCCGAGCTAGCCAGCAAGTGGAAAAAGGCGGCAGACGGCATCCGTGGCAACCTGGACAAGCTGGTTCACCCCGACGGTTACTTCCGCAAAGGTTTCCTACTGCAGGAGGACGGCTCACTGCAATACGACGACACCATCGATATATCCAGCCTCTACGGCGCCTATATGTACGCCGGCCTGCCGTTAACCGATAAGCGTCTCTTTAGCACCGCCCAGCGAGTCGAGGAAAAGCTTCTGAATACTTCGCCGAGCGGTGGCGTCCTTCGCTACGAAAACGATAATTACTTCCTGGCCAAGCAAAATTACAAGGGCAACCCCTGGATCGTCAGCACGCTTTGGTTAGCGCAGTACTACTCGACCGTCGGCAACACCAAAGACGCCAAAATACTGCTGGACTGGTCGCTTAGGCACCGCCTTCCCAGCGGCGCCCTCAGCGAACAGTTTGATCCCGAAGACGGTTCACCTATAGGCGTCACACCCCTGGTCTGGAGCCACGCCGAAATGGTTAACACCATTCTAGACCTCTATAAAGCTGATTAGCGTTTTGGGGCTTCGTTGCGGCCAAGGTTCTTTTTAGACTCGGTGAAAACGATGTGCCGGCGCAATTTGGGGCTGTACTTTTTAAGAGCCAGCTTATCTGGGGTGTTCATGGTATTTTTGGTCGTGTAATAAATACGCTCGCCGGTTTCTTCGGCAATCATACCAATAATCTTTCGCTTGTCGCCTTTTTTAGCCATAAGATTGAAGTTTAACAGATAGGCGCGGGTTTGTAAACAGGCTCAGACGGGTATCTGGACTTCCCATGGCAACACTAATGCGCCGACATGGACGCGCGGACCGCCGAATTGGTCGGCCGTTATGTCAACGCCCCGGCCCTCGCCGAGATGCAAGATGGTATGGCCGTGCCGGCCGTCAGGAGCGTGGTACTTGCCATAGATCGGCTCGCCGACACCACCCAGCCGATGGTGAAGGTACACTGAAGCAATACCGCAATTCGCTTCAGGGAACCTAGGTATCGCCCAGTCCAGGAAACCGTCAAGATCGATTACTTTTGGCGCCCAGACACTGTAAAGGCTCGCCAGTAGTTCTCGCGGTACTCTACCGGTTTCAAAATCACTGCGTGCTTCCCGAGCTATGGCCTCCACCAAGCCTTCTGATAATGCCATTTCGATGTTCCTGATTATGGAGCCACCTGTCGGATTCGAACCGACGACCCTCTGTTTACAAAACAGATGC
>CAYRPQ010000069.1:0-3216 GCA_964426315.1 uncultured Candidatus Saccharibacteria bacterium
GCACGCGACCAGTTACTAATCTGACCACTGTTGACTATAGCACTTATGGCTTAATTTGTCACGTCGGTTTGTTCGGGCACGATGCCGAGCTGTTGGTCTAGGGCGCGGTTGACGGCAGAGTCGGCCAGCTTGTTGAACTCGCGCGGCACATGGCTGAAGCTGACGTGCTTGAAGTGCTTGGCCAGGGTTTTAATAGCGTCGTGGATTGGCCACAGGTCGCGGTTGCGCACTTTGTAGATGCCGTTCATCTGGTTAACGACCAAAAGACTGTCTAGGTAGACCTGGATCTCTTTGACGCCCATTCGCTGGCACTCCTCGAGCGCCAGCTTGAGCGCCGTATATTCGGCCTGGTTGTTGGTGGTAATGCCCAGGTAAACGCCCTTATCGACCAGTACGGTGTCTTCCATGTCGAGAACCACGAAGCCGCTGGCCGAAGGGCCGGGGTTGCCACGCGAACCACCGTCGGCGAAGACCTTGACCTTCTCGGGGTGAGGTTCGACAGACGAAACATCTGGCAATTCGCCAGACACCAGCTCATCTATGGCCTCAGCCATCTCCCTATCTTTATCTGTTATAGCCTTGTCGCCCTCGTGGGTGATCAGCCAGATCTGGACCACGCTCCACTCGTTTTCCCAGCGCGGGTGGTGCTGTAAACGCTCGGCCAGTTCGGCCACCTGCTCCATAAAACCCCACGCCTCTTTGAAATTCTCGAAGTTAAACTGCTTATAAAGGCCGTGTTTGGTTTCCTTCCACATGCCTACTATCTTAGCACGGCAGAAGTGAGCTTAGGCGCGGGGTTCGGGATCGTTAAGCGTGAACAGTCTGGCCAGTCCCATGGCTACCACGGCGTAAACCGCCATAGCAATAAGGGTGTAGATCTCAACCCGGGACACGCCGTACTGCGTGTTATAGCCGAAAAGGCTGAAGAAAGGCGCCACAAAGGGGTGGCTGGTCGAATAAATAAAGTCGGCGAAACCGTTGTTCGGGTTTGCCCCCAACACCGCCAGGACGAACCTGAAGGCCAACAGCACCAGCAGAATCCCGGCAACATACCAGATAACCCGTTGGGCCAGCGTACTGCCGCCCACGCGGCGTTCTGACACTTCCCTGACCTCCGGTGGTGTTACCGTTTGTTCCGTCGTTTCTACCGGCACCGTTTTGGTTACTTTCTCTACGCGTTCTGCCATAGCCGCACCTCCGTAAATTTAATACTACGAACTATAGGCCGCCGCCGGCTAAAAAGACAGTAATAATTCAGACATATGGTAATGGCCGGATAGGAACGATTAACCTTGAGTGTGGTTTAAGGATTTCTAAGCGGCGTGAACCAGTGCGGGCTGTTCAATCAAGCTCACGCTCATTTCAGGTGCGTATCGCTGGCTATCGTTAATGGCAAGCTGGATTCTGGCGCTAGAAGGGTCGGCTTGTCCGCCACCAATTATGCGGTGCAATTCATTCTCAGGATTGTAAGCAAGACTGGCAAACGTAGTGCCGTCTTCGTCACGGCTCCACTCAATGTCAGGATTAAACTCGCCCCTACCGTAAGGGATTGACTCTTCGCTTTCAAACTCTACAAAGCCCATCTTCCATAATGAAGTCGCAACGCCGCCAGTGTAATCATATCGGTCTTGTACTTCTTGGCGTAACTCCCGGTTTCTATTATAGAAGTTTTGGCTAGTGTACCGGGTTTCACCGTCGTAAACTGCAGGGCCATCCCGCTCGGCCGTATCTGGTGAAATAGACAATCTTTCTTTAACAACGCTTGCAAGTGAATTAGGGCTAAAGAGAGTAATGCTACCATCCTCCTGACGATTTTTAGCGGCACGTTCAACGCTGGACTTAGCAAGCTCGTCATACGAACCCTCAAACTGTGGGCGGCGTGGTAGCGCCTTAGAGAATGAGTAAGAATTACGATTTACGAAATGCTCGGTAGCAAAGCTGGCGCTACCCTGCATTTGGTTATAGCTTTCATAACGTGCGTTAACTTCAAACTGCTTATCGCGCTGCTCTTGTTCGGCAATAAGTTGCTTTTCAACTTCAGGATTTTCATCAAGATATTTATTCCAAGCAACCTGCTTTTCAGCCTCAAACTGTTTCTGACGGAGTAGGTGTTTTTCCTGGCGCTTTCTATCAATCTTGCCTATTTTATTGCTGGCCCAAGCTTCGACTGGCCCCCTATTAGCTTGGCGCTTCGCCCTGGCCTTATTAGCTAAATATTCTGTTTGTTGAGATGTACGTTCGAGGGCCTTTTTGTTAGAGTTATCCAGCGTGCTTATAACGCCACGGCCAAGCCGGCGTAATCTGCTCTTTTCTACCACGCGTAAATCAGTCTTGGGAATAGCTTCTGCAGAATTGGAGCGGCCTACTGCTCGTTGGAGCCGCTGGGCATTACGCGCGCTATTTTTATGCCGGGCATCAGTTAAAGCCCTTGGTATTTCTTTTGCGATAAGCACTGACTCGGCGGTTTTTTCAAGAGCGGCACGTCCAATTCTGCGGGGCAGCCCAACCTCACGTTTTTTTGCTTTATGTTGCTCCACTAACCAATCATTCCAAATAGGCGCGCCTGGAAATTCCTGACGTGCACCCTCTTCGTGGGCTTCTCTAACCCACTGTTTATGTCGTTGTTTTTGTTCTTTGCGAGTGTATTCAGGTGCTTTAGGCATAACTTGCAAAGTATAGCATAAGGGGTAAAGAATGTCAATGGTCGGGGTGACAGGACTTGAACCTGCGACCTCACGGCCCCCAGCCGTACGCGCTACCAACTGCGCCACACCCCGATGATGCTCTCAGATTATACCAAAAACAAACAGAGAGCAGTTGCCTGCTCTCTGGGTTGGGCCTGCCTGTCACCTATGGGTCATAAGACCACAGGTCCAATCGATCAATAGGTTTATTATAGCACTCAGCGACAAACATTTTTACGAAATTAACGGATTTAATTTTTATTTAATATCTTTTTAGTAACATGAATTTACCTGGTGGTCCGGCAACCCTTCCGGGGGTACAGACTGGTGTCGCGGCTTGGCTGTCACCCAGGCTGGCCGGGTTCGATTCCCGGTGCCTCCACCAGGCATAAAATCTCCCTTTTACCTAAAAAGAGCAGCAACGCTGCTCTTTTTACTTTCGGGTACCGGGTTTGATCACCTGAGGGATCCCAGGTGGGTGCCTTCACGTAACGACCACGGCCGATACGGATCTCAGGCTCCCTAATGATTA
>CAYRPQ010000070.1:0-3084 GCA_964426315.1 uncultured Candidatus Saccharibacteria bacterium
CGTGGCATGAAGCTTTGGGCGGCGCCTTCCAGGCCTAAAACCTTCAGGGCGCCGATTAACACGTATAGGTGGTCGAGGCTGTTTTCGGCCAGCTCGGCGCCGGCGTTTTCGAGCTGGGCAAAGGCGTGCTCCACTTTTTCGACCAGCCACTTTTCTTCGCTCGGGGCGATCTGGTTGGTGGTGATTTTGGCCGGCTCGGCGGCTTCAACAACCTCTAGCGAACGGGCCAAGTGGTCGCGTTTGCGCAAATGGCCGCGCTTAATCAGGTTATTGACGTGCAGAGCGACGGTAGCCACGGACGTGTAGTTCAGACCGTTCATGATTTCGCGGTAGCTGGGGCTGTAGCCGTGCTCGGCGATAAAAGTTTCGATATAAGTGAGGAGTTCTTTCTGTTTCTTGGTGGGGCGCACCGTTTGTTCGCCTGCTGTTTGCTTTTCGTTCATCGCCTCTACATTATGCCACGTGCCCGTATTATTTCAAGCGGCAAAGCGGCCGGCGGCGGCTTCAAAGATGGCATCGTAAAAGCTCGAAGAAATAACCAGCTCACGGCCGTCGGGTCTTAGGACCGTAGGGTAACCTTCGTCGCCCAGTCGCTGTTTGTGCTTGCGTGACTTGAGCTCGATAAGTTTAATTTCGTCTTCAGGGTGCCAAGCCGGGGTGGCAACATCGTGCAATACCAGATCCTCCCTCCCGGTATTCACGTAAGAATAGGACTGCCCGGGAGTAATATCGACTTGGATGCCTGGCTTCATTTCGGACTTTTGTACGCCACCGGCCGCCCAAGCTCGAATTAGGATCCCCGAGCCCGCCAGCACGTCAACGTTGAAGCATGCTCTATGTTCAGGTTTGCTCACATGAACCGGCTCGGTCATGCCATTCTTAAAAATCCGGAATATGGCGGTGTTGCCTCGGGGTGGTAGATCTTCGCCTTGGCCATCCTTGAGCATAGCGACGCTGTAGCCCCAACGCCGGTAATTTGGATTAGGGGGTACGTTCTTAAGTTCTGTGCCTTCAGGAGGCCGATATACCTCAGATGCCGGTCGCCAAAACATAAACATCTGATTATTATAGTATCAAGTGGCGTTTTTGGCAATTTTCTTTTCGGGAAACACCCAGTACTTGTACCAGAACCACGACCAAACGGTGAAAAAGCCGGCCGAGATGAAGAAACCGATGTAGGGCGTGACACCTATGGCCTTCAGGCCCCAGATAATCAGGTAATCGAGCACGAACCCGATCGATTCTATGAACAGGTAGCGGCCGACGTGTTGCATTTCGCTCAGATGGTGTTGTTCGGCGAAGGCCCACCAGCGCTGGACGACATAGTTTAGCGTCCAGCCGATGGCATCGGCCAGGATTTTGGAAGGTAGCCAATCCCATTTAAAAACAGAGTAACAGATGGCGAAAATGGCGTAGCCGCTCCAAAAATAGAGACTGCCCCCGGCCATGTATTTAACGAATTGGCTGGTGTTACTTGGCTTTTTCATTTTTGGATTTAGGTAGCGGCGCCATGGCCACGCCGGCCAGTCCCCACCAAACGTAGGCCAGCGTGTCGTCGGCCCAGGCATGTGATAACAGGTTTATGAAGGTCAGCCCGATAAGGCTAGCGAACAGGCTGAGGGCCAGCGGATCGGCCCGGCGCATGAACAGTAGCAGGCCCACGCCGGCGTTAATCAACAGGAACAGCAGTAAGCCCAGCCAGCCGGTCTCCTGCCCCACTTGTATGAAGTAGTTTTCGGCGATGCGCGGGGCATGCGGCTGGTTGTAGTTACTGGCCGGGCCAGCCGTGCCGGGGCCATTACCCAGCGGGTGGTGCCGCAGGTCGGTTAGGCCAAGCCTAAAAGCGGTGGCGTGCCCGCCGTTAGAAGTAGTCTTAATAGCCGAATTGGTCTGGGTATGGAGTACAAAGTTTTCGAAGTTCGGGCTGTGGCGGAAAGCCAGCGTCAGGCCGACGGCAGACAGCAGTAAGGTGGCTACCACGGCCAGAGCTATGCGACGCGAGCCGCGCGACAAAGGACTTATCAGCAATAACGTGGCGACGCTCAACACCGCGCCGATCCAGGCACTGCGCGAGAAACTGAAAAACAGAACCACTGCCGAGGCGGCCAAAAAAACGGCCTTGCGCCAATTGCGGCCTTCACGCAACATCATAACCGTCAGCAAGCTTATAGGTATAAGCATGTAGGCGCCGAGCGGGTTGGCGCCGCGCAGGGTCGACATGATGCGGGCGTAGTGCTGGTTATGATTAATCGTTTCCAGCGCCGGAATCGTCGAATCGCCGTAGCCAAAGTGGCGCAAAAAATCGTGCGGTAAGAGAAAGATCTGCAGTAAGCCAAAAATCACCACGCCCCCGGCCGCCCACAGCACCAGCCAGCGCCAATGGGTTCTCAGTCGCGTCAGACGCAGGGCTACCGTCCAGGTCACCAAAAAGAAAACCAGGAAGCGCAGGTTTACGATCAGTCCGTAGCCGAGGGCTTTAGCGCTGACATCGTGTTGGTTCAGGGCTAGCAAGCCCCAAACCACGTTCAATAATATGTAGGCCAGAATAAGCCAAACCAGGCGACGCGAAAGGGTGTGAGAACGGATCTTATGGTCGGTTAGCAACAGGTAGAGAACGCCTACTACGCAGAGCACTAATAAGGCCTCTTTCCAGAGGCGCAGGGCGGTATAGTGACCGAACAGGCTGGCGCCCCAAACCGTCAACAGGGCGTGAAAAGGCATCAACAGGAAAATCGCCATGGTCAAACCACTCACCCACGTCAAAACCGTGTACTTCAGCGCTGATACCTTCATAATGCTACAATTTAGTATATCTTAAGCTATGAAGAATAACGCCTCGCTCGCTTACAATGTCTGTTTGGTTATCGGCGACGCCCTGGCCATCACCCTGGCCTTTACTGTCGCCTACATCCTGCGGGTGACGTTGAACCACCAGCCGCTGAGCGCCAGCGTCCACGCCCACACTTACATCACCATCCTGGTTAGCCTATTGCCGTTCTGGATTCTCATTTTCGCCCTGCTGGGTCTTTATAACGCCCGGGTCTACGAAAAACGCTTCAGCGAGCTGGGGCGGCTGTTGGTCGG
>CAYRPQ010000071.1:0-2958 GCA_964426315.1 uncultured Candidatus Saccharibacteria bacterium
GCTCGGCCTTTTGCTTCTGCAATTGGGCCTGCAAGGCGGCGATCTCTTTAATGGTCGAGTCGATTTTGTTCTGGACCCGGGTGCGGTACTCCTCGCGGTCAACATAGTCGCTGAGGTTCTTGCTGGTGGCCAGTTCCTCGATGGTGCTCAGCTGGCCGTCTATATACATGGTTTTGATGTCGTTGCTCAGGAAGGCCTTTTCCTGGACGATCTTGTTCTGGTCGTCGGTGATTTGCTGTTGGAGGCTGGCCTGCTGGGCCTGGTTGGCGTTTAGGGCGGCCTGGACGCCGTTGATCTGGGCCTGCAATTGATTAATAGCCGCTTGGTAACTGCCGGCTGTTGCGGCCAGCCCGTTAACGGCCGTTTGGGCGCTGTTGTTCTGGGCTTGGAGGGCTTTGATCTGCTCGTCGAACTGGTCGGCGTGGGCCACTACGGCACTGCCGGCCACAAGTAATGCCAAAGCCACCAACGCCGTGGCGCGGCTATGAATTATAAAAACCCTGAAGATGTTTTGTTTTGGCATGCTTTTTGTTTGCTTCTTAACCGTTCTAATTATAGCATGTACCGTCAAATCCCACCCCCTTAGGTGTAACCGTTTGTAAGTTGTTCTACTTCGTTTTGAATTTAAGGTAACGGCGGGTCGCTATTACTGAAGATACCGTACCTATCAGTATACCAATAGCAATTTGGAGAGTCAAAAGCGCCAGGAAGTGGTTCTCGAAGTACTGGTTGGCGTAGTTAATGTCGAGCAGACCAAGGCTACTGGCCTGCAATGCGTTGCTCGACGCCAAAAAGGCCGAGTTGATAATCAGGACCGAAATAACCGCCGACAACAACCCATAAATGGCGCTCTCCACCACGAACGGGCCGCGAATAAAGCTAGTGCTGGCACCCAGCAGGCGCATGATGGTTATCTCGTCGCGGCGGTTGAAAATGGCCATTTGAATGGTGTTAAAGATAATCAGGGCACAAATTATGGCGAAAACGGCCACCGTAATGGCGCCAATTTTACGCAGTACGTTGGTAGCATGGGTAATGTTGTCAATGGCCTCTTTGCGGTCCTTCTGGTAAGACGGCGAATCGGGTGTTTGCAGTTTTAGGTTATCGGGCTTAACCAAAACGTTCTTAATGGCCTGGATTTCATTCAAGTCTTTAGGATAGACCTGGATGGTGGCCGGGATCGGGTTGCCAACCGTGGCCGCCGCCGTCACCAGGTTCTGGTTGTTCTGGTTCTGCTTTATATATGCGTTAAGTGCGTCAGCCTTGTTAAGGTAAACCACTCTCTGCACTCCGGGCTGGTGCTTTAACTCGTTAACCACCTGCTTGGCCTGGGCCTCGGTAGTCGTGTCGAGCAAGTAGGCCGAAACACTGATCTTATTAGTTATTTGGGCGATGGTGTTTTCGAATGTGGCGTTGGTGATAACCGAAAACAGGACAATCGTCAGCGTCACCACCATAACCGCCATAGCGGCCGTAGCCAGGGTTATGTTGCGGATAAAATTCACTATGCCGGTGTGAATTATGCGCCAGGTAGTGATCAGTCTTCGTTCCATAATCATGCCTTGTTATAGCCGGCGTTGGCCCTGTCGCTGGCCACCTTGCCGCCCTGGATGGTTACCACCCGACGCTTCAACTTATCGACGATGTCCTTATTGTGGGTGGTCAACAGCACGGTGGTGCCGTAGCGATTGATTTTTTCGAGCACTTTAATGACGTCCCAGGCGTGCTTGGGGTCGAGGTTGCCGGTGGGCTCGTCGGCGATTAATATGCGAGGCTGGCGCACGATGGCCCGGGCAATAGCCACCCGCTGGCGCTCGCCGCCGCTCAGTTGGCGCGGCATGCGGTCTTCCTTGCCCTTCAGGTTGACTATATCGAGCACCTTTGGCACGGTGTGGCGGATTTCGCGGTTACTGACGCCGACAATTTCCAGCGCGAAAGCGACGTTCTCGAAAACGGTCTTATTGGGTAGTAGCTTAAAATCCTGGAAAACGACGCCGATTTTGCGTCTTAATAAAGGAATGTCTTTGTCTTTCAGCTTATCGTAGTCGATACCGCCGATGATAATCTTGCCGCTGGTCGGCCGCTCTTCGCGGGTCAATAATCTTAATAGGGTGGTTTTGCCGGCGCCGCTCTGCCCCACCACGATCACGAACTCTTTGGGCTCAACATGCAGGCTGACGCGGTCCAGCGCCTGCCCCTCACTTCTCGGATATTTTTTGGTTACCCTATCGAGCAAAATCATTGTCTATATTATACCATTACCGGTTATTGGCTGAGGCTGTGTTCAAGATAGGCGTTGATGAGGTCATTGAGGTCACCATCGAGGACGGCGTCGGGGTCGGAGGTTTCATACCTGGTGCGCAGGTCTTTGACCTGTTTATAGGGATGAAGGACGTAACTGCGGATCTGGTTACCCCATTCAGCCGACTGGTTGGGACCTTTTAGCTCGCCGAGCTTTTCGGCGTGCTGTTCCATCTGTAACTGGGCCAGTTTCGATCTTAATATGGTCATGGCCGTCTCCTTGTTTTGTAGCTGGGAGCGCTCGTTCTGGATAGCCACGGTTATGCCGGTCGGAATATGGGTGACGCGAACCGCCGAATCGGTGGTATTGACTGATTGGCCGCCCTTGCCGCCACTGCGGTAAACGTCGACTTTCAGGTCTTTTTCGTCTATTTCCAGGCCGCCGGGCTTATCTATTTTGGGCATCACCTCCACCTTGGCGAAACTGGTTTGCCTTAGGTTATCGGAGTTAAACGGGCTGAGGCGCACCAACCGGTGCACACCGTGTTCCCCCCGTAGCTTGCCGTAAGCGAATGGCCCGTCCAGCTCTATGGTGGCGCTTTTTAGGCCGGCTTCTTCACCAGCCGATTCATCAATAGTGCTCACCTTATATCCGTTACTCTCCGCCCAGCGCACGTACATTCTGAACAACATTTGTGTCCAATCCTGGGCGTCGGT
>CAYRPQ010000072.1:0-2917 GCA_964426315.1 uncultured Candidatus Saccharibacteria bacterium
TGGTGGTAGCCATTCTGGCGTCATTCGTGGCGTTTCTGGACAGCGCCATCGTCAATGTGGCCCTGCCGGCCATCATGCGCGACCTGGGTGGTGGCCTGTCGGTCCAGCAGTGGGTGGTAGACGCTTATCTTTTGACACTGGGTTCTCTAATACTTATAGCCGGCTCTTTGTCGGATCTTCTGGGCCGCAAGAAGATCCTGTGGCTGGGGTTATGGGGCTTTGGCGTAGCCTCACTGCTGTGCGCGGTCGCGCCCAGCGCCACTTTATTGATTATTGCTAGGGCCCTGCAGGGAGTGGCCGGCGCCTTGTTGGTACCGAGTTCGCTGGCCATGGTAATCTCGGCCTTTTCGGGCCCGGCACAAGGTAAGGCCATCGGCAGTTGGACGGCCTGGACGGGCATTTCGTTTATTCTGGGCCCGCTTGTTGGCGGCGTACTGGTAGACAGCGCAAGCTGGCGCTGGATTTTCGCTATCAATGTTTTACCCATCGCCATCACTTTGTATCTGTTAAGTAAGGTCGCGGTGGCCAAAGACAAGAAATCCGACGCTACGGTAGATTTTGTGGGCGCCGTTATTTGCGCGGTGGGCTTGGGCAGTACGGTTTACGCCCTGATCGAACAACAACACTACGGCTGGGCCAGCCCGATGATTTACGGTCCGCTGGCCGCGGGCATCGTACTGCTTTTTGTATTCTTATTCTACGAAGGGCGCATCAAACACCCCATGTTACCGCTCAGTTTATTCAAGAATCACAACTTCAGCGTCGGCAATGTCGCCACTCTATCGGTCTATGCCGGTCTAACGGCATCGTTCTTCTTGCTGGTGGTATTCCTCCAGCAGGTGGCCGGTTATTCGGCGCTGGCGGCTGGTATGGCCGGCGTCCCGGTGACGCTGATCTTATTTTTGCTATCGCCCAGAACCGGCGAACTGGCCGGCAAATACGGCCCGCGGCTGTTCATGGGTTTTGGCCCGATCGTGGCCGGCGCCGGCTGGCTACTAATGCTGCGCTTAACTACTGACGTTCATTACTGGACCCAGTTATTCGGCCCGATCGTGCTCTTCGGCGTCGGCTTGGCCATTACTGTTGCACCTTTGACAGCCGCAATTCTGGGCGACGTGCCCCCCGAAAAGGCCGGCATCGCCTCGGCCGTTAACAACGCTGTCGCTCGCATTGCCGGCCTGCTGGCAGTGGCCGCCGTAGGAGTCATCATGAACGTCGAAGTCCTGAGCAAGTCCACTATGCCGGCCTTCCACCGCGGTATTTTGACCGTTTCGATCCTGCTCATCGTCGGTGGCTTGATCTCGCTGGCCGGCATCCGCAACCCCGCCAAAAAAGCATAAGCACGTTTCAGAGAAAGGGTCTTGGCGTACAATAGGGGTAATATGGACGCCGTTGAGGAAGTTAAGTCTCGGTTGAGCATTGAAGACGTTATTAGTGAATATGTGCAGTTGAAGCGAGCCGGACGGAACTGGCGCGGGCTGAGTCCGTTCAGTAATGAGAAGACGCCCAGCTTCATGGTCAGCCCCGAAAAACAGATCTGGCACGACTTTTCTTCGGGCAAGGGCGGCAACATGTTCAGCTTCGTGATGGAAGTCGAAGGGCTCGATTTTAAGGGCGCGTTGGAACTGCTGGCCCGCAAGGCCGGCATCGACATTGAGCAGTATCGCTCGGCACCCCGCGTTGGCGGCCCGAACAAAGAACGGCTTTATGAATTGCTGGACGCGGCGGCGCGGTTTTACCAGGTGCAGTTTACTAAAAATAAAATGGCACTGGAATATATCCTTAAAAAACGGCAATTTAGCAAGGAAACGGCCCTAGAGTGGCGGCTGGGCTATTCGCCCAATAACGGCTCGGCGCTGGTCGAATTCGCCAAGGGCAAAGGCTACTCCGAGGCAGAGATTAAGCAGGCTGGCTTGAGCGCCCAAAGTTATAAAGACGGTATCCAGGACATGTTCCGCGGCCGGCTGATGATTCCTTTGCAGGACCCGCAGGGCAGGGTGATTGGCTTCACGGCTCGCCAGCTCGACGACGACCCTAACGCCCCCAAGTACATCAACACGCCGCAAGCCGTTTTATACGACAAAAGTCGGCATATTTACGGCCTGCACCTGGCCAAAGAAGCCATCCGCAAGAGCAAATTCGTAGTGCTAACAGAGGGAAACCTCGATGTTATCGCCAGCCACCAGGCCGGCGTACGGCAGGTGGTGGCGACGGCCGGAACGGCCCTGACCGAGCCGCACCTCAAGGCGCTAAGCCGGTTCACCGGCGACATCCGCCTGGCCTTTGACGCCGACAAGGCTGGTTTGGCCGCGACCGAACGATCAATCCCGATTGCCAGCCGTGTAAAGGTCTCCTTAAGCATGATCGACATCCCCAGTGGCAAAGATCCCGACGAGCTGATCCGGCAGGACCCCAAATTGTGGGAGCAGGCCATTACCAAAAACCAGTACGCCCTGGACTGGTTGATGGCGCGCTACCAAAAACTGCTAGACACGACTTCGGCTCAGGGTAAGCGCGAGTACAGCGACGTGTTACTGCCGGTCGTAAAGTCACTGACCGATGACGTTGAGCGTGATCATTACATCAACCAGATCGCCAAGGCCATTGATGTTGGACGCGAATCGCTAGAAAAAAAGCTACAGAAAACGGCCGCGCCAGAACCCGAGCGCCGCCGCCGGGTCAAAATAGAGCCCGCCCAGCTCGATAAGACGGCCGTCGAAAACCGCCGTACGCAAGACAACTTCCTGAGCCTTCTGCTAATGCGCAAAACACTGCGCGAGTTCCTGGAATTGGTCAAACCCGAGATGCTTTACACCGAAGAGGGCAAGGAGCTGCTGGAATTCCTCAAAAGCCACCCCGACTTCGACGGCAAAGACACCAAAGCAGTGCAAAAACTTGCCGATTATGTTAAAATAGA
>CAYRPQ010000073.1:0-2908 GCA_964426315.1 uncultured Candidatus Saccharibacteria bacterium
ATGGCGTTGCCTTTGAGCTGGTTGTTGATTAGCGGGTTGGCGATCAATGTTAAGCCATAGCCAATACCCAAGCCGATGACACCACCCATAAAGCCCAAGAGTGCGGCCTCGAAAGTAAACAGTCGGCTGACGGTTCCCCGCTTGGCCCCGACGGCGCGCATAACACCGATCTCGCGAGTCCGTTCCAGGATGGCCATGATCATAGTATTGACTACGCCGACTGCGGCTACCAACAGCGCGATGCCGCCGATGCCGCCTAGCACCGCTCCCAAAATGTTAAAGACGCCGAGTTGCTGTTTGATCTGGGTTTGGGCGTCGGCCGCGCCGACTCTGTACTTGTTGCGCAGGTCTTTGGCGACGCCGGCGGCATTGCTGGCCTTATCGACTTTGACGATCAGCGAGGTATAGCCCTGCGTGGCCAGTTCGTCGGTTACCTTCAGAGTTGGTGTTCCCGGTTGGCAACCGTTCCGGCCACAGCTCTGTTGCTGTTCGTACTGCTGGTTTTCCTCCAGGCCACGAGCCCAGCCTAAAGGAACCCTGACCGCCAGGCTCTGCTGGTCGGAGCTGACAATGCCAACAATGGTTCCGGCGATAGTTACCGGTGATGGCTGGTAGTCGCGGCCGTCCGCGCCTTGATGGGTTTGAAAGAAAGCCTGTTGATCCCGGAAAGCTTTTAGCGGATCGGAGCCGACGCCGGTGAAATAATTCTGGGCTATTAGGCTGACCTGCTTGCCAACCAGAGCCTGGTAATTATTCTTAAAGCCCAGTTTATCGGCGTAATCGGAGGTTATGGTCAGGTTGCCGTCGGGGTCATCGGCCTTAATGTCGCGGCCGGCCACCACGTTGGTGGTAATAATACCGTTGGCGTCGTAGGCCTGAACATTATTAACACGCAGTTTTTGGGTGCCGTATTGCAGGGCTTGGAAAGCGCCGACGAAGGTCTGTCGGGCCACACCAATTACGTGGTTTTCGGCGCCGATTTTGGTAACCAGGTCATCAGTTAATTTCACGCAGGTGGCGCACTGGTTGCCGCCCTGATCTTTGTTGTCCCAGGTAATGTCGGTTTGCGGCGACACGGCCACCTGCTGGAAGGTACCGTTTTGCTCGAACTGTTTGGTAATAAAGCCTTTTAGGCTGAAAACCAGCGACAGCATGATGGTCACGCTGGTGGCACCGATGACGACGGCGAAAATGGTCAGCGCACTGCGCAGTTTCTGGCGGCGGATGTTGCGAAAAGCCAGCAGTATGTAGTCAATAAATCGCATATCAGCCCCTGTGCTCCGCTAAGTGTCCGTCGTGGATTTGAACGGTGCGGCCGGCCTGCCTGGCAATGCTTTCATCGTGGGTAATGATAATCAGGGTGATGCCCTCTTTATTGAGTTGCTTGAGCAGTTTCATGATTTCTTCGCCGCGGGCGCTGTCGAGATTGCCGGTTGGCTCGTCAGCGATGATAATGCTGGGTTTGGCGGCCAGGGCGCGGGCGATGGCGACGCGTTGGCGTTGCCCGCCGCTGAGCTGGGATGGCCGGTGCTTCATACGGTCTTCCAGGCCAACGGCTTTTAGGCATTCGGCGGCCCGTTCTTTGCGTTCCTTGGATTTAACTTTGGCGAATACCAAGGGCAGCATTACGTTTTCCAGCGCCGTTTGGGTTCCCTGCAAATTAAAAGATTGGAAAACGAAACCGACATGCTGGTTGCGGTATTCCGACAACTTGCCATCGCGCACATGCGACAGGTCGTTGCCGTCCACCACTACCGTGCCGCCGCTGGGCCGGTCAAGACCGCCGATTATATTTGCCAAGGTAGACTTGCCCGAGCCCGATGGGCCGACTATGGCCACAAAGTCGCCGGCATCGACCGAAAAGTTGACGTTGTCGAGGGCGTTTAACACCTCGTCACCCAGCTTGTAGGTTTTCGTTACGCCTTTTAACTCAATAAGGGCAGCCATGATTTAAGCATAAGTATAATGGCTACCGGTTTAAAAGCAATTAGGACTTGTGTTTGCCGTATTTGCGGTGGCCGCTTTTGGGACGCTGTAGCCAGAGCACTAGCAGGCAGATCAAAGCGGTGTGGCCGACAATCAGGTTCTGGGCGCTCTGCAAGTGGGACCACAGCGCCGAATCAACTATGTTATGGCCAAGCCCCGGTGGCAATAACGGCGCTACCAGCAACGTTCCCAGCAGGCCGACACCGGCCGAGGGAAATATGTTGAGCAGTAGGCGCCACTTGCCCTTCACGCTGTGGATCATGAACAACGCCGTTAGAACCACCGGCAGTAGGAGCAGAAAGATCTTAACGTTATCGTTGCCGTTATCGATGCCGGCGGGCACCTTGGCCGAGAAAAGCTGGAAGAATGAATTGGCGTCCGGCGCCACGAACTGCACCAGGACGTCCCCGAGGCAGAGACTTAGGAAAACCAGCGTGGCGTTGATTCTGAAAAATATGAGCGTGGCGGCCGGAATTAGCACCATGGCGCCCAAAATAACATCGGGACTCATAGCCTCATACTAGCTAATTGCTTATGGTAATTCAAAAGTATTTTTAATGGCGGCGATTGCCGAGCGGCCTTTGGAGTTAAGATCGCCGTTTTTAGCCATTGTTTTGCCGTACTTAATGACCTTGAGGATACGACGCCCGCGCTCCACGGAATCTCCCATGCCGTGTCGCGACATAATCAGCATGGTGCCTTCACCGCTGAGTGATTCCAGCCCAAAGCCCTCTTTGACAAACTTAACCTTCTTGCCTGCCTGGCGATAAACACCGGGCCGTATGTAATGTTTAAGCGTCAGGTCGTCGTCGATAGGGTTGTTAATAACCATCAAAGAAACCGGCTTTTTGTACTTGGTGCTACTTGGCAAAGCCTCCGTGTCGGTGACGTCATAGTCAAAGTTGCCCAGCTCCAGGGCGTG
>CAYRPQ010000074.1:0-2831 GCA_964426315.1 uncultured Candidatus Saccharibacteria bacterium
CCAAAACGAAAGGCGATATCGTCGCTTAAGCGGTAATTTTTCATGAGCAGGCTGATATTTTCGGTATCAACCGGCCGGTAAACGTAATTCGGACTGCGCCAATCCAGTACCGGGCCCCAGCCCTCGGCCAAGATGCCCTTATAGCCGGCCTGTTCGGCCCATTTGGCCAGCTCATTGTTATAAGCCAGTTCGGTATTACGAAAGACTGTGGGTGTCTGTCCAAAAACGGCTTCAATCTTGCGCCGGTGCATATCGACCTGCATTTCAAACTCCGGACGCGAGTAAAAGAAAGCCAGTGTGTGGTGGTAGGTTTCGGCCAGAATTTCGACGCGACCGGTCGCCACCAGCTTTTGGAATGATTCCAGGGCCTCCGGCGCCCAGCGCTCAAGCTGCTCCAGCACGGTACCGGTAATCGACAGGCTGAGTTTGAATTCGGGGTTCTCTTCCAGAAGCTTGAGCAACCGGGCGTTAGCCGGCAGGTAGGATTTTTCGGCCACTTTTTTCAAAATGCGCTCGTTGCTGGCCGGCTCGTCGTAGGCAGTGTCGAAATAATCGTGCTTAACCGAGGTGTCGAAAACGGTGTAGTGCCGCACGCGGTAGGGCTGGTGAACGTGTAGGTAAAGAACCAGAGCCTTGCTCATGTCACGGCTCCTGTCAGGTGCTTGTCATAGACAGCCCGGATCTTGCGGCCGGTGTCCTGCCACGACAGTTTCTGGTACTCCTGATAGGCGTTATGCCAAAGTTCGTTAGCCAGTGCCTCGTCGCGGACCACGGCCACGATTTGGTTGGCCATCTCGTCTATGTCCCAGTAATCGACTTTCAGGCAGTTGTGCAACACTTCGCCGACGCCGGCTTGCTTGCTGATGAGGGCCGGCGTGCCGTAGCCTATGGCCTCCAGCGGCGTCAGGCCGAACGGTTCCGAGATCGACGGCATAACGAACAGATCGCCGATGGCGAACGCGTCGCGCCAGTTCTTGCCGCGCTGGAAGTCGGCAAATAGCACGTTGCGGCCAATGCCCAGCTCGGCGGACTGCTCAATCAGCTCGTGGTACTGCTCGCCGTTGCCGACGATTAGAAAGAGCGTTTTGGGCTCCTTTGCGATGACTTTTTGAGCCGCTTTTAACAGATTAGGTAGGCCTTTTTGAACGGTCAACCGGCCGACATTAACGACCACTTTATAGCCTTGTTGTTTCATCAGGCTCAGGTAGCGGTAGGCGTTATCGCTGCCGAGTTGGGCGCGCTCCAGCTCGCCAATGCTGTTATGGATTACCTCGATCTTGCTGGGTGGCAAGCCGTAGTCGCGAACAATTGCTTGTTTGGTGTGGCGGCTGACAGCGATCACCTTGTCGGCCAGGTGCAGGGCCATCGATTCGATCTCCTGGACGGCCGGATTGCCACCGTTCTGGCCGCCGGCCCGGTCGGACTCCACCGAGTGGACGTGCAATACTATCGGGCAGCCGCGCCGTTCCTTGACGCGCAGAGCGGCCCGAAAGGTCAGCCAATCGTGGGCGTGGACGATGTCGAATTCGCGCTCTTCCACCAGGCGGGCCACCGATGCTTCGTAAAGCCGTTGCTGAAAATGGAGATCGTTGTCGCCGCTTTCGGCGTATCTTTTGCTGTCATAAGGGTTGGCGGCCTGTTTGAAGCCGCTGGCCGGCTGCGGGCTGGCGGCAGTGACGTCCATGAAATCGATACCGTGATCGGCGGCGTAGGGCAGAATAAATTCAATATCGACATTCTGTTTGGAGAGGGCTTTGCAGAGTTGGTAGCAGGCAATCCCCAAACCACCGCTGTTATAAGGTGGCAACTCCCACCCGAGCATCAGAATTTTCATTTGTTTCTTTGTTAAACTCTCGCCTTTTAATTTTTCCCTGATCAATTATAAATAATGCTACCTGTTAGCACAAGCGAAACTAATGTCTTTTGTTCTATGCGAACAATTCGCGCTGGATCACGGGGTGCGTGTATTTCTTGGGTAGCATTGCCAGCCCAAGGGCAACGGTTGCTATGCCTCGGCCCGTAATGCCGGCTTCTTCGCGGTGTATCGGATCAACTATCTCCTTAATGAGTTCCTTGAACTCCTCAAAGCTGGCTATGCCTTCAGTGTGTTCGGACTGTATGGCATACATCTGTTCAAGTTTTTCCTCACTGTTAGAAGTGCCCCAGGACTCGGCTATTTCATCTAGACCTGTATCGTATGAGTAGTCTTCTAGGTAAGTGTCCAGGAAAGGCTTCGGGCTGACCATTACTGACACGGTGTAAGGATTGAACACCACATACATACCCTGTTGCGCGCCTATCTCTCGCCCATCAATAAGTTGCTGTTGGTAGCCATGATGCAGCGCAGTCACGCCCAATAGATGAACCGCATTAGGCGGCTTTGACTCTGTAAGGTTATCAAAATATCCATCGACTGCTCTCTGAATAACACCTGACAGATGCTTGGCCTCCCCGTCTGTTTGGTGGAGCAACGTGCCAGTCAAGTCTTCCGCGAACTGAGTACGCGCTGAGCCAGATTCATTGTAAGGAAGATTTGGATTCGGGAAATAGGCTTTATGGAGCTTGCGAGTTTCGGCAGCCGCATAAAGAGCCGTTAGAGATATAGGATCTGTATCTTGGAACTCCAGCCCTGGGCCGGCATCTTCGCTACATAGCCTTATGTAGTAATCGGATGTGTACGAGGCCTCGTACACATCATATGTAAGATCATGTAGTTCTTGTCTGCTTACACCGGTCATAATTCGAAGTACTTTACCATACTTCCTGGTACAAAGCAAATGGCAGGGGCACGTGGAATCGAACCACGATCTAGGGTTTTGGAGACCCTTATA
>CAYRPQ010000075.1:0-2691 GCA_964426315.1 uncultured Candidatus Saccharibacteria bacterium
CGCGGCGCATGGAGTAAACGGCCTTGCGGTGGCGGTTCATGACGTCGTCGTACTGTACGACGCTCTTACGCTGGTCAAAGTGGTAGCCTTCGACTTTCTTCTGGGCGCCCTCCAGGCTCTTGCTGATCATACGGTTTTCGATCGGCACGTCGTCGTTGACGTTCAGGCGCTCCATAACGCCGCTGATGCGGTCGCCGCCGAAAATGCGCATCAAGTCGTCTTCGGTACTAACAAAGAACTGGGTCAAGCCGGGGTCGCCCTGGCGGCCACTGCGGCCGCGCAACTGGTTATCGATGCGGCGTGATTCGTGGCGTTCCGAGCCGAGCACAAACAGGCCGCCGAGCTCCTTCACACCATCACCCAGTACGATGTCTGTACCGCGGCCGGCAATGTTAGTGGCCAGCGTGACGGCGCCCTTCTCGCCCGCCTGGGCGACTATCTTAGCCTCACGTTCGTTGTTCTTGGCGTTCAGCACCTGGTGAGCCACGCCGACTTTATTGAGCATGTCGCCCAGGGCTTCGTTTTTCTCGATCGAAACTGTGCCGATCAGCACCGGCTGGCCCTTGGTGTGCAGGGCCTGGACCTCACGGGCGATAGCCTTGAACTTGGCGTTCTCGGTGCGGTAAATACGATCCGGGCGGTCGGTGCGGGCCAGCGAACGGTTCGACGGCACTTCGACCACGTCGAGCTTGTAAATCTGGTGGAATTCTTCGGCTTCGGTCAGCGCCGTACCGGTCATGCCGGCCAGTTTGTCGTACAGGCGGAAGTAGTTCTGGAACGAGATGGTGGCCAGCGTCATGCTCTCCTGCTGGACCTCGACGCCTTCCTTGGCCTCGATGGCTTGGTGCAGACCCTCGTTATAGCGGCGGCCGGCTAACAAGCGACCTGTAAACTCGTCCACGATCACGACTTCGCCCTCTTTAGTGACCACGTAATCTTTATCGCGGTGGAACAGCGCGTGAGCCCGCAAGGCCTGTTGCAAGTGATAAATGGTGCGGATGTTTTCGGATCCGTACAGGTTATCGATGCCCAGGATTTTCTGGATTTTTTCGGTGCCGGCATCTGTTAAAATGACGGTCTTACGCTTTTCGTCGGTTTCGAAATGCTTTTCTTTGACCAGCTGGCGAACGACCTTAGAGAACTGGGCGTAGGCCGTGCCGCTGGTGACGCTGGGCGCGCTGATGATTAGCGGCGTGCGGGCCTCGTCGATTAAAATAGAGTCGACTTCGTCGACGATAGCGTAGTGCAGGTCGCGTTGGCGCAGTTGGTCTTCTTCGCGGACCATGTTGTCACGCAGGTAATCAAAGCCGAACTCGTTGTTGGTGCCGTAGGTTATGTCGGCGGCGTAGGCCTCTTGGCGGGTGGCCGGCTTTAGGTGGCGGAAGCGCTCGTCTTCGTGGTCTGTGTTGGTGAAACCAGGGTCGTAAACATAGCTTTGGTCGCCGATAATCACCCCTGTCTGCATGCCCAAAAAGTTATAAACCTGGCCCATCCAGCCGGCGTCGCGCTGAGCCAGGTAGTCGTTAACGGTCACCACGTGGACGCCCTTTTCGGTCAGGGCGTTAAGGTAAACCGGCGCCGTGGCCACCAGCGTTTTGCCCTCGCCCGTCTTCATCTCGGCGACGTTGCCTTCGTGTAGAACCATACCACCGATCAGCTGGACGTCGAAGTGGCGCTGGCCCAAGGCGCGGGTGGCGGCTTCGCGCACTACCGCGAAAGCATCGGGCAAAATGGCATCCAGCGACTCTTTTTTGAGTCGTTTTTTAAGCACCTCGGTCTGTTCCTTCAGCTCCTTGTCGCTCAGCTTCTTGTACTTGTCGGCCAGCGAATTAACCGCCGTCACGCGCTTACGCAACCGTTTGACGGTTTTGGCCTGCGGGTCGCCAAGAATCTTTTTGAAGACAATATTCATCTAGCGCTACTCACTCCCCCTTCGCTCCCAGTTAGGAAATACTTACAGTCGTATCAAACAATTATAGCCGTTTTTAACAGCGATTGCGACCTTCAGCTTTCCGAAGGCGAAACCAGATCCTGGCCCCGTCCGAAACGGCCCACCAAGTGCCTGCGGAACTTGCCGTTGCCGTGCAAATCCTTGTACTTTTGCAGTTGTTGCTTGAGTTTGGTCTCGACAATGTCGACGGCGGCGTACATATTAAGGGCGCTTTCCTTGATAACAATGGTCTGGTGCGGCAGGCGCATAGTGACCTCGCACAAAAAACGGTCTTTCTGCTTCGCCTTGCTTTCTTTAAGATGGACTTCGGCGTGGGCGCTTTCGCGGCTATGCCTTGAGATATAACGATCCAGGTTACCGATTTTTTTATTGACGTAGGCCTTCAGCTGGTCGTCCAGCTTAGAATGGACAGCATGAATTTCAAATTTTTGCAGCATATTGTCCTCCTTGTTTTGTTTAACTATGTGCACCTACCATTATACGCCTGCCCCGCAACTCCGCTATGACATACGTCACTTGCCGAGGAACGGCTTTAAGGCTTCGGGGAATTCGATATCGCCCTCAGCAGTCTGGAAGTTTTCGATTATGGCTATGCAGAGCCGGCTGTAAGCGGCGGCGGTACCGTTCAGGGTGTGCACCAGCTCGGTTTTGCCCTCGGCGTTTTTGTAGCGGATATTAAGGCGCCGCGCTTGATAGTCGGTAACGTTCGAACAGCTCATCAGCTCGCGGTAGGCCTTGTC
>CAYRPQ010000076.1:0-2640 GCA_964426315.1 uncultured Candidatus Saccharibacteria bacterium
TTCGAAGAAGTATTGCACCAGGCTTTCCCGTTCGACGAGGCCACGCTCGACCGCCTCTTCGACACCGAGGCCGACAAGTTCGAAAAGATCCTGAAAACCGAAGCCGCCGAACTCTACTCCGCCCGCGAATCAGCCTTCACGCCCGAAATAATCCGGAAGGTGGAGCGCGACCTCTACCTGCAAGTGCTCGATAACCTCTGGATGCAACACCTAGAAAACATGGACCACCTGCGCGAGGGTATCCACTGGATGAGCGTCGGCCAGCAGGACCCGCTGGTCGAATACCGCCGCCGCGGCCAGCAATTATTCGAAGAAATGCAGACCTCCTTGCGCCACGATGTTCTGACCCATCTCTTCCACGCCCAGCCGATTAGCCAGGAAGAGCTCGACCGGGCTATCGAAACCGACCTGACGCGCGCCGCCCGCGGCTCGGTCGACAACGCTTCGCAAATCGTCTCGGCCGAAAACGAGTTCACCGAAAAAGACTTCAAAGATAAGAAAGCCGCCGGCCAGGCCAAAAAGAAGCAAACCGATAATCTTAAAAAAGCCCGCAAAGCCGAACGCAAGCGTAAAACCGCCGCCAAGCGAAGGAAAAAATAGGACGCATGCGGCACACGGTTTCCGAAATAAAGCTCAAGAACGGCGCCCGCGGCCTGCTGATCCACGTGCCACACGCCTCGGTCATGACCTTTGATATTAACTTTAGGGCCGGCGAGTACCTGGTGGACGAGCAGAAGTGGGAAGTGCCGCACCTGATGGAACACGTCTTGCTCGGCGCTAACGACCTGATTCCGCGGGCCCGCGACTTCCAGGCCGAGCTCGAAAAAAACGGCGCCTACTCTAACGCCACCACTGGCGTTTACGATATTACCTACGAAGCCGAATGCGCCGATTTTGAATGGGACCGCGTGCTGGGGCTAATGTTGGTGGCCATAACCAAGCCGCTGTTCCTGGAGGAGGAATTCCGTGCCGAGTTCGGTAACGTCCAGGAGGAAATGGCGGCTCGCAGTAACAACCACTTCCGCCGCCTCAGCCTGGAAATGCGCGAAAAACTGGGCCTAATCGCCAAAACCGACATCGAACGACTGGAGCTGATGCCCAATGTCGGCGTCGATGACGTTCGCGCCCACTACGCCCGCACGCACTACGCGCCTAACATGCGCTTCGTAATCGCCGGCAACCTGACAGTCGCCCGCACTAAAGCCGTCACGCAACTATTAGAGGCCATTGAGCTACCCTCGAAAGGCAAACGCTTCGAACTACCGCCCGAAAAGCCCAAGCGCCTTAAACAGCCGGTTTACGTGGCCAACGACACCGTCGAAAACCTCTACTTTTACATCGATACCTTTATGAAGCGGCGCATGAGCGAGGCCGAAACCGACGCCCTTAGCCTGGTCAACACCATGATGACTGAAACGCTTTATTCAAAAATCCTGGGCACCGCCCGTGAACGCGGCCTGGTTTACGGCATGAACTCCGGGTTGAGCCATACCCGCCAGGCTAGCAACTGGTGGTTCGGCGCCCAGGTGTCCGACAAAAATGCCGCCGCTCTCTTTAAAATCATCGTCGACGAACTGCACAAAGTCAGGGCGGGCGAGATAGGCGAGACCGAAATCGAGGTCACCAAACAATACGCCCTGGGACGCTTCCAGCGCAGTGGCCAGACAGTCGGCGGTACCGCCAACGGTTACGCCGGCCGCTACTTCTTCGACGGCGAAATTGAGAACTATTATAAGATCCCGGAGCGTATCAAAGCCATCACCAAGCCGGGCATCGTCGACATCGCCAACGACCTGTTCGCAGATAACATCTGGGGCTTCGGCGTACTCGGCAACTGCGGCGAAACCTTCACCCATGAACTCCAGCAACAATTGATCCCACTCTGGCTAGCCGCCGCCAAAGATTAACTAAACGTTAACTTTCGCTGCCTTTCCTACATAAGTATTTGTCACCATATACATTATGTATATATCATGTGCCTGCTAGACCCATAATAGGCCCACGGAAGATATATAACATATATGGTGACCAGAAAGACTATGCAAAGGATCCACCTTCTATTACACGAAGAATTACTAACTAAAGTGGACGCGGTTGCGCAGAAACATTACATGTCTCGCTCCGCATACATCCGTCGAATCCTCGGCAAGGCAGTGGCTGAACAGGGATAGGGGCTGTTATACTGCTTAAATATGGATGATTCTGAAAAGAGTGCTGGCAATTTACGCAAAGCTATTGATCAAGCGGCGCAACGCTTAAAAATAGCTGACCTATCCGCACGGCTGGCCGAATTACAAGAAACTAGCCAGCAGCCTGGTTTTTGGGATGATTCAGGCGAGGCTCAAGAGGTCATGAGACAGATTGCGAAGTTGGAAGCCCGTGTTTCGCCTTGGCAAAAGCTCCAGAAGGGCATAACAGACGTAGGAGAGATGCTGGAGCTCAATGATGACTCGATGGAGAAAGAACTGAAACAGCAACTAGCGGAGATAGAAACGGAATTCGATGGCTTGAAGGAGGAGCTGAAATTCAGCGGGCCTTATGATGATCATGATGCCATTTTGACGCTCTCGGCGGGGGCTGGTGGTACCGACGCCCAGGATTGGACACAAATGTTGTTCAGAATGTACGTGCGCTGGGCGG
>CAYRPQ010000077.1:0-2588 GCA_964426315.1 uncultured Candidatus Saccharibacteria bacterium
TCGAACTTTCAGATAAACGAATATGCTGAACATTTTCCGAACTAGAGGGGGAGCACAGGGGTTTATCTATCGTGTCGGTCGCGCCTAATTGGACGTGGCCTGGGCTCATTAGCACTGACGTGCCGGGGCGCGAAGTTAGCAGTTCTTCGCCCCACCCTTGCGGGCCGTAGAGCACTTACGACCGCTTCGGTGGGTAGTAGTAAAGAACCCATTAGGTGCTGGGCAACCTCTAGCCCCAAATCACGCTCACCTTCTTCTTCCCTGCTCCGCATCCTTGCCAGCAAGCCCTTCTTGGGCGGCGGGCCGTTCAGGCCGGCTTCTGATATGGCAATTGTGGATTTTTCAACCAATGCCCGGGCTATGCCGAACTCTGAATTGTGAGCAACCTTGCCAGGCGACTCATCGTAGTCATATAGGGCGAAGAACCCTAGTAGACTGGCATTCTTGGCACTCAGACTTCTTATTGCTCCGTCGAGTATGCTTTCATTATAACGCGCCAGAAACTGACTGCCGCCCCTTAGCCTTAGGCCTCGTGTTAAATCATCATAATGCTTAGAATATTCCCTCCCGAACGCGTCGATAGCTACATTAGGCGTAGGGCTGGTGTCGTCGGTGTACAGGAATGGATAATCCGCTCCCGCCAAGCGTGGTCCTTGTTTAGTGCGAACCAGGTAAACGGCCAAGCCCCCCGTAAAGTATTGAGCCATGTCCGGTGCAGGTTGCGTTTCATCGGTAAACGCCTGCCACACGAAACGATCTTCGTGGTCAAAGGACTCGTTATAAGCCTTGGCCAGACCGGGGTCGGATTTTGCTAAGGCTCCCAGTGCAGTGTGCATTGGTCAAAGTATACTACACAATTTAGTTGAATAAAAGACCAATGGCTATTGGTAATAGGCACGGCCGGGTACGCGAACGTCAACATACTGGGCGGGTGTAATACTTTGCTTCTGCAACTGGGTTATTGTGGCCAGGAACGTCCCTGCCTGCTCCCTGGCCATGTCACTATGAAGATTGAACTTTATCTTGTAGGGTTGTCCGGCCAGCTGTACGTCCAGTTCACTCGCCGCCGGCGGTAGGGTCATGGCGGACACCTGGAAGTGCTTGGCCGCCAGCTGGGCGATAACTTGCTGGATGAAGTTAACGGTGGTGCCCGGCAAGGCCTGCTTATTCAGCTGTAGCTTGAGGCCGCTCTGATCTGTTACGACCGGCAGCTTGGCCTGTGGCAAGGCCGCCGGGCTATCGGCGCCGATTAGGGCTTTACCCGAACTGCCAATAACAAAAGAGCCGTTACTGCCGGTCATAACCAGGGCCGGCTGGGACGGTTCCACGTAAATCAACGGCCGGTGCGCCAATAGCGGCAGTGTGACGCTGACGCTGTCCAGCTCCGGGAACTGCGCCAGCAGGTCTTTGCTGATATGAGCGGTGTTGACGGTGATTTTGTTACGGTTCCAAATCGATCCGGCCAGCAAACGGTCAGCGGCCGCCGCGTAAGTCTCACGACTGTGCAGGTAGGTCGCCTGGCTGGCGCCTAACTGAACGACTTGGGACGAAGATGACAAGCTTAGAACATTAACTGCCGAGAAGAGTCCTGCCAGCAATAAAACCGCCAGGCCGAATCGCTGTAGCCAGAAATGACTGCTTTCGATAGCCGTTGCTTTAAGAGCCGCTCGGCGTGACTTACGCGGCGGCTTCGGGACCGCTGGCGGTTCAGCACGCCGGCGTTGCCGTCCGGTTGATCTGCGCAAGGGGTTTTTCATGTCTGTGTTGTAAATTTAATAACTAGTACGGCTAGATCGTGGGCCGCCTCGGGGCGGGCGATTTTGGCCAGTTCCCTGCCCAACTCGACGCGTTTGGACGGATGGTCCAACAAATCGCTTATAACAGAGGCGAAGCGCCGTTCCTGTTCGGCCTGTTCCTCCGTTAATTGCACGATAGCCCCCTGCTCCGCCAGCGCCTGGCTATTCTTTATGTTCCAGACCAGCTGCTTGGAAGGAATTAAAACGCAGGCTTTAGCCTGGGCGGCGAATTCGGCCAGGCTGTTGGCGCCGCCGCGCCCCACCACCACGTCGGCGGCACCGCTGTAGCGGTACAGGTCGCTGATGAAGTCCTTAACGATGACCCGGTCTCTGACTTCGTACGACAGCAGTTTATCGTACTTGGCGGTCACGTCCTCTGCCAGCGAGCGACCGGCCACGTGCACCAGCGTTAGCCCGGAATAGCGTTTTAACAGGTAGGCGGCGTTGTCCAGGACGATGTCGTTCAACTGCCGGGCGCCGTTGCCGCCGCCGGTGACCAGAACGATTTCTTTGGCCTGGGGCAGTTTGATTTCTTTCTTGTATTGCGCCTTGAGTTCGGGTGTTTCCGGCACGTAGCGACGACTGACCGGCACCCCGACCGTAACGGTTTTATTCTTGGGGTAAGGATAAGTTTCGGCCGGCAGGGCCACGGCGTGCAGGCTGGCCCAACGGGCGATCAGCCGGTTGGCCAGGCTGGGCGTGCTATCGGAGTCATGCGTCACGTACGGCACTTTTAACAGGGCTCCGGCCAGGCAGACCGGCACGCTGATATAGCCGCCGCGGCTGAAGATG
>CAYRPQ010000078.1:0-2585 GCA_964426315.1 uncultured Candidatus Saccharibacteria bacterium
ACCTAACTAGAGTAACACGCTATTGTCACCCCTGTCAACGTGTTGCAAATTCTACTATGTAATTAGCAGGTGTAGGTTATTTACGGGCCGTATGGGAAGAGGCTGGTTTCGCCACCTTCAAGAGGCAGTACGGTATAAGGCACTACTACTCTGCCCATAGACTGGGCAATATTGATAACCGCCAGCTTGGCGAAGCTCCTACGCCTCTCCTGGTCATTGAACCCAAAATGGGTCCGGGTGGATTCGAAAACTTGTTGCGCACCACCCTCGGGAGCAATGACCTCGCGAAAGGTTTCAACCAGGCCGAAAGAATCGGGGCCAGACCTCAATTGGTCCACGGGTTTGTCGAAGGCCAGGAGGAAGTTCCACTCGTTGGCCCCCATGCGCATTTGCCTAGAGCCGATGGCCGCGGCGACGTGATCGGCGTGCGCCAGCAATTCCGCTAGCGATTGAGCCTCCCCTCGGGCATGGCGCCTGAACTGCAGTATCGAAGCGCTCGAAAGCTGGGCCGCCTTGAATTCCACGAACCCATCCCCGGCATCACCACCTGCTGGCTGTTCGGCAAGCATATCCATCTCTTCGATTTCAAGCTGTGGCCAAACAACCACCCGGTTGACTCTATGGAAAGATTGTGTGGCTTCTTGCAGTTCAGGCATGTGGCGCACTTACATCTTAATTTCGACGTCGCAACCGGCCGGCAGGCTCAGGTTCATCAACGAGTCGATAGTCTTGGGAGTGGGCTCGAACACGTCGATCAAGCGCTTGTGTACGCGCATTTCGAACTGTTCCCGGCCCTTCTTATAAACGTGGGGACTTTTAACGACCGTGAAGGTACTGCGGCGGGTGGGCAGAGGTATTGGGCCGGCCAAGCTGGCGCCGGTGCGTAGGGCGGTGTCGACGATCTGCTTGGCGGCCTGGTCGATTACTTTGTGGTCATAAGCCTTCAGGCGGATGCGGATCCGCTGTTTTACGTCTGGCTTTGGTGTTTCGGCTGGTTTGGCGTCTGCCATAGGTGTTATTCCTTCCAAGCTCTCGCTTGCCCGCTGTAACATCGCTTTGTCTTTCAAAAACGACTTTTAGTCAGCAGTTACTTACTAATAGTTGCTATTGTATCATCTGCAGGGCCGAGAAGTAGAGTTGGGTCGTCAATTTGCCCGGCATAATATTCGAAAAGTTGGTATATCGGGTAGTTTTCGACGGTAAACCTTATGTATTCAGCGACATTTTCTGGAGTGATGGCGACCCCGCCACGACCTTCCGGGTCAAGTTCTTTTCTGACTGTAGCGTCGGCAATGGGATGTATCTCTTCTTCTCCGTTAATGACTTTAACAATGCCGTGCAGTAAGGCATCGCCTCGGCACCAAAAGAAACCGGCGTCCTTACGAGCCTTCTCTTCTGCTTTGCGGGCTGCTTCCTCTATTTTTTCTGCCGCCCTAAACTCTTCATAGGTAATAGCAGGATCGCCAGAATATCCGTTCATTGGTGTTATTATATACCTTTTCTTTTAATAAAGCAAGAGCCCCATGTTGGGGCCCTTCTTTGCTCTGTTAAGCCAGAGCTTACTTGGTGACTTTGGTGACGACGCCAGCGCCGACGGTGCGGCCGCCTTCGCGGATGGCGAAGCGGAGACCTTGTTCCATGGCGATCGGGGCGAGCAATTTAACCTTAAAGGTTACGGTGTCGCCGGGCATGACCATTTCTTTGTCGGCCGGTAGTTCGACCTCGCCGGTCACGTCGGTGGTGCGGAAGTAAAACTGCGGCTTGTAGCCCTTGAAGAACGGCGTGTGGCGGCCGCCCTCTTCTTTGGTCAAAATGTAGACCTCGGAATCAAACTCAGTGTGCGGCGTGATGGTGCCGGGCTTGGCCAGAACCTGGCCGCGCTCGATGTCATCGCGCTCGATGCCGCGCAGAAGGATTCCGGCATTGTCGCCGGCCTGACCTTGGTCGAGGCTCTTCTTAAAGGCCTCGATGCCGGTCACGACGCTCTTCTGGGTATCGCGGACACCGACGATTTCGACTTCGTCGTTAACCTTGACGACGCCGGTTTCGATACGGCCGGTGGCAACGGTTCCACGACCTTTGATCGAGAAGACGTCTTCGATAGGCATTAAGAATGGCTTGTCGAGCTCGCGCTTAGGATCAGGAATAGACTCATCCATGGCCTTAACCAAGTCAAGAATTGCCTGTTCGCTGTCGGCGTCGCCGGCGAGAGCCTTGGTGGCCGAACCGCGGATGATCGGAGCGTCTTTATCAAAGCCGTTCTTTTCGAGCAGTTCGCGGATTTCTTCCTCAACAAGGTCAACCAACTCGGCGTCGGCCAGGTCCATCTTGTTCAAAAAGACCAAGATGTAAGGCACGCCAACCTGGCGGGCCAATAGCACGTGCTCGCGGGTTTGCGGCAGGGGGCCGTCGTTCGCACCAACTACCAATATCGCACCATCAATTTGAGCGGCACCGGTAATCATGTTCTTAACGTAATCGGCGTGGCCGGGCATATCAACGTGGGCGTAGTGGCGCTTCTCGGACTCATATTCCTGGTGTGAGGTCGCAATGGTAATACCACGGGCCTTTTCCTCGGGCGCGTT
>CAYRPQ010000079.1:0-2483 GCA_964426315.1 uncultured Candidatus Saccharibacteria bacterium
CGATGAACTTGCGGAACATGGTGTCGAGGGCCGTCATACTGCCGACCAGCTGGGTGGGGTGTAGGGGCATGTCTTCTACCTTGAACTGGTTGTCGTCGAAGTCGATGTCCACCAGGTCTTTCATGAGTAGCACGCCGTAGCATTTGCTTAGTTTGGGGTTAAAAATGGGGATGCGGCTGTACCCCTTGGCCTTGATTTCGTCGATTTTGGGGTCGTCGAGCTCGGTGTCAGGCGTCAGCCAGTAGGTGTGGCGGATGTCGGTCATGATGTCGCGGACGCGCTTTTCGCTGAGGCTTAGGGCGCCTCTCATAATCTCGGCCTCGTCTTCGTCGAGTTCGCTGGACTTGTCCAGCTGGTGCTCGGCAATGATCAATCCCAGCTCGTGTCTTGATTGCAGACGGGCCCGCTGGTGCGGGAACAGGATATCCAATAGCAGTTGTAGGGGCTTGCTGACCACGTAGGTCAGGTAACGCATGGCTTGCAGAACCGGCGCGAAGCGCCAGGCCCAGTACAGCGGATCCTTGCTGAACAGCGCCTGCGGCATGATTTCACCGAAAATAACTATTAACAGTGTACCGACCAGGCCGGCCAGCCAGCCGTTAAGCTCGCGCTCCAGCGTCAGCGAGGTGGCCGACACGGCGGCGACGTTGGTAAGCAGGATGCTGGCCAGGGTCAGGTGAGTATTGCGCCTGAGCGGCAGAACCCGTTTGGCCATTTTATTGCCCAGTTTGGCCTTGCGCCGCAGGTCGGCCAGGTCGAGCGACATAATGGCGATATTCAGGCCGGAACAGATGGCTGAGGCCAAAACCAGTAGTGTAACGATGAGGGCGATGAGCGCGGGATCGCTATGATGCATTAATAATCATTATACTGGAAGGTATGCTTGGAACAATGTTCGATAAGTTTTGGCATGGTTGGCTGGGCCGGCCCTACCGCCTGGCGCGGACGGTTGATGAGGGCGCCGGCCTGCCGGTGGTGCTGTTACACGGCATCGGCCGCAGTGCTTACGTGTGGCAGAACGTCGTTCAGCTGTTGGTGCCGCTGGGCTTTCGGGCCGTTGCTTTTGACCTGCTGGGCTTTGGCGCCTCGCCCAAGCCTCGCCGGCTTTTATATAGTGCCGACGATCATGCCGCGGCGGTTATTAACAACATCGAACGGGCCGGTTTTGGCGGGCCGGTGGTGCTGGTGGGGCATTCCATGGGTTGCCTGGTGGCGGTGCGGGTGGCCCGCCTGCGCCCCGACCTGGTGCGCCACCTGGTTTTATACGAAATGCCGCTTTTGGAAGGCCTGCCCGAAAAGCGCCGCTACCGAGTAAGGCTCGATTTATACCGCCGTTTTTACGAATGGGTGATCGGCTACCAGCCGACTTTTGATAGCGAATCCATTAAGCGCACCGAGCGGCTGGCCCGGCGCATAGTCGGCTTTGAAGTCACGCCCGAGAGCTGGCAGCCCTTTGTGCGCAGTCTCGAAAACACCATCATGAAACAAACCACGGCCGCCGACATTAAAGAGCTAGACGTGCCAATGGACGTTATTTACGGCTCGTTCGACATGCTGGTCATTCGCGGCAAGCCCCAGCAAACTTTTGGCGACGCCGTGGAGCGGGTTAAATCCCACACCATCCGCGCTCGCCACGACATTTCGCCCAAAGCCAGCCGCTTCATAGTCGAGCGCATAGAGAGCATGGTAGGATAACAGGGTGTTTAAATACTTTGGTTTTTCGGGCTTTATAACCATCGCCGCCGTGTTGGTGGCGCTGATCGCGCTCGGCCCGGGCGCCGCCCTGGCGACCATCGTGCTGATCGCCATCGAAGTCGCCTTTAGCGTCGACAACGCCGTTATTAACGCCAAGGTGCTGGAGCGGCTGAGCAAATCCTGGCAGCATCTCTTTTTGACCGTCGGCATGATCATCGCCATCCTGGGCATGCGTTTCGTTTTTCCGATTCTAATAGTCATGGTCACGGCCCATCTGCCATGGCACACCGTTATAAACGAGGCCCTGCATCACCCCGACGCCTACGGCCACCACCTGCAAAACGCCCACGCCTCGATCGCCGCGTTCGGCGGAGCCTTCCTATTAACGCTGGCGCTGTACTTCCTGTTCGACGACGCCCGCCAGGAGCTGTGGCTCAAAAAATTCGAACGGGTCATGCAAAAAATCGGTGGCAATTTCTGGTTGCCGCCAATCCTGGTGACCATAATCGTTAGTCTGGCGGCCCGCTCCACAACCTACGACAACACCGCCGTCTTTAAGGCCGGCTTACTCGGCGTGGCCTCTTACACAGCGCTCAAATTCCTGATAGACGGCCTGGGCAAACTGGCGCCCGGTGGGCAGGCGCTTTATAAAGGCTGGACGGCCTTCCTGGTCTTTATGTACCTGCAATTGCTCGACGCCGCCTTCAGCTTCGACGGCGTGCTGGGAGCCTTTGCCATCACCAACAAAGTCCTCTTAATAGTTTTGGGCCTGAGCGTCGGCGCCTTTT
>CAYRPQ010000080.1:0-2483 GCA_964426315.1 uncultured Candidatus Saccharibacteria bacterium
CCGAGGCGGCGGTTTCGTCGCAGCTGGTCTCGATTCCCAAAATTTTCATCAGCTTACAGTATACTTAAGGTGATGAGTTTCCGAAAAGCCGTCAAGAAAGTTATCCCGCCCGGGCTGTTCCCGGCCATCGAGCCCTACGGCCACCTGGCCGAGGCCGCCTTATGGAATGCTGTCCACGGTTTTCCGGCGCACGGGCTGAAAGTGATCGGCGTGACCGGCACCAACGGCAAGACCAGCACCAGCTTTATGATCCACCGCATGCTGCACGAGGCCGGCTACAAGGTCGGACTGATGAGTACCGTCGGCTACGGCGTGGGCGCCGAAATCAAGCCCCAACTGCACCACATGACCAACGTTAGCGTGCCCGAAATGATGCAGCGGCTGAAGTGGATGAAAGGGCAGGGCGTGGAATGGCTGGTGCTCGAAACCACCAGCCACGCGCTGGCCCAACACCGCGTGTTCGGGGTGCCCTACAGCGTGGCGGTGATGACTAACGTTACCCATGAGCACCTGGCGTACCACCGCACTTTCGAGCGCTACCGCGACGCCAAGCGGCGGCTATTCAAGCTGGCCAACCGCAATAAAAAGGGTCTGCGAACAGGCATTATCAACGCCGATGACCCCAGCGCCGAGCTCTTCGCCGCCGACATCGCCCACCCGCTGACCTACGGGGTAGAGAAAGGCGACCTGCGCGCTGTCGATATCAAAGCGACGCCTACGGGCAGTACCTATACGGCCAAAATTAAAAAGCACGTCAGCAATGCCTACGGTTACACCTCGGACGGCAGTGCGCCCGAGGGGAAACCGGTATACGAAGAAGTAACCTATAAAATCCGCTGTAACATGCCGGGCAGTTTCAACGTTTACAACTCGCTGGCGGCGGTGGGCGTCGGCATAACCCTGGGCCTCGAACCGGCGCAGATCGAGCGGGGAATCGCCGCCCTGGAAGGCGTCGAGGGCCGCATGACCCCCGTAAACGAGGGCCAGGACTTCGACGTTATAGTGGATTACGCCCACTCTCCGGATAGCTTCGAGAAGCTATTTAAAGACCTGAAGCCGGTAGTGAAGGGCAAGCTGATCGTGCTGTTCGGTAGCTTAGGTGGCGGCGACACCGGCAAGCGGCCCGAACAGGGCAGGCTGGCCGGCGAATACGCCGACGAAGTTATAGTCTGCGAAGAAGACGACCGCCAGGAAGACCCGGCCGCCATAATGAACGATATTGCCGAAGGGGTCCGAAAAGCCGGAAAAGTTGATGATAAAGACCTGTTTTTGATACACGATCGCGTAGAAGCGATCAATTTTGCCCTAAAACGCGCCAAAACCGGCGACACCGTGCTGCTATTAGGCAAAGGCCACGAAAAGACTATCGAACGCGCCGACGGCGAAAGCCCATGGGATGAAATCGGCACCGCCCGCCAGATGCTTAGAAAGCTTTAGAACTCAGCGGGTAGATCAGCTTCGACAGCTAATTCGCTAATTGACTCGGATGGTCGCTTTAGTATGTCCAGTACTGCCCAGGGGTCGATCCGATGGACGTGTATGACCCCCTCATCTTTGTCGTATCTTGGTACGGTTTCCAAAACGTCTTCACTGCGGAAAAAATTGAGCGCATAAACTGCAGCCGAACCTAATTTATGAAAGAATATTGTGGCCTCGTTGACCTCGCCATCGGAGCTGGTATGTTCAACACACCAGCCATACCTGAACTCCTGGTTACTGCCGAAGGCGATGCCGGTAGCATCTGGTAACTCACTCATTGCTTGCATTATACCACTTTTCATTAGCTGCCTGCCCCTCTGGCTTTAAGAGTTTTTCGGGACAGGCCTGTTAGGCGTCCTAAGAATTCAACCTGATGATGCTTATCAGTTGCGCCGAGCCTGAGCAACAGTAGACTATTCGGATCCACATGGGCCTGGGCTTGGAAACCGGCTTCGTGCAACCTTGTCAAAGCGTAATAGACGCGGCGGGCATTAGGCGTGGGCGCCTCACGATAATCTTTTACCAAGACGCCGTCAAAGTCCGGTCCCACGTGGCGTACTGTCTGGATACGGTCGGTGCCAATAGCACCGCCGCTGACTTCCAGGTGGCATGCCCTTAGGAAGAATCCATCAAGACGGTTGTAGCCGTGCTCATCGGTTTGTTTATCAGCCGCGCGGACGGTAGCGGTTATCTTGTCAAACTTATTGTTGCCAGCGCTGGCAGCATAAACGGCGCCCTCGGGGAATACCAGCTCACTAACGGACAGCGCTGACACATCATCAAGCCAGGGGAACTTTTCGCCTGGTACATGGCCGACCTGTCGGCTGCTGATGAGCTGTTCGGGAAGATCGCGTTGAGGTGTTACTGTTTCGCCAATATGGTTCATGAGACTTATCCAAACTATACATTAGCATAATAACAGGTAAAAAGCAAGCACTTGACGCGATTCTGGCACTCGGGTATAGTGAGTGCTAGAAACAGGTGTTCTGTGCGAGGGAATAGCT
>CAYRPQ010000081.1:0-2261 GCA_964426315.1 uncultured Candidatus Saccharibacteria bacterium
ATAACGCCCGGGTCTACGAAAAACGCTTCAGCGAGCTGGGGCGGCTGTTGGTCGGGTCGTTCATCGGCATCCTGTTCGTCATTGGTTATAGCTACATGACCAACACGGTTATTTTCCCGGCCCGGCTGGTGACCGCTTACGGTTTCGGCCTGGCATTTGTTTGCGTACTGCTATTTAGGACCGCCGCTCGCGGCGTTAGGCGCGAGCTGTTCGGCTACGGCGTCGGTATCAACAACTTATTGCTGGTCGGCGACACCAAGGCCACCCAGAGGCTGATTGACGCCCTGGAGGACAGCGGCTTGAGCGGCTACCGGGTGCTCGGCGTGGTCGGCGGCGCTAAACAAGAGCACAAAAAAGATCGGCCCTACCATTTGTACCAAAGCTTCGCGGCGGCCGTGGCCCATCTTAAAAACCACCAACTGCACACCATTATCCAAACCGAGCTTTATGCCGACAACGACAGCAACGACGAGATCGTCACGCACGCCCAAGAGAATCACGTGTCCTACCATTTCGTGCCGGGCAACAGCGAGCTTTTTGTCGGTAATATCGAGGTCGACCTATTCCACAGCGTGCCGATCATTACGGTTCACCAGACGGCCCTGATTGGCTGGGGCCGCGTCGTTAAACGGCTGGGTGACTTCGTATTTGGCGGGCTGTTCCTGCTGTTGGCCTCACCCTTCATGCTGTTGATCGCGCTGGCCGTCAAGCTAAGCGACGGCGGGCCGGTTTTCTTCCGCCAATACCGCCTAAGCCGTTTCAATAAAAAGGTGCGCGTCTTTAAGTTCCGCTCTATTAAGAAGCCCTACAGCGGCCTCAGTCCCGAAGAGGCCTTCGCCAAAATGGGCCAGCCGGAACTCGTCAAAGATTATCGTAAAAACAACGATTGGCTGGCCGATGACCCACGCTTAACGAGCGTGGGCCGCTTTATCCGCCGCTTTAGCCTGGACGAACTGCCACAGCTGATTAACGTCGTGCGCGGCGATATATCGCTGGTCGGTCCGCGGGCCATCTTGCCGTCCGAGCTGGAGAGGTCGGCCCAGAAAAACCTGATATTGAGCGTCCGCTCCGGGCTGACCGGCCTGGCCCAGATTTCCGGCGTGCGCGACCTGAGTTTCGAGGAACGGCGTCGCCTCGACCTTTACTACGTCCAGAACTGGAGCTTCCGGAACGACCTGGTAATTATCATCAAAACTTTCTGGGTGGTGCTGTTCCATAAAGGAACCCGCGGATGAAGGTCGCCATCGTTTGCGATTGGCTGACCGGTATCGGCGGCGCCGAGCGCGTGGTGCTGGAACTGCACAAACTTTATCCCGAGGCACCGATTTATACCTCGCAATACGATCCCGAGCAACTTCACGGCTTCGAAGACGCCGACATCCGCACCACCTGGTTACAAACCCTGCCAACGGCCCTTAAAAAGTTCCTGCCCCTACTGCGGGCCTGGGCCTTTAGCCGGTTAGACCTCAGTGAGTACGACCTGGTAATCAGCAGTAGCGGCGCCGAGGCCAAGGGCGTGCACACCGGCCCGAACACCGTTCATATTTGCTACTGCCACTCGCCCACTCATTATTACTGGATGCGTTACGACGAATACCTGGAACGCCCCGGTTTCGCCCGCGGGCTGAACTGGGTCGCCAAGCTGGGCCTGCGCATACTGGCCGGGCCGCTGAGGCGCTGGGACCGCCACTCTGCCAAAAAGCCGGATTACATTATCGCCAACTCAACCCACACCCAGGCCATGATCAAACGCTACTACAAGCGCGATTCGGACGTTATTCACCCGCCGGTAGAAACCGACCGCTTCAAACTGCCGGCCAAGCCGCCGTTAAGACACGGTTTCGTGGCGGCCGGTCGCCAAACGCCCTACAAGCGCTTCGACCTGGCCATCCAGGCCTGCGAAGATTTGAAAGTGCCCCTGGTGGTGATCGGCGACGGCCCCGACCACAAACGGCTCGAAAAGCTGGCCGGCCGCGGCACTATTTTCCTTACTAATGTCAACGACGGCGAAATCGTCGACCACTTCCAGTCAGCGCTGGGTTTTATCATGCCCAACATGGACGACTTCGGCATCGTGGCCGTCGAGGCCATGGCCGCGGGCACGCCGGTTATAGCCTATAATAAGGGTGGGTCGCAAGATTACATCGTCCCAAACAAAACCGGCCTGTTTTTCGAGCGGCAAACCGTCAAAAACCTGTCCAAAGCGCTCGAAACGGCCGCCGCTAAAAGTTTCGATCACCAGGCTATCACCGAGCACGCCG
>CAYRPQ010000082.1:0-2195 GCA_964426315.1 uncultured Candidatus Saccharibacteria bacterium
GGTTTGCGGTTCTTGATTCGCATGCTTCCAGTTTAGCACTACTGTGCTAAGCCGGTCAGGGCGAAGTCGATATTACCGATGCTGGCGCTGGGGCCGTTTAGGGCGTCTGCCGCCAATGAAACTTTAACGGACAGCATTGACGTATTGCCTGGAAAGACCTGGCTGGGCGTGGTTATGGGCAGGCCGCCGGTAGCATTGGCGCTGATCAGCGATTGCAGGGTGAAGCTTTGCTGGGCGCCACCCGGCGCCATCAAAATTACATTCACCTTATTTAGGTCGACGCCAGCCGGGTTGCTGGGCGTACCGGCTACCGACAGTTTAAGAACCAGCGGTATATCACCGGTGTCCCTTATATAGAAAGCATAGCCGCTGTCCGGCGTTGCCGGGCCACCCGGTATTAGGCCGCCAAAATTAAAGCCCGGCAAAGAGCTGGCGAAGTTGTTGCCGTCCAGGCTCAATACCAGGCCGGTGGTGGCCGTGCTGATGGTATTGCCGGTTAGCTTTACGGGCTGGCTCTGCAAGGCCGCGAAAGTCAGCCCAGCCAGGATTATAGTTAAGGCCATAATCAGGCTCACCGCCGATGGCCACCTGGAATGCCTTTTATATTCGCGCACCCCCCACTTGGATTTTCCCATTTCGCTACCTCCACAAATTAGTGGAACTAGCATGCCCGCCCGGGTTAACGGCGTCAATTATTTATGACCGGATTTAATGATTATTTAATTAAGGTTCTTTAAATAATAACGCGATGTAGTTAGACCTGAACGTGATGAACGCCGTTGGGGGCCGGCTCATTCCAATCGGCTTCACGTCCGGGATCACACGGCAATTCTACCAACCCAGTATGCAAAGCAGCGGTGCCTACCCCCACCGCACTGCCCAAACGGCGAATATGCAGTTTCGCGAGCACTTCTGGCTTAAAGTAACTCAATATCCTGTCCTCACTGGGCGGGGTATCGGGCAAAATATCCGCGATCATGTTTAACTCCTTAGTTCTGTCGATAGGTCTATCATGGCTACTCTTGCCTGTTCGGTGGTGTCTCTGTTACGCACCGTTACAGTGTCGTCTTCCAGACTGTCAAAGTCAATAGTGACGCAGTACGGCGTGCCGATTTCATCCTGGCGGCGGTAGCGCTTACCTATGTTGCCGTTGTCGTCCCACATGACGTTGCCAAATTCTTTTTTAAGCATGCTGTAGACTTCTCTGGCCTTTTTAACCAGCTCGGGCTTGTTCTTAAGTAATGGAGAGACGGCGACTTTAACTGGCGCCAGTTCAGCGGGCAGTTTTAAGTAAACGCGCTTCTCGCCGTTGACTTCATCTTCGGTATAGGCAGATGTGAGAACGGCCATGATAAGGCGTTCGACGCCGAAGCTGGGTTCGATGACGTGCGGCACGAATGGCTTTGAGTCATCTTTGGGTCGGTATTCGGCGCTTTTTCCGGTAGCTTTCTCGATGTTCTTCAAGTCGAAGTCGGTACGGTAAGCCAGGCCGAGTAGTTCTGCCCTGCCGACCGGAAAGTCGAATTCGAAGTCGATGGTTCGCTGGCTATAGTGGGCGCGGTCTTTTTCGGGCACCTCCAACTTGTGGATACTTTCGGCTGGCAGGCCAAGCTCTTTGAGGAACATTTCTATGCCCTTTACCCAGCCCTCAAAAGTTTCCTTCCATTTATCTGGGTGAACGAAGTATTCGACTTCCATCTGCTCGAACTCGCGGGAGCGGAAGACAAAGTCGCGCGGGCTGATCTCGTTGCGGAAGGCCTTGCCCTGCTGGGCGATACCAAATGGCAAGTCCGGGTAAAAACTATCCAGGATATTCCTGTAGTTTGTGAATATGCCCTGGGCCGTTTCGGGGCGTAAATAGCTGGTTGAGTTTTCATCTTCGACCGGTCCGACATTGGTTTTGAACATCATGTTGAATTGGCGGGGTTCGCTGAACTTTTTATTACCGCACACCGGGCACTTGCCGTCTTTGACGTGATCCTGCCGCAAGCGCGAATGACATTCGAGGCACTCCACCATCGGGTCATTAAAACCGGTGGCGTGGCCGCTGGCTTCCCAGACTTTCTTGTTCATCAAAATGGCGGCGTCGACGCCATACATGTCGTCGCGGCGTTCCACAAATGTATTCCACCACAGGTTCATAACGTTAAGCTTGAGGGCCACGCCCAGTGGGCCGTAGTACCAGGTGCCGGCCA
>CAYRPQ010000083.1:0-2138 GCA_964426315.1 uncultured Candidatus Saccharibacteria bacterium
TGGTCAAAAACATCACCATTTTCACTACCAACACCTGCGGCTACTGCCAGATGGTCAAAAAGTATCTGAGCGCCAAAGGTATGAGCTACGAAGAAGTCAATCTCGACGAACACCCGCACCGCCAAGCTGAGGCGATCAACCTCAGCGGCGCCATGACCGTCCCCGTCACCCTAGTCACCAAACACGACGACTCCCAAGAAGTTATCGTCGGCTATAACTTAGCCCGCCTAGCCCCAGCAGTAGCCTAGAACTTTATTTCTAGGGCACATCGCGGCGTCAACGTTTACGATCCTCACTCGCCATACCATCTGTATGGCTCCCTCCAGGTCTCAACGTTTCCTTGCACTGTACTCCTACAAATAAAGTTCTATAACTTGGATTAACTGATACAATGAGTACCTATGAGTGAGATAAAAGACACCCCCAAGCACGACGTGATAATCGTCGGAGCTGGACCGGCAGCCCTGACGGCAGCTATCTACACCACCCGCGAAGATATCGAAACGGTGCTGTTTGAGCGCGGTGTCATCGGCGGCCTGGCGGCCGTTACCGACAAAATTGATAACTACCCCGGCTTCCCCGACGGTGTCGCTGGCCTCAAGCTGGCCGACGACCTCCGGGCCCAGGCCGAGCGCTTTGGCGCGGTCATCGAGTACGGCGAAGTCACTGCCCTCCACGACGAGGGCGAGTACAAGCGCCTAGAGACCACCAGCGGCGATATGCATGCCAAAGCGGTACTGATCGCCACCGGTTCTGATTATAAAAAAGTCGGCTGCCCCGGCGAAAAGGAGTACTACGCCCGCGGCGTCCACTACTGCGCCACCTGCGACGGGGCCTTTTACCGCGATAAAAAACTAGTCGTCATCGGCGGCGGCAACTCGGCCGTCCAGGAGGCCATCTTCCTAACCCGTTTCGCCACTCACATCGACCTGCTGGTGCGGTCGACCATCAAGGCTAGCGATGTCCTCCAGCACGAGCTCGACGAATACGTCAAAAATGGCAAAGTCACCATTCACCTCGCTACCACCACCGATGAAATTGTCGGCGAAAACAACAGCGTCACCAAGGTCAAAGCCACCTCTGGCGGCAAAGCCGTCGAATTCATAACCGACGGCGTCTTTGTCTTCGTTGGCCTGATGCCGAATTCGCAGTTTCTCAAGCCCACGCCCGTTCGTCTGGACGAAATAGGTTTCGTGATCACCGACCAGCACCTCCAGACCAGTATGCCCGGCGTTTTCGCGGCTGGCGACATCCGCTCTGGAGCCACCATGCAGATTGCCTCCGCCGCTGGCGAGGGAGCCACCGCCGCCCTCAAAATCCGCGAATACCTCGAGGGCCACCTCCACCCCGTCCAAAACTAGTAGTCGGCGGTGTAATTAGGGAAGAAGTCCAGTACTAGCTGGCGCTGGCTTAATCCGGCCTTTTTGAGGTCTTTCTCCAGGCTTTCGACCATTGGTTCAGGCCCCGACACATAGATTAATGTCTCCTCAGAAGGTTTTTCCAGGCCAAGGATTAGCTCGGCACTGAGGTGGCCGCGCTCGCCGCCCCAGGCAGCTGTCGGGTTACTGACAACGACAGTGGCGTGCTGGCCAGCCCTTTCGAAGGTATCCTGAAATATGATCTCATCTTCATTATTCACGCCGTAGAGCAGCTTAATCGGGCGCTGTTCGCCGGTAGCGGCCTGCCATTCCAATATGCTGTGAAAGGGAGTGATGCCGATTCCACCAGCTACGAACACTAACGGGGTTTGGATTAATTTTGGCAGTACGAAGTCGCCCATCGGTTCACTCATCAGCAGCTCGGCGCCGGGCTCCAGCGCGAAGAGGGCTTTTTTGAAGGTACTGCTGGTTGCTCCGGCGAATTTCGTAGTAATACTGAGCAAAGTGTCAGTTGGTGATGAAGACAGGGTAAACCAGTGCCTGATACCACGCTTATCAGGGTGAGGGTGTTTGACAGTCAGCTCGATAAACTGCCCGGCCGTGTAGCGCACTGGCTTTTCCGGCCGGAAAAAGAATGTCCGGATGTTGGCAGCCTCAGCCTCGCTATAATCAAACACCACTTTCATCCTACCAGTGTAACAGATTGAAGCTCTTACTTTTCGAAACGATCGGGGTAGTCAGTGACGACGCCGTCGAGGC
>CAYRPQ010000084.1:0-1969 GCA_964426315.1 uncultured Candidatus Saccharibacteria bacterium
TCCGCAAAGCCCTGGAAGGCGCCGATATGGTCTTTGTAACCATCGGCGCCGGCGGTGGCACCGGCAGTGGCGCCGGCCACGTGGTGGCCGAGGTCGCCAACGAGCTGGGTACGCTGGTGGTCGGTTTTGCCACCAAGCCGTTCGCTTTCGAGGGCGAAAAACGACGCAAGAACGCCGAAGTGGCCATCGAAAAGATGCGCGCCGCCGTTGACACTCTAATCGTCATTCCTAATGACCGGCTATTGCAGACTATCGACCGCGACACGCCTCTCACCGAGGCTTTCAAAGTGGCCGACGACGTCTTGCGCCAGGGCGTGCAGGGCATTTCCGACCTGATCACCGTTCACGGCCTGATTAACCTCGACTTCGCCGACGTTAAGACCGTCATGACCAAGGCCGGTTCGGCCCTTATGGGCATTGGCCGGGCCAGCGGCGAAGACCGTGCCGTTACGGCCGCCAAGCAGGCCATCGAATCACCCCTGTTAGAAGTCTCTATCGACGGCGCCCGCGGCATCCTGTTCAACGTCATTGGCGGTAACGACCTGGCCATGCACGAGATCAACGCCGCCGCCGAAACTATCACCAACGCCGCCGACCCCGACGCCAACATTATCTTTGGCGCCACCATCAATCCCGACCTGGACGGCGAGGTGATTATCACCGTCGTAGCTACCGGTTTCGACGCTTCCTACTATGCCAAGCGCAATGAAGTACCGTCCAAAGCAGGTACCGTTTCCGAAAGAACCGACCTGGATGTCACTAGCCCCAAAACTTCCAAGCAAGAAGAAAAGACCCTGGCCGAGATAGACATGGACCTGGGAGACGACAACGAAGAAGACCACCCGGCCACTCACGACTTCACCAAAGAAACCCCCATGCCCAACATCTGGTCCATCAACGACGAAGAAGAAGGCGAAGGCGACGACAAGAAACACGCCGATACGGTATATGACGATGATTCCGGCGAGGTAGTTACCAGTAGTCTCGAAGACGAGCTCGACAAGCCCTCCTTCCTGCGCCGCCTGGGCCGCCGCAAATCCAAAAAAGACGACGACTCCGACGATCTAAATGAAAGTAGCGGCGACGAGTAAAACGGCTGCGGAACTCTGACAACCATTATCGTTTTTCGATTCGGGCACGAACAGCTTTGTGAATGCCCGAGTATGGTTGGAAGGGTTTTGCGGACGTTTTACTCTATTGAAGCCGTATTAAATAATACAGCGAAAAAAGCTTGCAAAACGCTACAGCTAGGGCTATATTAGGGTCACACAGCACTATATGTGGAAAACCAAAAACACACATAATAGGAAAAGCTGAGCACATTTAAGGTAATAGGAGGCAGCATGAAATGCACCCAATGCCAAAGCGACGACATCAAAGTGATCGAGTCGCGGGACGTGGCAGCGGGCCAAGCCATCCGTCGCCGTCGCATGTGTAACGGTTGTGGGCATCGCTTCACAACCTACGAGCGCCTGGAAAGACCACAACTGATCGTCGTCAAAAAAGACGGCACCCGCGAATTATTTAACCGCGCCAAGTTGCTGGCCGGCCTTTACAGGGCCTGCGAAAAGACACCGGTCACCAGTTTACAGCTGGAACAGGTCGTCGATTCCATAGAACAGGAACTCTACGCCGGCGGCGAATCAGAAGTTAAGTCGACTCACGTTGGCGAACTGGTGATGGATCAATTGGCTCAGCTCAACGAGGTTGCTTATGTAAGGTTCGCGAGCGTCTACCGGCGCTTCAAGGACATCGCCAGCTTCGAACAGGAATTATCCCTGGTCAAGCAGGGCAAGCATAGAACTACCGCCTAACAAAAACACTAAAAATATAAAAACAAGTGTCCGCTTAGAGAGACGGCGGACGGAAAGAGGGAAATAACTATGGGACAGACTACCAGCCTGGGGGTGGCACGGCTTTTTACCCCCCAAAAAAGCAAGGCTTACGACCAATTAAAGTGGACTAAGCG
>CAYRPQ010000085.1:0-1937 GCA_964426315.1 uncultured Candidatus Saccharibacteria bacterium
AGGTCGCGGAAAATGCCGTAGTCGCAGACCAGGTCCCAGCTGTAATGGGCTTTTTCGAGGGCCCGGCCTGGTTTGTGGCGGCGGTTTAGGCGCTCGCCCATGTAGGCTTTAAAGATTTCGATCTTTTTATCGTATGGCCAGCCGTTAACTTCGGCCTGGAGCTGTTCCAGCGGCAGGTTACTGTGCTCGTAGAGCATGTCCGGCACCAACAGCATTTCATTCTTGGGCCAGAAGTCCACCAGCGTGACCGGCTCGGCCGGAGCCATGGCGTGGTTGTCGGGCAGGTATTCTTTGGCCAATTCTTTAACGACACCGGCGGTGTTGGCACGGTAGGCCACCATGGCGCCGCCGCGTTCGGGCTTATCGGCGCGCTCCAGGAAGACAGGCATAACTTTACGACCCTGCTCCAGAAGCTGGTTGCCGGCGGAACGGGCTTCGGGCAGTTCATCGCTCTGGAGGTGCATGATCAGGCTTTCCAGGGCCTGGCCGGAAGCGAAAATGCCTACCGTGGAAGTAGTGGCGACAGGCAGGACGGTGCGGATGGCGTCGCAAGCCTGGGCGCGGATGGCGCCCTTCCAGGCGATGTCGCGCTCCTTTTCCGGAGTAGTAGAAGTGGCTTTGAGATGATCGGTAAGCTTGTGCACCATGTCGGAATACAGGTCAAAAATGGTATCCATGGCCTGTTCGTATTGTTTTTTAATGGATGGTTCCAGGTGCTCTGGCGTATGGTAGCGGTATTTGCCGTTCTTATCTTTCTCGTCAAAGTAAATGTAACGCGTGGATTGCTCCAAATAGGCGGCCAGGCGGCCCCATTCCAGCTTTTTAGTAAGCAGGTTGGAGGCATTCTCGAACACGAAGTGGATGCCCGCCAATTGCTGGACCGAATCGTCGCCGTAGGCCGTGATGACACGGTGGAGTAGTTGGGCGTCTTTGTCGATTTTACCGGCGAATTCGTCGAGCAAGGTGACACGCATATCGTCGCCGCGGCGGCTGAGGCGGGCCATTGCGGCGGCAATGGTCACCGGGCTGAGCTTGTCTCCGAACACATAAACGTCACCGTCGGCATCCGTAACGGCTTCTTTAAGGTATTCGCGGCCTTGTTCGGTTATAGAATACTTGCCTTCCGAGTCTTTGGTGACATATTCAGTATCTTTTGCCGGACCGGCGGCGGCTTTCTGCTCGATTATCTCTTTAACAGAGGCAGGAGCTTTAGCTTCGGCGGCCTGCGACGATCGGCGCATAGCCAATTCTTTTGAAACCAGGTTCCAGATGTGTTCGGCGACGGTCGCTTCATCTTCTGTAGCGTAAACGACCGGTAGGTCGCGCTGTTTAGCCTCCCACAGGTAGCCGGCGCGGACTCTTTCCAGGAATGAGTCGTCCAGGTTATCGAAGCGCTCGCCGTGATAACGGTCATCTAAACGCTCGCGGAGAGTGTTGACCGGGGCGTCCAAAACAATGCAAAGATCGGGCTCAACGCCGTCGACGGCGAAATTGATGATGTTATTGATGACTTCATAGTCGGGCACGTCGCCTCGGCCATAGTATTGAATAGCCAGCGTAGTCAGGTAGTTGCGGTCAACCAGGCAGATAATGCCATGTTCGACACTTTGCTTGATAACCTGCAGGCTCTGTGAACGGGCGGCGTTATACAAAAGTACTTCAGTGCGGGTGTTCATGGGGTAGCGCGGGTCTTGGGTGAGCTGGCGAATGGCCCTGGCCGTCAGGTCGCTTTGGCTGTCGGGTTCGCGCAGTAGGCGTACCGGCAGGCCGGCAGATTGCAGGCGGCGGGCCAGTTCCTGTAGTTGCGTGGTCTTGCCGACGCCCTCGGCACCCTCAATGACGATGTACTTGCCCTTATTCATAGGACACACCTTCTATCTTCGGCGGCAGTTCGCGGCGGTCTTTGTAGGCCTTAGGGACCATCATGTCGGGCGACC
>CAYRPQ010000086.1:0-1928 GCA_964426315.1 uncultured Candidatus Saccharibacteria bacterium
TAGGGCAGGCCGAGCATTTTGGCCACTTTGTCGAAGGCCTCGCCGATGGCGTCGTCCTGGGTGCGGCCGAGCAGGTCATAATCGAAGTGATCACGGAACAAAACCAGCTGGCTGTGGCCGCCACTAACGATAACGGCTAACAGGGGAAATTCGGGCTGTTTGGCCGGCATTTGATAGCCGGGCAGGGAAGTGGCTGTTAGAAAATTAGCATACACGTGGGCCTCGACGTGGTTAATTGCGTATAGCGGTTTGCTCAGGGCCATGGACAATGTCCGGGCGGTCATAACGCCGATCAACAGGCTGCCGCCCAGCCCGGCTCCGCAAGTAACGGCGATGCCGTCGATATCATTCCAATCGCAACCGGCGTCATCCAAAGACTGTTTTATAACCGGCATTATCACTTCTATATGACTGCGGGCGGCGATCTCGGGCACCACACCGCCGTACTTAATATGCTGGTCCATGCTGGAGGCCACAACGTTGCTCAACATCCGCTTGCCGTCTTCCACAACGGAGGCGGCAGTCTCGTCACAGCTGGTCTCGATTCCCAAAATTTTCATCAGCTTACAGTATACTTAAGGAGTCATGAATTTCCGAAAAGCCGTCAAGAAGCTGATCCCGCGTGGGCTCTTCACGGCCGTCGAGCCTTTTGGGCACCTGGGCGAAGCTTTTTTACTGAACCTGGCCAACGGTTTTCCGGGCCGGGGGCTGAAGGTTATAGGCGTGACGGGCACCAACGGCAAGACCTCGACGGCTTTTATGATCCACCGCATGTTGCAGGAAGCCGGCTATAACACCGGCCTGATGACCACCGTGGCCTGGGGAGTCGGTAACGATATCCAGCCACAAATACACCACTACACCAACGTGCCCGTACCGGAGTTAATGCAACGCCTGAAACATATGCGGGCCGCCAATGCGGACTGGGTCGTTATGGAAGTCACCAGCCAGGGCTTGGCACAGCACCGGGTGTGGGGAGTGCCGTTCAGCCTGGCCGTTATGACCAACGTGACGCACGAGCACCTCGATTATCACAAGACCTTTGAACGTTACCGCGACGCCAAGCGCCGGCTATTCAAGCTGGCCAATAAGAACCGCAAGGGCTTGCGGGCCGGCGTGATCAATGCCGAAGACCCCAGCGCCGTGCTATTCGCCGGCGACGTCAAATCACCCCTGTTATACGGTATTAAAAAGGGCGATTTAAAAGCCGAGGACGTAGAGCTGTCACCCTCGGGTGTTAAGTACCGGGTGAGCTACAATGGCGAGTCTTACGACATAGCCTGCCGCTTGCCTGGCAGTTTCAACGTTTATAACTCGCTAGCGGCCGCCGGCGTTGGTATTGAACTGGGCCTCTCCAAACAGCAGATAGAGCAGGGGATTGCCGCGCTGGAAGGTGTTGAGGGGCGCATGACCCGCATTGATGAAGGCCAGGATTTTGACGTTATCGTCGACTATGCCCACACGCCCGACAGCTTTGAAAAGCTATTTAAAGATCTTAAGCCGGTAGTGAAGGGCAAATTGATCGTGATGTTCGGCTCGGCCGGGCGGCGCGACGAGGCCAAGCGGGCCGTGCAGGGCGCCCTGGCCGGCCGGTATTGCGACGAAGTGATTCTAACCGAAGAGGACGACCGCGACATAGACGGCATGGCCATATTGAACGAAATTGCCGCCGGGGCCGAAAAATCCGGAAAAGTTAAGGACAAAGACTTATTTTTAGTGCTCGATCGCACCGATGCCATTAAGTTTTCATTAAAACGCGCCAAAAAGGGCGACACCGTGTTATTACTGGGCAAGGGGCATGAGCGCACTATCGAACGCGAGGACCGCGAAGATCCCTGGGACGAAATTGGCACCACCCGGACAGCTCTTAAGAAACTATCTTGACGCGATTTTGGCACTCGGGTATAGTGAGTGCTAGAAACAGGTGT
>CAYRPQ010000087.1:0-1767 GCA_964426315.1 uncultured Candidatus Saccharibacteria bacterium
CAGCCAGCTTCTGGTCAATCATTCTTAGGATATTGTACCAGAGGCCGGATTGAGACGTTAGCCCACACCTTCTTTTGGAACGGGAATAATAATTAAGCAAAATGCATACTTATTATTCCCCCTCCAGAAAGTTGTGTAGTGTTCCGGAAGCATTTAGTATAAGAATATGGCGAATTTCTCTTTTGACGTGGTGAGCGAGTACGACAAGGCCGAGATGAACAACGTCTTCGACCAGACCCAGCGCGAAATCCAGAGCCGCTACGATTTTAAGGGCACACCGGCCGCTCTGGAGTGGCTGAATGGCGACAAAACCGGCCTTAAAATCACCGGCAATGGCGACTGGCAGATAGACGCCATCTTAGACATCGTCCGCAAAAAGCTGGCCGCTCGCAACCAGAGCCAGAAGGTTATTGACGCCTCCGGCGAAGTCACCGAAAGCAACCTCAAAGCCACCAAAGAGGTGCCCTTCCAACATGGCCTGGACCAAGAAAAGGCCAAAAAGATTACCGGCCTGATCCGTGAAAAGTTCCCGAAAGTTAAAACCCAGATCCAGGGCGACGCCGTGCGCGTCACCAGCAATAGCAAGAATGATCTGCAGGACGTCATGCAGTTACTGCGCGCCCAGGACTTCGACTTCCCCCTGGCCTTTACCAACTACCGCTGAGTTATACTAGTGCTTATGGCTAAAGACGATGATCTGTTCGCCAAAGCTAAAGCGGTGCTGGCCGGTAACGACCGAGGCAACTACACCCAGCCGGCTCACGGCCTCTACCCACACCAGTGGCTCTGGGACAGCTGTTTTATCGCTATCGGGCTGAGGCACATCGACGTCGGGCGGGCCCAGGTGGAGCTGACCAGCCTTTTGCGGGGCCAGTGGCACAACGGCATGTTGCCGAACATTATTTTTCGCGACGATCCGCAGTATCGCAGGGACCGCAACGCCTGGCGCAGTTGGCTGAACCCCTATGCCCCCGAGGACGTCACCACCACTGGCATTACCCAGCCGCCGATGCTGGCCGAGGCCGTGGTGCAGGTCGGCGCCAAGCTGGCCTGGCCGGAGCGCCGCAGTTGGTACCGCCTGATGTACCCGGCCCTAATCGCCTATCACGAATGGATGTACCGCGAGCGCGACCCGCACGGCGAAGGCCTGGTACTATTGATCCACCCCTGGGAAACCGGCCTCGACAACTCGCCGCCCTGGATGGCCGAACTGCACGAGCACCTCCTGCCGCTCTGGATCAGGATCATCGAAAAGATTAAGTTTGACCGCGTCATCGCCATGTTCCGGCGCGACACCCAAACTATCCCGGTCAAGGAGCGCTTTTCGACCATCGAGGCCATGGCGCTGTATGACATCCAGCGCCGCCTGCGCCGCAAGGGCTACGACACCAACAAAATCCTCGATCATTCGTTATTCAGTATTGAAGACCTGGCTTTTAACAGCATCCTGGTGCGGGCCAACACGCATTTAACCGAAATCGCCGAGTCGATTCGCGAGGAACTGCCCGAAGAGCTCGCCAAAAGCATGCGCAAAACCAAAAAAAGCTACGAGGAGCTTTGGGAGCCGTATTCGGGCCAGTATTACTCGCGCGACTTCGTCACCCACCGCCTGCTGAAAGTACCGAGCATCGCCACCCTGCTGGGGCTGTACGCCGGCACCATTCCTAAGGAAAACGCTGAAAACCTGGTTCGCCAGCTCGAGAACGAGCACGCCTTCGGCACGGCCTGGCCGGTGCCCAGCGTGCCGCGCAGTTCGTTCTGGTTCAA
>CAYRPQ010000088.1:0-1757 GCA_964426315.1 uncultured Candidatus Saccharibacteria bacterium
GTCGCTCTGCGGAACGCCGAACATGGTGTAGGTAACGGTTTCGGTAACCGTCACGTTATCGGCCACGGCACCGACGGGAGCGCTACTGCTAACGGCCGGCGTGCCACTCGAGTAAGTAGACACGATGGCAAAATAATTTGCCTTGGTTAGGTCGTCACTAAGAGTCTGTTTGAGCTGGTCGTCATTAAGGGCAATCTTGGCCTTGGCGCCATTAATGTCATTTTGATTAACCGTCCGCACGATGCTGTCCGTGCCACCAGAAGTATTTCCGGTGCCGGTGATGCCACTAAACTGACCGTTAGCGGTAAAACCTGTTGCACCATTATAGGCAGCCCCGGGGCTTTGGGCCAGAATTGCCACGCTGGTGCTCGGATTGCTTGTACACTTTCCGCTAAAGCTGAAAGTGCTAGCAGGAACTGTCACATCAGATTGGCTGATAAACGTGTTGCCGCTTGAAACGAAACCTGTGCCCGCGGGAATTGCGATACTACCATCTTGCTTCGAACAGTTGGTCAACGTAATAGTGCCGCTGGCTTTGTTGCCGTTGTTCTTCTGGCCGGTGGTGGCCGCTTGCTGGGTGTAGGTTCTTTGCTCCTGGGCCAGCTTGGCTGGAATGGTGCCGGTGGTGGGGTCAAGAGTCTTGGCGGCCGGGGACAGGTTAAGCCCAACGTTGGTGTTTACTGTTGTTGCGTCGGTTTTAATGCTAATTGTCGCTTTAGGCAGGGCCGAAGCGGCGAATATCATTATGATTATTAATAGGACTAGTACCAGCCCGCCCAGGATCAGCCACAGGCGAAAGCGCTCGAAGTTTGGTACCGATAACTTCTTATTTTTGGGTTTCTTGGGGCCTGCGGCGGCGGCTTCTTCGGGAGCCGGCGCTTCGTCGTCGAGGACCAGGGTTTCAACGCCGTCGGCGCCGGCCACTGCGGCACCGGCTCCGGCCAGCTCGCCTACCGGTTTTTCAGGATCAACCGGCGGTTCCTCGTTAGCGAGCGTATCTTCAGGCACCGCGTCATCATTTTCTTCGGGTAGTTGCGGGCCTAGCGGGATTTCGGGTTTGCTGGTCAGGGTTTTGGCGACGTGCACGCCGGCCGCGCCGGCCAGGGGCAACAGCCCGGCCTCCGATGTAATCAGCACCAGGTGCTTGTCGGCGCTGTCGGCCGCGCGTTTGAGCAGTTTCATGTTAACAATGCTCTGGAAAACGGCGGCGCGCTTTGGCAATACCAGGGCGACAATCTTGCCCTTACTGACTTGAAGCTTATCGATGATGCCGGTGATCTCGTCGTCGATGTCTATGTAGATGGTGTCTTTAGCTTCAGCGGCCATGGTTATACACTCAACATTTTATCAATTTTATCGCGGATTGACCCGCCACTGCCGGCGAATTGCATGGTATCCATGCCGACGCGCAGTAAGCCCATGGCAGTGATGAAGGTGTGGTCGTTGACGTCGCCGGTTTTATCGATGATGCCGGCAACTTGTTCAGGGCGGATGTGGTGCACGCTGGGTTTGCGGCTGAAAGGCAGGCTCTTGTACCATTCGGTATCTTGCAGGCGATCCATTAGCAGATCGAGCGACGAGCCGCCGCCGCAAAGGAACATGCGGTGCGGTAGATGATCGAGCTTGGTAAATTCGCTGAGCGCCAGCTCGATGCCGCCTACCCAGACGTCGGCCGTTTTGCCCAGGGCGGCCTCAACGGCCGGGCGTTGCGCTACTGGCAATTGGTTGGTGCTGAGACCGACTTTCATATCTTCGGC
>CAYRPQ010000089.1:0-1754 GCA_964426315.1 uncultured Candidatus Saccharibacteria bacterium
ATCGCGAAATCAAATACGGTCTTGAGGTATTCGAGCGGATTGCCGGTGTCGTAATAAGTGCCGTTCTGGATTTCACAGCCATAAATGTGGTGGCCGTCCTCGATCATTTTTTGCATGGCTTCCTGGATCATGAATTCGCCGGTGGCCGGGTCATAGCTTTCACGCTGTTTCTGCAAGTAGTCGATCATAATCGGTTCGAACACGTAGCCGCTGACCGAAGCCAGGTCCGACGGGGCGTCGGCTCTGCCGGGCTTCTCCACGATGGTGGTCATATCGATCAGGCCGGGTGCTACTTCTTTGCCGGCCACGTAGCCATAACTGGTGTAGTCTTCGTCTCTGTCGCGGCGCACGCAGGTTATGACTGATCCTTCGCGCTCTTCGAAAATCTTGAGCATCTGCTCGAAACGGCTGGGGGCGGCCATTACAAAGTCGTCGGCATACATATAAATAAACGGCTCGTCGCCAATCAAGTGAATGGCATTCAACAGTGGGGTGCCGGTGCCATAAGGCCCTTTTTGGCGGATATACGCAAAGTTGGCGAGCCCCGATATACGCTCAGTGGCCGCCAGCAATTCCTTTTTACCGGCTTGCTCCAAGTTGGCGCGCAGGTCGGCGCTCATGTGGTCAAAATGGTCTTCGATGGTGCGCTTGTGATAACCAGTGACGATAACGATGTCAGTAATACCGGCGCTAGCCAGTTCCTCGACTATATGCTGGATGATCGGCTTATCGACCAAGGGCAACATTTCCTTGGGCATGGCCTTGGTCTGTGGCAGGAAGCGCGTGCCGAAACCGGCCGCGGCGATGACTGCTTTGGTAACTTTGGTCTGGCTCATCGTAAGAATTGTACCACGCCTAGAGGCCGAGCTGCTGTTTGATAAGGTCCTGCGCCAACTGGGGGTTAGCCTTGCCTTTGGACTCTTTCATAACCTGGCCGACCAGGAAGCCTATGGCCTTCATCTCACCGGCTTTGACGTCTTCGGCGGCCTGGGCGTTATCTTTTAGAACCTTCTCGACGATCTTGGCAATCTCGCCCTCGTCAGAAACCTGGATGTAGCCTTTCTCTGTAGCGTGCCCCTCGATATCGGCGGGCATATCCTTAAGCTCTAGTAGCTCGGTTAATAAGATTTTAGCGTTCGTGGAGCTGATCTTGTTGGCATTGATTAAACCGATTATCGGGCTATATAGCGAGGCCCATTTTGCGCTTTGCGGAACAACGGAAGGGCCCTTTTCTCTCATTAGGGGAATTTCAATATTTACCATCATATTTGCTTCTTGCTTGGCGGCCGCTGGATTCTCTTCCAGAGCCTCTTCTATGAACATAAGAAAATTGACGCCATCATGCTCTATTTCCGCCTCGAGTAAGGTATCGATTTGGGAATTGTCGAGGCCGAGTCCGCTGAGGCGTTGGCGCCACTCTTCGGGCATGACGGGCATTTCGGTTTTAATTTTGGCAATGTAGGCCGGTTCGATGATGACCGGGGGGATGTCGGGGTCAGGCATGTAGCGGTAATCGTCGGCGTTTTCTTTGCTACGCTGGCTGAAGGTTTTCTGTTTGGCGTCGTCCCAGCCGCGGGTTTCCTGGACGATCCGCTCGCCTTTTTCGAGGCGTCCGATCTGGCGGTTGACCTCATAGTCGACGGCCTTTTCGACACTACGGAAGCTGTTCAGGTTCTTGGTCTCACTGCGCGTACCCAGGTCTTTGGTTTTGCTGACGCTGACGTTAACGTCGAAGCGCATGTTGCCGTAGTACA
>CAYRPQ010000090.1:0-1749 GCA_964426315.1 uncultured Candidatus Saccharibacteria bacterium
GGACTCTCTAAACAAACAGGTGGAATAAGCTGATGCGCATACCCGATTCGCTGGTTGAAAAGCTGTTGGCTAAGGGCGGTAAGCTCGATAAGGCCAAGTTGGCCGAATTGCACGAGCAGGCCGCCGCCGAAAAGCGCCCCCTGCAGGACGTGGTTATAAAAACCAATCTGATTACCGAAAAGGACCTGACCAAGCTCTACGCCGAAGAGATTGAGATTCCCTTCGTGGAACTTAAAGCCGCCGATATTGACCACGAGGTTTTAAAACAATTGCCCGAGAGGATTGCCCGGCAGTACAAGGCCGTGGTTTTCGAAATCGACAAGCAGGGTAACAAGCTAATGGCCATGGAGGATCCCGACGACATCCAGGCCCTGAACTTCCTGCAAAAACAGCTCGGCAATAAGCTGAAGGTGCATATTACGACTACCAGCCTCTTGCAGTCGGCACTGGATGAATACCGCGGCAACATCAGCAGTGAATTGACCAAGGTGATTACCGACGATGGCTCCGAGGCCGAGGCCGAGGAAGTCGACGAAAAAGATTTAGCCGAAGACTCGCCGGTGGCGCAGACCGTTAATATTCTTATCGAGTATGGCATCCAGTCCGGCGCCAGCGACGTCCACATCGAGCCGCGCGAAGATTTCGTAGTGGTGCGTTACCGCATCGACGGACTACTGCGCGAGGCTAACAAACTGCCGCGCAAGCTGTTAGGCGCACTGGTCAGCCGTATTAAAATCCTGAGCAACCTGAAGATAGACGAGCACCGCGCGCCGCAGGATGGCCGCTTTAAGGTGGAGGTCAACGGTCTGGTTTACGCCCTGCGCGTATCTACCCTGCCGATCCTGGACGGCGAAAAAGTGGTGATGCGTATTCTTAACGAATCGACTAAGGCCGCCGATTTTACCGAGCTGGGCTTCTGGGGCTCGGCGCTTGGCGAATTAAAGCAGGCTATAACCCAGCCCCACGGCATGGTTCTGGTGACCGGGCCGACCGGTTCGGGCAAGTCCACCACCCTTTTCAGCGTTTTAAGCTCACTGAACAATCCAGGAGTTAACATTTCAACCGTTGAAGATCCGATCGAGTATCATGTGGTAGGCGCCAACCAAACCCAGGTTAATCCGCTGGCCGGCATGACCTTCACGAACGGTTTGCGAGCCCTCCTGCGCCAGGACCCGAACATTATCATGGTCGGCGAGATTCGCGACGGCGAAACGGCCGACCTGGCCGTGCAGGCCGCCCTGACCGGGCACCTGGTGTTCAGCACCCTGCACACCAACAACGCCGCCACCTGCCTGCCCCGTTTACTAGACATGGGGGTGGAGCCATTCCTGATTGCCAGCACCGTGCGGGTGGTCGTGGCCCAACGCCTGGTGCGCCGCCTGTGCGTGGAATGCCGCGAGGTTTTCGCCCCCGACGCCACCTTTATGAAAGGCCTGGAAAAAACCTTTAAGCTCAGCGACAATGGTGGCCTTAAGCGTATCCACGAACTCGAGGAATCGGCGCTTAAAGACGGCATTGGCGCGCCGGCCGCCAAGGAAGTCAAGACCAAGAGCACTGCCGACGGCTTGAGCACGAGTGCATCCGTTATCACCCGGCTCTGGAAGGCTCACGAAGAGGGCTGTGACGCCTGTAATCATACCGGTTACAAAGGCCGCATCGGCATTTATGAGGTTTTGAGCAACACGACGGCGGTTCAGAAGATGATTGTCGGCAACAGCACATCCGAGGCCATAGAGTTAACCGCGATCC
>CAYRPQ010000091.1:0-1637 GCA_964426315.1 uncultured Candidatus Saccharibacteria bacterium
TGTTTGGCCATGGCCAGGTTGGCCTCGTTGACATCGACCATAATGACCTTGGCGGCACCAAACTTATGGGCTATTAACAGCGAGAAAAGCCCGATCGGGCCACAACCGAAAATGGCTACCCGCTGGCCGCGAACATCGACCTTGGTCAGGGCATGCACGGCGTTGCCGAAAGGATCCATAATAGCCGCTACTTCGGGGCGGATGCGATCGGTGTCGACGGACCACAGGTTTTTGGCCGGAATCTTCACGTAATCGGCGAAAATACCATCGATGGTAATACCTAAGATAGCTTCGTTCATACAAACGTTGGCCTGCCCCAGGCGGCACTGGTAACAACGGCCGCAGGTAATATGGGAGTCGCCCGAAACTACACTGCCGACGGCGATTTTGGCCTGGTTCAGCGGATCGGGGTCGGAATAAAGCGATTCGACCATCGAGCCGGCCTCGACGATTTCGCCGAAGAACTCGTGGCCGACAATGCGCGACTTCTTGCCTTCCTGCTCTAAGGCGCCCAGGAACTGGTCTTTGAAAGCCGAGCGGTACCAAAGCCCGCGGTCAGAGCCACAAACACCGGCGTAGTGCATCTTCAGGATGACCATGGCGGCGTCTTCGGGGTTCTTGGCCTCGTCGAGGGTCGGCCTCGGCACGTCCACCAGCTTAAAGCCTTTGGACTCGTCCCAGCTCTGTTCGGATGTATCAATAACTAGGGCATTCATTACTACCAGTATACAAGCGTATTTAGCCTTAGCAAAGCCGCCCCAGAGGTTGCCCCTATTGCGGGCAGGGTATATACTATGGCCACTTAGCGGGACGAGCCCATGTCGAATGTTATCCAATCAGAGAAACTGAAAGAACTCTTCAAAGGTGGCCGTCAGCGTAATTATCAAAAAAACGAGATTATTCTCCGTGCCGGCGACGAACCCCAAGGCGTTTACCTGATTGAGTCCGGCCTGGTAAAAATTTACTCCCTGACCAAGCACGAAGAAGAACACGTCACGCACTTCTTCGGTCCGGGCGACTTTTTCCCAATGATCTGGATCTTCCGCGGCCAACTGCGCAACGTTTTTTACGAGACGCTCGAACCGGTAACCGTCCGCGTCGTTCCCAAAGAAGATTTCCTGGCGCTGGTTCACCGCGACCGCGATGTCATGCTGGAACTGCTAGAGGAAATGGTTCAGCGCTACCTGCGCTACGCCGGCCGCATAGACAACCTGCTCTATTCCGACGCCCGTGAACGCTGTGCATTCCGCCTGCTCAGCCTGGCCAACCGCTTCGGCGTCAAAACCAACGGGTACATCATCATCAACGCCAATATCACCCACGAAGATATGGCCCACTCGATTAATATGACCCGCGAAACCTTCGGCCGGTCGCTCAGCCGCCTGCAAAAGAAAGACATCATCGGTTATGACGAGAAGCGGCACATTGTCGTGAAAGACCCCGCGGCCCTGGTCGCCAACATCGGCCACGACGAAGCCGCCATCATGTGGCCCGACCTTATGAAGAGCATCGATTAGACCAGCCTTGCCGGCCGGTTTACAATAGATTCAAGACAATTAAAAAGGAGGGCTTATGTTCACTCTGCCGGATCTGGATTATAAATACGACGCTTTTGGCAAATATATCAGTAAAGACAT
>CAYRPQ010000092.1:0-1580 GCA_964426315.1 uncultured Candidatus Saccharibacteria bacterium
GCCAGCTTTATTTCGCACTATGTCTGTGATGTCTTGCCGCATTTTGGCCCGGACCCTACACAGAGCATTACTAAGCGCCTAAAAAGTAACTGGTTCCGCAATTCACTGTACGCCGACGCGTTGTTGTGTCTTCTGCTGGTCATGGCGCTGGCCGTTAGGCGGCCCGAGCACTGGCTATTGGCCTCCATTTGCGCCTTTGTAGCGGCATTGCCGGATTTTGCCAGCCTCGGCCAGTACATCAGAGTAAACATTAAACATAAAAGCTATAGTCCCGGACCGTACGTAAGATTCGCGGTGGCCATCCAGTGGTTTGAGAGGCCTATCGGCGCAGTTGTTGAGGTGGCCTGGTTCATCGCCGCGCTGGTACTAATTACCCCGTTTCTGATAAGATAGGTCACTATGCAGGTCAAACGCGAGCAACTGGGAACTACTAAAATCAAGCTGTCGGTGACGGCCGATACGACGGAGCTCGACCGAATTAAAGAGCATGTGCTCAAGCATGTGGGCAGTAGCGTTAAGGTGCCCGGCTTCAGGCCCGGCAAAGCGCCCGACAATCTGTTAGAAAAGCAGATTGACCCATCGGCCCTGCAAACCGAATTCCTGGAGCACGCCGTCAACGACCTATATGTGGACGCCATTAAACAAGAAGGACTACGCCCGGCCGCGCCACCGGAAATTTCGATAACCAAGTTTGTCCCATTTAGTACACTGGAATTTATTGCCGAGCTCGAAGCCGTCGGTGACATCAAACTGCCCAATTATAAGAATATAAAGCTGGAAGCCAAAAAAGCCGAAGTCACTGCCGAAGAGGTCACGACGATTATTAATAATTTGCGTGAGCGGGCCGCCGAGCGCCAAGAGGTCCAGCGCACGGCCAAAAACGGAGACGAAGTGACCATCGACTTTAAGGGCACCGACAGCGCTACTAAAGAGCCCATCGCCGGCGCCGACGGCACAGATTACCCGCTGGCGTTGGGCAGTAAGAGCTTTATTCCGGGCTTCGAAGACGAGCTGGTCGGCCTTAAGCCGGGCGGTAACAAAACCTTTAACCTGACCTTTCCCAAAGATTACAACGTCAAAGACTTGCAAGGCCGCAAAGTGACCTTCGAGGTCACCGTTAAGAAGGTTACCGAACTAAAACCGCCCAAAGCCGACGATGCCTTCGCCGCCAGCGTCGGACCCTTCAAAACGCTGGCCGAACTCAAAGCCGATATTAAAAAACAACTGGTGGCCGAAAAAGAACAGGAAAACGCCCGCGCCTACGACAATGAGCTACTGCAAAAAATAGCTGAAAAGAGCACCGTAGACATACCGGCATCGCTCGTCGACGAGGAAATCAACCGTATCGAAGAGGAAGAGAAGCGCGACGTTGTTTACCGTGGCCAAACCTGGCAGGAACACCTAGACGCCGAGGGGGTCACGGCTGAGGAGCACCGTGAACGGCAACGCCCGGCCGCCGAGCTTCGCGTCAAGGCCGGCCTGATCCTGGGCGAAATCGCTGGCAAAGAAGGCGTCACAGTCAGCCCCGAAGAACTGGAAATTCGCATGCAATTGCTGAAGGGCCAGTACCCCGACGTGGT